>JAKSJV010000001.1 GCA_024402005.1 Bacteroidales bacterium
GCAGATGAATACGCCTGGTATAATTTTCCCTGTTTCTCCCCGCCAGAATCATTACGACACCGAGGCATAGCAGAATCCCCGACTGAAGGCCGACAAACAACGCATCATATGCTATACGGGAATCCATAGTGTAGCAAAGTTACAAAGAATTATGTGGAGCCCCCAGCGCTCGATGGATAATACGGATAAATGTATCCAAATTTACGAATTGTCCGTCAATACAACGTCGAGAATGATATACGTATTTGCCAAAGATAGAAAGTGCCCTCTGCCGGTCACTGCTCTTCCTCATTCTGATTCATTCGTCCATACATATGATTCGAACATACTGAGAATCCCATAATTTTGCGGACTTAGATTTTTTATCCCAAAATATGTTCAAATTCTTAACCTTATAATCTATTCAAATACAATAAATTCTGATATTTTTTGTTGTTAATAATTGAAAAGTTTATAACTTTGCATTATGAAAAGGGAAAAACTTATAGAAAATGAATATGCCGCCGGATGTTCCCGCGTAAACGGAGGGTGTATTTCCTATCATGGTGCATTGCAGTATTATGCGTTGCAGACGCAGCAGTTCAACACTATATACCTTCATTCTCCGAAGAGGTTCCGCCCGTTTGAAATAGGTGGAATGTCGTATGAATATCACCCGCTGAAATTTACATACAATATCGTATTGAGCAAAGACTGCGACGGAAATCCGATAGCTGTCACTTCTCTGTCCCAAACAATCATTGACTGTATACGGCACATAGACCTTGCTGGAGGATTGGAAGAACTGCTGTATGCACTTGCCTCAATATCCGACGGGCAGCTGAACGAGAAGGAACTTCTCGCCTGCTTGAACGCATATGGCAACGCCTCGCTTTGGAGTCGTGTCGGTTATCTCTTGTCTCTTTTCAAGGACAATATAGGAGTCAGTGACAGTTTCATTGAAACCTGCCGAATAAAAGGCGGAAACGTGAAAAATAAGATTATGGATAGCAACAAACCATTGAAGTACATATCGGACTGGAAATTATTTGTACCGAAAAATATAGAAGGAATGATTTCGAAAGGAGCAGGAAATGGAGAAATTTACTAAAAAGGACTTGCGTAACCTTGTAGAAAACACCGGTTACCCGATGGCATCCATTGAGAAGACTATTCGTCTATTGGATCTGCTGAAGAAGTTTAACGCTGACGAATTTCTAAAAAGTAACTTAGTCCTGAAGGGAGGTACTGCAATAAATGTAATTTACTACTCGGAGCTACGCCGCCTGAGTGTTGATCTGGATTTTGACCTTGCACGTAATACCCCAAAAGATGAAATGCTTGAAATAAAAAACAAGGTGTCCGAAAAGATAGCCGTTATAGTAGAGGAGTTGGAATATGAGCTGAAGGACCCCAAACCTAATTATGCCCTTCACCAGATGGAACTGTACTATCATAGTGTAACCGGTAACCGTGATAAAATCAAATTGGACATCAACTGCCTTTCACGCTGCCATATATACGAACCGATAGTAAAGACTGCTTCCAATCCGTTTGACAAGGAGGACGTATTCCCAGTAAGGATTCTTTCAGAATATGAACTGTTCGGAGCAAAGCTCAAGGCTTTGCTTGAAAGGTATACGCCAAGGGACATTTTCGATGCATACACCCTAGAGGACAAAGGACTCTTCAGGGAAGAATCTCAGATCAATTCTATCCGAAAATGTATCGCATATTACCTGTCGCTCACGACGGGAGTAGATGTATCTCAGGCACTGATGTACATTAAATCACGGGGCATACAAGATTTCAAAAAGCAACTGTTCCCAATGCTGAAGACCGGATACGGGTTCGTGGATCATGATAAGATGTCATCAGATGCTGTCAAATGCGTTTCCCGTTATCTTGAATTTACAAAAGAGGAACAAGAGTATCTTATTGCAGCAGAGAACGGCTGTTATTTACCTGAATTATTGTTCGACAGGGATATCTCAAGCAAAATTCAAGATAACCCTGCAGCGAAGTTCTACATTCTGAGCAGAAATCAAAAGTAAACCTGAATTATCGACTTATTTTCAAGTTATAGCTGAATTTCTCAATTTGTCCACACAGCGTGTGGATAATCCTATTCTTTTCTCAGTGTGTGAAACGCATATGTCCAGGCGGATGAACCAAACTCATATCAAATCATTGTTTGACCGCCTGCTGTTTACGATCTCTGCCGGTATCAGCAGGGCGACGTTGTATGCGTATGTCAAGGAGCGGAATGGCTAGATTATTTTTTTTGACACATTGCTTGTCAAAATGGCTGATTTTGGGCCCAAAACTGACAAGATTGCCATTGAATATGGAGAAGATTGGGAAAATGTTGTTAAATTTGAGCATTGATAAGTGAATCAGTGCAAGCATTTTTCGACAATATAAACTCGAAGGTCGTGGATGACCTTCGGGTATCCATTAAGAAAGGGACAAAGCTGAGTATTGCATCGGCCTGTTTCTCTATCTATGCCTTCGAGGAGCTTAAGGCTCAACTCCAGGGTATTGACGAGCTACGTTTCATTTTCACGGCACCTTCTTTCTTGAAGGATGGAGAGTCAAAACAGCGCAGGGAATTCTATATTCCCAGAATTGACAGGGAGCGCGCACTGTACGGTTCGCAGTTCGAGGTAAAGCTCAGGAATCAACTCACCCAGAAGGCCATAGCCATTGAATGTGCTGATTGGATTCGTCAGAAGGTCAAATTCAAATCGAACATCACTTCCGCCAATATGCTCGGCTTCATCAATATTGAAAATGATGAGCCTGCCACCTATACCCCTGTGAACGGATTCACCACTACAGATTTGGGTTGCGAAAAAGGCAACAATATGTTCAATTTCGTGAACAAGGTCGAGGCTGAAAATTCCAGACAATATCTGAGGATGTTCAACGAGCTCTGGAACGATGACAAGCAATTTACAGACGTTACTGAACAGATTGTTGAGAGCATCTCCAACGTTTACAAAGAAAACAGTCCGGAATTCATTTATTTCGTGGCATTGTACAACATCTTCAGCGAATTTCTTGAGGATATATCCGAAGATGTTCTTCCTAATGAGGCTACAGGTTTTAAGGATAGCCAAATTTGGAACAAACTCTATGATTTTCAGAAGGACGCTGCACTGGCCATAATCAACAAACTTGAGAAATACAACGGCTGCATCCTTGCAGACAGTGTCGGACTTGGAAAGACGTTTACTGCATTGTCAGTTATCAAATACTACGAAAATCGGAACAAGAGTGTCCTGGTCCTCTGCCCGAAGAAACTGAACGAAAACTGGGTAACATACCGGAGCAACTATATCAATAACCCTATTGCTAAAGATAGACTCCGTTATGATATCTTTTTCCATTCTGACCTTTCCCGCAGCGGAGGAAGCACAAATGGAATGGATCTCAGCCACGTCAATTGGGGTAATTATGACCTGGTTGTCATCGACGAATCCCATAACTTTCGAAATGGCGGCAAACTTACAGTAGGAGAAAATGATGAGGATCCAAAGGAGAACCGCTATCTTAAACTACTTAACAAGGTCATCAGGGCCGGTGTAAAAACAAAAGTGCTGATGCTTTCGGCCACACCGGTAAACAACCGATTCAATGATCTGAAGAACCAGCTCCAACTTGCTTACGAGGGTAATGTTGAACAGATGGACAGCAAGTTGAACACATCAAGTTCCCTTGAAGATATCTTCCGTCAGGCACAGCGTGCATACAATTCGTGGGCTAAGTTGCCAGTTGGTCTCCGCACTACTGACTCTCTTCTTGGAATGCTGAGTTTTGATTTCTTTGAAGTTCTGGACTCTGTCACTATCGCCCGCAGCCGAAAGCATATCGAGGCATATTACGATACAGAGGCAATCGGAAAGTTCCCAACACGCCTTCCGCCTATCTCAAGGCGTCCTCATCTGACAGATTTGAAGGATGCAATCAATTATAACGAGATTTTTACGCAATTACAGAAGCTCAATCTTGCCATATACACACCTTCGGCATTCATTCTCCCCAGCAAGGCGGCCAAGTACAGACTTGACATAGGCGATGGGAAAAGCGGCCTTTCGCTTGAAGGCCGGGAAATGGGTATTCGCAGATTGATGTGCATCCTGATGCTCAAACGTCTGGAGAGTTCTGTCAATTCCTTCAGACTCACACTTGAACGTGTTGAAGCCCTCATCAAGAGTACAATTGAACATATTGACAACCACGATGCAGAAATCAACGTTGAGGAGGCTCAAGGCTACGACTTCGACATTGATGATATCGAGAATGAATCATTCATCGGCACCAAGAAGAACAAGATTCTCCTGGAAGATATGGACTACATTCAGTGGCGCGAATATCTCCAGAAGGATTATGATGAATTGGAGCTGACAAGATTGATGCTTACTGACATCACCCCTGAACACGACAGCAAACTCCAGCAGCTTATCGTAGACCTCCAGAATAAGTTCGAAAATCCTATCAACGGGCAGAACAAGAAGGTTATAATTTTCACGGCCTTCTCCGACACCGCTGTTTACCTGTACGACAATCTGGCCGATAAAATTCAGAAGAAATACGGGATTGACACTGCACTCATTACCGGTGACGTTGAAGCCCGAAGCAATGCAAAAGGCATAGGGAAACTTGACTTCAACAAAGTGCTGACACTCTTCTCTCCTGTATCCAAGGAGAAAGAGATCATATATCCTGATATCAAGAACGAGATTGAGGTCTTGATTGCCACTGACTGCATCAGTGAAGGCCAAAACCTGCAGGACTGTGACTATCTCATCAACTACGATATTCACTGGAATCCGGTACGCATTATCCAGCGTTTCGGGCGTATTGACCGTATCGGCTCCAAGAATGATGTCATTCAGCTTGTGAACTTCTGGCCGGATATGACCCTCGACGAGTATATAGACCTGAAAGGCCGCGTGGAGGCAAGGATGAAGGTTTCCGTGATGACGAGTACTGGTGATGATAACTTGATTTCTCCAGAAGAAAAAGGCGATTTGGAGTACCGCAAGGCCCAGCTCAAGAAGCTTCAGGAAGAGGTGGTTGATATTGAGGAAATGAACACTGGCGTAAGCATAATGGACTTGGGGCTCAATGAGTTCCGTCTTGACCTGCTGGAGTACATGAAGGCTCACAAGGATGTTGACCATATGCCATATGGTCTACACGCAGTTGTCGGAGCAAATGAGAATGCAAAACCAGGAGTGATATTCGTTCTGAAGAACAGGGACAATGCCGTGAATATCGACAAAAAGAACAGGTTGCACCCGTTCTATATGGTCTATATCAACAACGACGGTGAAGTTTTGATAAATCATCTGGCCCCCAAGGAACTACTTGACAAGTTCCGCAGCCTTTGCCGTGGAAAGAATCATCCCCAGATTACTCTCTGTAAAGAGTTCAACAAAGAGACCAGAAATGGCTTCAAGATGGAACGTTACTCGAAATTGCTCGGTGACGCCATCAACAGTATCATCAACGTCAAAGACCAGTCAGATCTCGACAGTTTCCTCGATGGAACACAGGCCGAGCTCTTCACAAAGGAGATAACCGGGCTTGATGACTTTGAACTGATAGATTTCCTGATAATTCGATAAATTTATATGAAGAAAATATTACCTCTATTCTTTGCGTTTATGCTTTCCACTGCACTTTTTGCGCAGGAAGCAAAGCAATTAAACATTCCACAGAGTGCATCTGAACCTGTAGGCGGAGCATTTTACAAGCTCTTCCCCACAAGTAACATGTGGACTTTCTTAAAACTTGACACACGTAATGGAAGGATTTGGAGAGAGCAATTTGCCCTCAAAGACAGCCAGTACCGGTTTGAAGATATTGTATCAATAGAAAAACTTGTTGATATCACTGATGAGAAGCCAGGAAGATTTACCTTGTATGCCACAGATAATATCTACAATTTCATAATGCTAGATCAAATTGATGGACGCTGCTGGCAGGTACAGTGGGGAGAGAACCCTGTAATAATAAGAATCTACTAAAACAAATGTTAGGAC
This sequence comes from Bacteroidales bacterium, assembly GCA_024402005.1. Taxonomy (GTDB): domain Bacteria; phylum Bacteroidota; class Bacteroidia; order Bacteroidales; family UBA932; genus Cryptobacteroides. The sequence continues at coordinate 6,033 of JAKSJV010000001.1, forward strand.
TTCCGATAGCAACTGAAATCAGCAAGTCTCTCCCGAAGAAGGCAATCTATGCCAAGTTCGGCCTGAAGCCTGCACAGCGCGACCACTTCGACGAAGACGTGGCTAAGCTCGCTATCGTGAACATTATATCTCCCACGACCATCCCGGCCCTCCCGAGAGGTGAACAGATTGAGTGCATCTACATCATCGATATCCTCCTGAAGAAACAGGACTACGACCCCAAGAACATCCATTTGTTGAGCAAACTAATTCCGCAGAAGTTGGTGTTTGTTCTGCGCTTCGAGAACAACGTCCAGCTGGCAATCAATCACACAAAACTCATCTGCAGCAGCTGGATGGGAGCCAGCGATGCTATCCTGGCCCTCCAAGGTCTTAACCTTGACCGTGTATGGGAGAATATCGTCATAAGCATCGGAGATATCCAAATCGAAGAAGGCAGTACGCTCGAAGAGCAGATTCAGGTAGATGACGCCAAGGCCAAAATTCTCAAGCAAATAGAGCAGCTTGAAGCCAAGGCCAGAAACGAAAAACAGCCCCGAAAGAAGCTGCAGTATTTTGAAGAGTTGAAGTGCCTTAAAAGCAAGATTAGTTAGAGCATATGACGCCATCGACAAAAATAGAAGGCCTTGCGGCGAATTTCATAAGGGACAATATTCTCAAGTGTCCTCATTTGGAGCCTTTGATAAGCGAGGGGGATAGAGAACCCTCGTGGGATGGGAATATAAAAATATACAACACCACAGATCAGAAGAAAGAAAATATGCTTGGACGGATAAGTGTCCAAGTAAAAGGTCAAGAATGTGATTCTTTTGATGAAGGAACTATATCATATCCTGTTGAGATAGCAGACTTAAGGAACTATCTCAACAATGGTGGTGTTGTTTTCTTTGTTGTTCAAGAATTGCCAAATGGTGATAGAAAGGCTTTTTATGAGACTCTTCTTCCAGTAAAGATTCAGCAATATCTTGATAAGACAAACGACGGGCAAATTACAAAGAATATCACCCTGTACCCCTTTCCTGTTGATGCGCCCAACAGGATGGAAACAATTCTCGCAAATTTCTATATCGACGCGCACAAGCAGGCAAGTTTCTCAAATTCATCCCTGATGACCCTTGAAGATATACAGGGAAACAAGAATATTGAGCAGATTTCCTTCTCTACTACAAAATATTTCTCGGCAGAAGACAATAAGAACGATTCTATCGCTCCATTTCTTGAGAACGAGGTATGCTTTTATGCTAAGGTAAAAGGCAGTACAACCCCGGAGCCAATAAAAGCCGGAATAAAAAGTATGGCATTTATCTCGCAAACTGCGTGTGCTGTAACAGTCGGAGAAAAAGCTTACTATCCAAACTGTACAATCATCCGGAATAAGCAAAAAATGTTGGCCAAATGGGGACCCGGATTTGTTATGACCTTCCCCGAAGATGGGAGCGCACCAAAGTTTCAATACAAATACCCTACATTTTTATCCCAAAGAATCCACAACCAAGAATTCATCTGTGCTGCAGCTGTACAAAAAGAGTTTAAAATCGGTCCAGTTAATTTTCCAATCGATGAATTAACGGAGCTTCTTGACCCGCAACAGCAAAAGAATTTGGAATATCTACAGAAAATTCAGCAATTACTTTCGACAATGCATGTTGCCGAAGACTTGGATTTTACGGGCATCAAGCCATCCAACTCCAGGAACTTGGATATGTTAGAGCGGTCAATAACTGAAGGGTTGCCTGTCTCAAACATTACGATTTGTAAAGACGGGCCCACTTGTACCGACTTAACCATAGGCAATATCACTTTGAGAATCATTGTATCTCCTTCAAGGACGGAGAATGGTAAATATGACATCTGCGATTTCTTTGCGCCATCTCATTGGCTGATATTTTATACACCTGTAAATTCCGATGAACATCGACTAATGCCGAGAGCGGGACTTCTCAAAGAGGAGGATTTCCTCAAGCTTTCTAACATTGATTATGACTATATCGTAAAGGAGTATGAGGAATTAGCGCCACAGGATTGTCAGATTTATCTTTTGGCGAACGAAACGCTTAATATGCTCCTGACAGCTTATGACAAGAAACCGAAAGAAATATTCCTTGATACAGCAAGCAAAATCTCGCAACTGATGCTCAGAAGTGAAACACCGTGGTTTTCAGAAGCGGGCAAACTGCTTGATGTCTACCAAATTATAAGAAGAAGACGAAAATTTACTGCAGAAGAAGAGGATAGTCTGTATGGTATTGCTGAGAAAGAATCTACAATGCCATTCGATAGAATGTGCACCTATTTACTGTTAGGAGACAAGAAAATGGCCAAACGCTTATATAAAAGTCTCACATCAGAAGAGCAGGTGATATTTAATGGCTCACCTCTTCACAGATTTTGGAAATAATATATATAAACATAATGGAAAAGCTTAACATGCACACTCGGGATGTTGCAGAGGCAAACATCGAGAAGATTGGACAGTTGTTTCCGAACTGCCTTACCGAACGTCTGAATGAAAAAGGCCAGCCTGAAACCGCAATTGACTTTGACAAACTCAAACAGGAATTGTCAAAGGAAGTAGTCGAAGGCAACCAAGAGCGCTATCAATTTACTTGGCCAGGCAAGCGAGAAGCAATGCGTTTGGCTAACACTCCTAGCAATATGACTTTGCGCCCAGACCGCGAGAGCAGTGTTGACTTTGATAACACCGAGAACATTTACATTGAAGGCGACAACCTTGAAGTACTCAAACTGCTTCGCGAGAACTATCTCGGTAAGGTGAAGATGATTTACATCGATCCGCCCTACAATACCGGAAATGATTTTGTTTACGAAGACGATTTCAGTGAAACTCTCGGAGAGTTCAAAGACAAGAGTGGAATGTTTGATGAAGACGGAAGGATGCTTTTGAATAATTACGAAGCAAATTCTGACAGTAATGGACGATTCCATACTGATTGGCTTAATATGATGTACCCAAGACTGAAAGTCGCAAAAGACCTCCTTCGAGAAGACGGTGTCATTTTTATCAGTATAGATGATAACGAGGCAAAGAATCTCAAAAACATTACTGATGAAATTTTTGGCGCTCAAAATTTTTTGGCGCAGGTAGTATGGGAAAGAGCATTCTCCCCGATTAATCTCATGAAGCATTTTTCGCCTTCACACGATTATATAATTTGTTATGCTAAGAATGTGGAGATAGCAGAGTGCTATGGCATTCCTCGTTCATCAGAAACAGACAGCAGATATTCGAATCCTGACAATGATCCAAGAGGTGTATGGTCTTCAAGCGATATATCTGTAGGTCCGGCGATTGAAGCAAATATATACCCTATCACAACGCCCTCCGGGCGTATCGTAGAGCCTCCAGCTGGACGCAGCTGGAGTCTCTCGAAAAACGCGTTTTTCGAGAGACTCCAAGATAATAGAATATGGTTTGGGCCTGATGGCAATGGCGTACCACGCATCAAAAGGTTCTTATCAGAATTGCGTAAAACTGGAATAACGCCAATGACATATTGGAGTTTTAATGAAGTTGGTCATTCACAGGATGCTACTCAAAAGCTGGCGCAGCTATTCGATGGTAAGAAGTATTTCGATTATCCGAAACCGGTTGGCTTAATCCAACGTTGTCTTTCCCTTTACACGAAAGATGACGATTTGGTTATGGATTTCTTCTCGGGTTCTGCAACAACGGCACATGCGATAATGTTGCTTAATAAAGAAAGTGGGAACAGAAAATACATTCTGGTTCAACTCCCGGAACTGTTATCCGAAAAGAGCGAAGCATATAAAGCAGGATTCCGAACAATTTGCGATGTTGCAATTGAAAGAATTAAGCGCTCAGCAAACCAAGTAAATGGGAAGGATAATAAGGTGAGCCTTGATGCAGGGTTATTCGCAGAAGAGGAGCCAACAAATATAATTGACACTGGCTTCCGCGTCCTGAAACTTGACACATCAAATATGCAGGATGTCTATTACAAGCCCGAGGATTTCTCTGAAAATACCCTCTTCGAAGACAATGTCAAGCCGGGCCGCACATCGGAAGACCTTCTCTTCCAGGTTATGCTGGAATGTAATCTTCCTCTTTCCGTTAAGATTGAAAAGAAAACCATTGCCGGCAAGGAAGTTTTCAATGTGAACGACGGATATCTTCTCGCCTGCTTTGATGAGGACGTAAATGAAACCGTCATCATGGAAGTGGCCAAACAGAAGCCTTACTACTTCATTATGCGCGACAAGTCTCTCAGTTCCGACAATGTTGCCGACAACTTTGAGCAGATTTTCAACGCATACAGTAAAGATACCATACGAAAAATCTTGTAGTTATGACCAACGATTTTATTCAGTTTCTCGATATATTCGCAAAGATTGCTGCAGTCGTCGCTGTTGTTTACGCACTTGGCAAAGTTTTTCATTATATCTCGCATTATAAAGAAAAACAAAACGAAGAATACACAGCCTCGTTTAACACAATAATTGCCCAATTATCAACGGACAACCAGTCTTCTCAGCTTTCTGCAGCAATTCTTCTCAGACGCTTTTTCGATGAGAAAGGCAAGAAAGGCAAAAAGAGTTTAAAAGATGAGACAATCAATGTAATATCGTCTCTCTTAAGGGTTTTACCTACGGGTATCTTTCAAAAGACCCTTGGTGATGGATTAGCTTATGCGAAGGACCTGTCTAATTCGGATCTGCAAAAAACCAATTTACAGGATATATACCTTGGCTCGAAAAGCATTCGAATTAACCTTACTGGAGCAGATTTATTTGGCGCCGATTTGTCTTATGCAAATCTTGATAATCTTTCTGCTAAAAATGCTGTATTTATGGGAGCAATTCTGTTTAATACAAAAATCAAAAACAGTGATTTATCCTGCGCAAACTTTATTAATGCAGACCTTAAAAGAGTCACCCTCAAAAATGTAACTCTTTATGGTGCCGACTTTAGCAAAGCATATAATATCCCTCATATCATCAAGTCCAACCTTGTTGACGGCAAATACTCCTCTGAAGATACAGTTACAGTGATGCCCGAAACAAACGGGAAATCAATATTCTTCAGCGTGCCTGGATGTATGACAAAAGAGGAAGAACTTCTGACGAAAGACTACAAGCGAGTTCTTGAGAATATGGGATATGAAATTAAGGATTATATAAAAGATAATTATCCCAAATATGGTCAATTGAATGACGTGAGACATCGAATAGAGGCATCTGATGCTATGGTTGTTTTTGGTTTCCGTCAAATCCACATAACATCAGGAGAGTACAGAATTAATACGCCAGAGGCTGAACAAATTGATAATAAATGGCTTCCTACGCCTTGGAATGAAATTGAAGTCGGAATGGGAATGATGGCCGGATTACCTATTCTTCTTATCAAGGATGATGACATAAATTCCGGAGTATTTGATAAGAATTTAAGTGAATGTTTTGTCGGGACAATATCCTCCTCACTGGATTGCCGCAAAATTGACACAAACAAGGAATTTATTTCCTGGCGTTCAAAATTTTCCAATTAAGCAATGAAATTCAATTTCAAAATACAACAATACCAGACGGATGCAGTTGAGAATACCGTAAGTGTTTTCACCGGTCAGCCGTCCCGGGACAATACGCTGTATCGCAGGGATCTTGGAAAGAAAGTTCAAGGAACTATCACCTATGACGAGGACTATTCCGGATATCGCAATACAGACATCGAGCTCACCGACGCTCAACTTTTCGAAAAGATAAGGACTCTGCAAAGCGCACAGGACATCCCTGAATCGAAAGCACTCTCCCACGACCTTGGCCGCGTTGGGCTGGATATTGAGATGGAGACCGGTACCGGCAAGACTTATGTCTATATCAAGACAATGTTCGAGCTTAACAAACGTTACGGCTGGAGCAAGTTCATAGTCGTGGTGCCAAGTATCGCAATCCGTGAAGGTGTCTATAAAAGCTTCTGCGTACTTGAAGATCACTTTATGGAGCACTATGGCAAGAAGGCCAGATTCTTCATCTACAACAGTTCCAACCTGCAGCAGCTGGATTCCTTCTCTTCAGATGCCGGCATCAACGTAATGATCATCAATACGCAGGCGTTCGCGTCGTCATTGAAGGAAGGAGCCAAGAACAAGGAGAGCCGCATCATCTATTCCGAACGAGACGACTTTGGCAGCCGCAAGCCTATCGACGTATTGGCAGCCAACCGGCCTATCATCATTATGGATGAGCCGCAGAAGATGGAAGGCGAAGCAACCCAGACGGCTCTCAAGAGGTTTAAGCCTTTATTCGTGCTCTACTATTCCGCAACCCACAAGACCAGTCATAACTGCATCTATGCTCTCGATGCATTGGATGCTTACAAGCAGAAACTCGTCAAGAAGATTCAGGTGAAAGGCTTCGAGGTGAAAAACCTCAAAGGTACAAGTTCATACCTGTATTTAGACGACATTATCCTTTCAAAGAACCAACCTCCTCAGGCAAGAATCGAGTTGGAGGTAAGTGGCGTTTCCGGTATCCGGAAAGAGTCGCACAGGTTTGATTTGCACGATACCCTACAGGCGACATCCGGCTTGGCTCAGTATGACGGATTCACAATTTCCGAAATCGATGCATATAGGGATAGCGTTACCTTCCTCAACGGAGTAACTGTCCGCAAAGGAGAAGTCTATGGCGACAGCAGCCTGATTGCTATGCAGCGTGTTCAGATACGTGAGACCATCGCTTCCCACTTTGAGAAAGAGCATGAACTGTTCAAGCAAGGTATCAAAACTCTGTCCCTGTTCTTCATTGACGAAGTGGCCAACTACAAGAGCTACAACAGCGAAGGTGAAGAAGTTCACGGACCGTTCTGGAAGATATTCGAAGAGGAGTACACCAATTACCTCAACGACAATCTTACTCTTTTTGATGACTCATATCAGGCATATTTACGCAGATTTGATGCATCGCAGGTTCACAACGGGTATTTCTCCATTGATAAGAAGACCGGTCGCTCGATTGACTCTGAGACCAAGCGCGGAAGTGACCTTTCGGATGATATCAGCGCTTACGAGCTTATCCTGAAGAACAAAGAAAGGCTTCTGAGTTTTGATGAGCCTTGCCGCTTCATATTCTCACACTCCGCATTGCGCGAAGGTTGGGACAATCCCAACGTGTTCCAGATTTGCACTCTGAGGCACGCAAGTTCGGCTGTGGCAAAACGCCAGGAAGTTGGTCGAGGCTTGCGCCTATGCGTGGACCAGTCAGGAAACAGGATGGACTTTGAGGAGCTGGGCGACAATGTTCAGGAGGTAAACAAACTGACGGTCATCGCGAATGAAAGCTACAAAGACTTCGTGGATGGTCTCCAGAAGGAGACAAGAGAAGCGCTGCGCGTCAGGCCGACAAAAGCAGATACTCTATTCTTCCAAGGCAAAGTTGTTGAACGCGACGGCATTAAGACTACAATTGACCCTCAGGAGGCCGTGATGATTCACTCTTATCTGATTGCCTATGGGTATGTCGATAAGAACAATAAGATTACCCAGCTTTACAAAGATGACAAAAATAACGGGACACTTCAACCTATGTTCCCTGGCCTTGCTCCGATAGAGTCTCAGGTTCACACCATCATACAGTCTCTGTTTGACGAAAGTGTCGTACTTGATGAAATGATTGAGGACGGCCACGCCACAACCATTCAAGAGAATAAACTGAATGAGAATTTCAAGAAGAAAGAGTTCCAGGCACTGTGGAAAGAAATCAATCAGAAGTATGTCTATACCGTTCATTACGACAGTGAGGAGCTTATCCGGAAGGCCATCACATCCATCAATGCTAATCTGATGGTTACTGAGCTGAAATACATAATGACAAGTGGAGACCAGGAGTCTGTCGATGAGTTTGGAAACCTTTCCACGAAGACAAAAACTTTGAGCACGGTCAGCACATCTTCAGTAAGATACGATCTTGTTGGCGAGATTGCACGAAGGACGACATTGACCAGGAAGAGTGCCTGCGCTATTCTGAAAGGACTGAGGCCGACTGTTCTGTCCAAATTCAACAACAATCCGGAAGAGTTCATCAGGGAAGTCAGCAAGCTCATCAAGAATGAAAAGGCCACAATGATTGTGGAGCATATCAAGTACAACAAGCTTGACGAGACATACGATAGCGACATCTTTACGCAGGAAAAGAGTTCTCAGCCTATTTCAAAGGCGTATCTTTCTTCTAAAGCAATTCAGGACTACGTATTCACTGACGGATACGCTGAAGAAAGCACTGAAAAGAAATTTGCAAAGGCTCTTGATGCAGCATCTGAGGTATGCGTGTATGCGAAACTTCCACGTTCATTCCAGATCCCTACGCCGGTAGGTAATTATTCTCCGGACTGGGCGATTGCATTCAACCAAGGCACAGTTAAGCACATATATTTCATTGCGGAAACAAAAGGATCGATGGATTCGATGCAGATGAAAAAGGTTGAAGATGCAAAAATAAAATGTGCAGAAAAACTATTCAATTATATGCCATCATCAAATGTGCGCTATCACGAAGTGGACAGTTATGAAAAGTTAATCGACGTTATGAAGAATATAGACTAGGTCAATGAGCGAAACAAGCATCATAATCATTGGAGTGGCAGCGGTCATCCTGCTACTGATTCTCTTACGCCTTATCCTTCCTGGGAAAGGTACTTTGGGAGAGAAGCGTGTTTGTCATATTCTGTCCAAGCTTCCGAAAGAGAGATATGAAGTATTCAATGATGTGATGCTTAAGACCGGACACGGAACGACGCAGATTGATCACATCGTTGTTTCCCGCTATGGCGTATTCGTAATTGAAACGAAATCGTTAAGCGGATGGATTTACGGCAGTGAGGATGACAAGTACTGGACACAGAATATATATGGCAACAAATACCAAGTGTATAATCCAGTGTTTCAGAATAGTGGCCACATCAGAGCCTTGCGTAAAATTCTGGACGATGATGGCAAAATTTTTATCTACTCCATTGTTGCCTTTTCCAGAAAAGCATCGTTAAGAATTTATCTCAAAGAGTCGTGTGTCATATATTGGAGGCAGCTCAGACGCACGATTGAAAGTTTTTCCGAGCGGAAACTTAGCGATGAGCAGGTGTGCTTTATCGGAAACAAAATCTATGAAAACAGAATTGATACCAATGAAAAAGGTGTTAAGAAAGCCCACAAGAAAAGCGTAAAGGCAGCCAGAAAATATAGTGAATCACGGCCTTTCTCAAAGACCTGCCCAAAATGCGGCGGTCATTTGTCATTGAAGCACGGGAAATTCGGAGATTTCTATGGTTGTTCAAACTATCCGCAATGTTCTTATACGAGAAGAATTCAATAGAAAATAGTATGGTCGGCCCCTACAAAGTCATAACCCTATGCGGTAGCACACGCTTCAAAGAGCAATTCCTCGAAGCGCAGAAGCGTCTCACCCTCGAAGGCAACATAGTCATCAGCGTCGGGCTCTTCGGCCATTCCGGAGACGATGAGGTCTGGACGGAAGGCACCAAGGAGATGCTGGACGATATGCATAAGCGCAAGATTGATATGGCGGACGAGATTTTCGTCATTAACGTTGGCGGCTACATTGGCAGCAGTACCAGGAGCGAGATTGAGTACGCGAAGTCAAATGGCAAGAAAGTCAAATATCTTGAAGCACTCTAAATATGGAAGATAAGAAACAAGGCTACGTTTATATTCTAACAAATCCTTCATTCAAAGAGGATTGGGTTAAGATTGGGAAAAGTTCTCGTCCAGTAGATGTCCGTTCAAAAGAATTGGACAACACGGCTGTTCCGCTTCCATTTGAGATCTATGCGACAATGCGCACCGCTAAATATTCCGAGGCGGAAAAGCTTATCCATCGGTTCATAGAAACTTTAACAAGCCTGCGTATCAGAGACAATCGTGAGTTCTTCAATTTAAAGCCCGAGAAGGCACTTGAAATATTTAGACAAGTGGCTAGCATTCTTGACGATGCTGTGGTTGAAGAAGTGCACAATTCGCCTATGAGAAAAATAGAAAATGTCATCGCTCCGAAACCAGAACGCAGAGTTACTAGATCATCTATCATGAGTGGAGGCAATAGTTGGATGATTCCCGCAAACCCCAACTTCTTCGATGTGGACGGATGCCTGAATAAGTTTGGTATGGTCTATTGGAGGCAACATTATAATTTTCAAACTGGTGACATTGTTTATCTCTATGTTTCCAGTCCGGTATGCTCGCTGCGATATAAATGTATAGTTGAAGAACACGACCTGCCTCACTCGCCTATTGTTGAAATTGATAAGGAATTCTTCGTAAAACAAAGCGATTTTGCGACGACAAGAAATCATAATCGCTACGTGAAACTTACTCTGCTGGACACATCCTATTCTGAAATGCTGAATCTTCACAATCTTTTGGCACACGGTATGAACAGTGCACCACAAGGTTGTATAAATCTTTCGCAAAATAAATTTTCTCATCTATTGGAATATATTGAGAATAATTTTTGACATGGATTTAGCGGTGCGCCCAGCGAGGCAGACCAAATTATTTTTCGAGGCGGGCGGTTTCCAACGAAGCGAAGCGAAGTGCCAGAAACCGGGGCCCCGGGAGAAAAAAATTTTCGGTCTGCGAGCCAAGCACCGCCCTACCATTTGAATAACTGGACAATATAAATAGCAAAATAATATGGACGAATTAGTTAGAGACTTCTTCCAGAAGGCCGAGGAAGAAGAAAAGCAAAAAGAAGCTGCGGCAAAAGAAAAACAGCGTAAGGATAAGGATAAAATTCTGATAGAGAACGGCCTCTTTACCGAGGAACGGACCTACATGGAAAATCGAGGCTGGGGTGAAGCTTTTTACGACCAAGAGAAGAAACAGTATTATAAATCAACCAAGAAAGCTGTTGAAGTCTCTGACGAAGAATATGCCCGCATTTTAGAAATTATCAACAAGAGAAAACAGACAAAGGAAGCGAAACCAGAAGAAAAACCTGCTAAGAAGTCTGTCCACCTTGAAGACGTCTATCCCAAAGCAGAGAAAATAATGCACCTGATAATCAAGATAAACCTTATTGTAACCATATTGAGTGCTGTTGTGATAATCATTGGCGGGCTTGTAATAAATGACGGATTTGCCAGCTTCGGAGCAGCACTCGGAATAGCCATCGTCGTTGTCATTGTCGGAATTCTTGTCTGGGCATCGTCAATGGTCATAATAAACATATCGAACAACCTTCATAATTTATCACGCCTGAATCAACCAAAAGAATAATATGGACCAACCGAAAATAGAGCGTATGCTGCGCCTGATGTGGCTCCTGGCCAGCAACAAAAACTACACGATAGACGAACTCGGCAGCACACTGCATATGTCATACAGAACAGTGTACCGGTACATCGACACCTTCAAAAACTCCGGATTCGCCGTCATCAAACTCTACGGCAACGTCTATAAGCTCGGCAAAATGCCCAAGTCCACACCCGACTTCGAAAAGCTCCTCTACTTCTCCGAAGAAGAAGCATACATACTCAACGGCCTCATAGACAGACTCGACCAGACCAACGCCATCAAAGCCGTCCTCAAAAAGAAACTCTCCGCAATATACAACAGCACCAACATCAGTGAATTCGTCGACAACAAGACGCTCTCGGCAAACCTCGCCAACCTGCGGAAAGCCATCAATGAAAAACGTGTGGTAAAACTCATCGGGTACGAATCATCCCACAGCGGCACAAAACGCGACAGGATTGTCGAACCATACGGATTCACGACCAACGACATCGACGTTCTCGCATACGATTCGCAAGACCTGAAAAACAAAGTCTTCAAAATCGCCAGGATAGAGGAAGTGGAAATCCTCGACAGCCCCTGGGAATTCGAGAGCAGCCACAGAAAACAAGGGATGGACATATTCAGGATGTCCGGCCACATAGCAAAGAGAGTCAAGCTCAGGCTCAATATCAGGGCCAAGAACCTCCTCCGCGAGGAATATCCCCTCGCCGGGAAATATCTCCAGAAAGAAGGCAATTACTGGATACTGGAGACTGATGTCTATGACTATGCCGGAGTATGCCGCTTCTATGTCGGCCTGGCTGACGAAATCAAGATCATCGACTCCCCGGAATTCGCTGCATACGCCAAAGAATATATGTCCAGGAACATAGCAAAGCTGTAGAGCCAGAAAAGCCGCTAGCTAATGTAGCAGACTGAATCTTCCGTGGATGTCCTGTCGCAGAGACCGGCAGAATGGAACATCCCCTCGAAACTGAGATCCTCATCAAGTTGAGGCCAATGAATTCCTGAATAGGAAAGATAGAAATCGTTGAGTTGCTGCTCTGTTGCAGACGCAAGCCTTTTCCAGAGAGAAATAGCATAACTTGCCACAAGGCCATCGCTGGTCTGTGCATAAACGTGGCCGGACTCGATCCAAACCTTTGTAATGTAATGCTTCATATTACTTCTCTTGTCTAAAATATTCCTGCCACCTTTCTTTGATGACATTGACATTCTCTTCAATTATGCTCTCAATCATCGAAATCTCGTGCTTCTTGAAGCCGTGATTAAAAACCTGCACTACAGTCGGTTCTACATTGTATTTTGCCTCGTTACCATCCTTCATCACGTGTACATGAATAGGAGTATGGTCGTCTGAGTAAAACTTGAAAATAAATCCAAATACGATGAAAATTGTAGGCATAGATCAAAATCATTTACGGGCAAATATACAAAATTTATGCTTAATTTTCGCAAGGAATATTATTCCAACGCTGGCGGGCTGTCAGAAGTTGTCAATTTCCCAGTATACCTTTGCATCAACATTACAACGATGCATATGGAATACTGGGAATTTTATAACAATGGTGGTGACACCGATGACGACTAAACAATATACTTTCACTCAATATGGATGACAGCGGGATACCTGTTGCGGTACTGATAGTAGTGGCAACAATTATATGCGTTATTATTTTTAGAAAGATTTTATCGTCTGGCAAGTCAAGCCTAAGGATTGATGAACTAGCAGACAAAATCAAGAATCTTGAAGAAAACAAAGGTGAGGACATCGTGTGTATCCTCTACAAGTACTATTGGCAGAGGCGCGGCGTTACTCCTATTTCGTGCATACCGAAAAATACATCGGAGGAAAGCTTGAAGAGATTCAAGGAGTATGATGAATGGTTCAATAATGGAAAGTCTACCGGTATCGAAAGTGATGCGATTTTCTTCGCTTTACAAAGATATATTTTCGGAGATGTGATATGGACTCTAAAAGAGCTTGAAGATAAGAAAACTGAACAGTAATGAACAACATCTATAATATCTTCCGGCGCTTCTTGCGCGACAATGGTTGCGAACAGCAGTTCGATGCAGATTTCTATGAGCAGTGCGGAGCTAATTATCTGGACCAGACATTGGCCGATTATCTGGTCATCGATGAGGCATTTTTCGGGCGAGTATTTCGATGGGACATTACTCCTGAAGGACGGGAGTTCTGGAAAGAGATGGACAGACGATGGTGGAAACTCTGCACAAAATGAATATATTTGTAACCAGGTATGAGTATGAAAGCAAGCGATTTCACAGCATACATTCCATCGGTAAACTCCGCAAGCAGCGTTCCTGATGCCTGCGGGAATTATATCATTGTGTTGAAGGACAGCGCAAAGCTTCCTGATATAGGAGTGAAGCCTGTGTTCAAGAAGTTCAACGGAAATGATGTAATTTATACCGGGATTGCCGGTACAAGCCTGCGATCGCGTGATGTGCGCACGCATTTCGGCGGTAATGCCGGCCGCTCGACATTGAGGAAGTCTCTCGGATGTCTGTTCGGCTATGAATTCGTCCCCAGAGATACTACTGATCCGAATAACGGCAAGGTAAAGTTCTGTGAAGAAGATGAAGAGAGGTTGTCTGCCTGGATGAAGAAGAATCTCATCCTGTATTACAACGTGAACAAAGAGTTTGAGAAGCACGAGTTGGAGCTCATAGAGCAGTATAATCCGCCTCTCAATCTGAAGGACAACAACAGCGACATCAATGCCAAATATCGCGAGCAGTTGAGCAAGCTACGCGCCAGGAAGCCGAATCTAAAAAAGCAGTTAGCAAAAGCGAAACCCAATGCAAAGGAGACCACATCAAATTCAAGTTACAAGGCGAAGGATGTAACTTACTTCACTAATCCTGATGGTAAAAGGATACCTAAAAGCGTCATTGACATCTTAACAAGAAAGCCTGAACCAATTGACCCTTTTTTGAAAGAACGGTTGGAAAAAGAAAGGATGGAAGGATTAAGGGAAGAAAAAATTGACGAAATCGGATGGAAAGTTCTAGGGTTTATACTCCTTTTCGGTTTTGTCTCATGGATTATCTTTGGTATTTCGACTTGTAGCTCTTCTAATGAGGTTACCGGCTATCGTCACTACCCCAGTGTCGAGGAGCGTGAAGATTACCAGGAATATCTGCGTCAGGTTGAGGAAAGGAAGAAAACGATTGATAGCTATACCCCTCCTGCAGATGGTGCAGAGCGGTTCCGCAGGGCACTCCGTGAAGGCAGCAAGGAAAATAGGCTGATTGAAAAATTCGACAGAGGGGACTATAAGGATTATTATGAGTACCACGATGGACCCGAAGGGAATATCGGAGACGTGGACTATCACGAGATTGAGGATTATTTCGGAGGGGAACGGGATTAAACCTATTAAGCAGACTATTTTGCTATGACGGTAATGACGCCCGAATGGGAGAAAATAATGAAGGAGGAGGACCTTCGCAGACGTCAGATTATCCGGGACAAACTCGGATTTCAGAAAGGAAGAGGAATACGCCTTCTGTATAAAGGTGCCTACGAACTTCCAAACGGCAAAGGATATTATGTGTACACCATTATTGAGCCATCAATGGAAGGCAGGAAAACCGGTCTCATACCCTATGTCCTGTGCAGCGTCTACAATTACAGCTGCCGGAAAGCTATCGGAGACGAATGCCTTGGACTGATGGCAGACGAATTTCCGCAACTTTATATAGATTGATGCAATGCGTCGAATCCTATTCATATGTCACGGTAATATATGCCGCAGTCCGATGGCAGAGTTCATCTTGAAGGCCCTTGTGAGAGCAAAGGGCCTGGAGGACCTGTATTATATCGAGAGTGCGGCCGTGTCGACCGAGGAGGTTTGCAATCCGATATATCCGCCGGCAAAGCGCTGCCTTGCCAATCACGGGGTAGTGTTCGATGCCGGGAAACGGGCAAGGCAGGTTACGCCTGAGGACTATGACCGCTTCGACCGGCTTATCTGTATGGACTCCAGCAATCTGCGCCTGTTGCGTCGCATCATTCCGGATGATCCGCAGAAGAAAGTGCATCTGTTGATGTCCTACACCGGGCAGGGACGCGATGTGGCGGATCCGTGGTACACCGGTGATTTTGAGACTACCTTTCAGGATATCCTCGAAGGCTGCGAGGCAATGTTAAGACTACCGCAATGAGACTTGTAATTCAGAGAGTAAAGGAAGCATCCGTCACAATTGACGGCAAGGTGGTATCCTCCATCAGGCAGGGTCTGTTCATACTTGTCGGAGTGGAGAATGGCGACACTGAGGCTGATATGGAGTGGCTGGCGGCGAAGGTGGCCGGGCTTCGCATATTCAATGACGAGGAGGGCGTGATGAACCGCAGCGTTGTTGATGTGGACGGACAACTGCTGGCTGTGTCTCAGTTTACGCTCACTGCTTCCACAAAGAAAGGTAACCGGCCGTCCTATTTCCGGGCGGCGGGTCACGAACTGGCCGTGCCGTTGTATGACAAGTTCTGCATCCGCCTTTCCGAAATCGCAGGCAGGCCCGTACAGAAAGGCGTTTTCGGCGCTGATATGCAATGCGCCCTTATTAATGACGGTCCGGTCACAATAATAATAGATTCTCGAATAAAAGAATAACCGAGAATCAAGAAGGTATTTCAAAAAAGAAAATGCCTGATACTACCCTTTGAGACCAAAGTATCAATTAAGGAGAAATGGAACCCTTGTATTCTCCGGCTGTTGCCGCAAAGGTAGTAAAAAATCAAAGATTTATCTTATATTTGCTTTGAAACACCCGGTTCGTTTTAATCATTCCAAAACTTTCATTATGCCCACATTCAAGCAATGGCGAGACCATAAAAATATCTACTGTGTTGTTGATTGCTGTTTACCTGCGGTTCGGTTCACGTTCTCTGAGAAGGGAATAGTTTCCTGTATCCTTCCAGACGGCCAAACTATCTCTGTTGGAGATAAGCTTAACGGAAAGACCGTGCAGTCGATACAGAATAATAGTGGCTCAAAAATGGTAATGACTGATTAACGAACCATTTACATGAAGCCCTTTTACTATAAAAAAATCAGGCAGCTGCAAAACTCGTAACTGCCTGATTTTCTTTGAGGTTATTTGGTAGCGGGACCCAGGATTGAACTGGGGACCTCATGATTATGAATCATGCGCTCTAACCAGCTGAGCTATCCCGCCATTGTGCGGACATAGCCGGGATTTTGTTGAGATAGACGGATTCGAACCGCCACTAAGAGGACCAGAATCTCTTGTGCTGCCATTACACCATATCTCAATTTAAAGAACTATCCCCGTGATAGGGACTGCAAAAATACAACTATTTTGAGAAATAGCAAAACTTTTTTTCCAACAGGCACACCGCCCAGACTTCGCATCCCTCGCCGCGTCCGACAAAGCCAAGGCGCTCGGTTGTAGTTGCTTTCACGCTTATCCGCCCTACGGAGCAGCCCAGGACTTCCGCAAGCGTAGAGCGCATATTGTCGATCAGCGGCCGCAGCTTCGGGCTCTGGAGGGCTATGGTGATATCAACGTTGCCGATACGGTATCCGCGGGAGCGCACCATATCCATCACCCGGCGCAGAAGAATCTTGCTGTCGATGCCGGCAAAAGCCTCGTCGGAATCCGGAAAATGCAGGCCGATGTCCCCGAGGCCGAGAGCTCCGAGCAGCGCATCGCAAAGGGCGTGAATCGCAACGTCTCCGTCTGAATGTGCCACAAACCCTTTTTCGGACGGCACCTGAACCCCGCATAGCCACATAGGCAGCCCGTCGGCAATTGCGTGCACGTCATATCCCTGTCCAATTTTGAAATCAGCCATAGCAGTAATTTTTACAAAAGTAAAAAGAATTGTGTAACTTTGCAATTCACGCGTACAGACACAGGTAAGGTCTATGGGATTCAATTTCAATTTCTTCGGCGAAACGGAGCACAGGGTGTTCAACTACAAGCCGATATATTTCGACCCCGAGAAGGAGGAGCGCAGGCGCTTCTTCGGTGACCACGGTCAGGAAGGCAAGGCTGGCGGGCAGGAAGAGGCCGCGAACCGGAATGCCGCAGCATCGGCAGAGGCCGCAAACCAGGATACATCGGCGCAGGGCAAGGCCGCCGGAGAGGAGCCATATACTCCGGGAAAATATATCCAGGGCAGTTTCCGTGATGGCAATTACCAGCGGTTAAGGACATCCTCGTCAACAAAGGCCCAGAAGGTGATAGGTATTGTCGGCCTGGTTCTGTTCTTCGTCGTGCTGTATTACATTGCGCAGTTTTACGGACTTATTCTGAAATAGACGATGGACATCCGCATACTTCCTTCAAACATAGCGAATATGATTGCCGCCGGCGAGGTCGTACAGAGGCCTGCTTCGGTGGTCAAGGAACTGATGGAAAACGCCGTGGATGCAGGTGCCACCAGGATTGACGTGGTGGTCGTGGACTCGGGTCGCACGCTGATACAGGTCATAGACAACGGATGCGGAATGACCGCCGATGAGGCTGTGCTCTGTTTCCAGCGTCACGCCACCAGCAAGATCGCCACTGCGGAGGACTTGCAGAAGATAGAGACTTTCGGTTTCAGGGGAGAGGCGCTTCCGTCCATCGCTTCGGTTGCGGAGGTTACGCTCCGTACAAGGACGGCAGATGCGGAGGTAGGTACGGAAGTGACCATTACCGATGCGACGGCCGAAACCCCGGGCAAACAGGATATAAAGGAGGTCGCTACCCCCAAGGGGTCGTCCTTTGCCGTTCGCAACCTTTATTACAATACGCCGGCCCGCAGGAAATTCCTCAAGTCTGATGCCGCAGAGCTCAAGGCGGTGATAGCCGAGTTTCTCAAAGTGGCGCTCAGCAGGCCCGGGATAGCTTTCTGCCTGAATTCAAACGGCAGGGATTTCTATCGCATAGGCCCCGCACAGACATTGAAATATCGCATACGCGACCTGTTCGGCGAGGCCGTCACGTCCGATATGCTGCCCGTAGAGGCCGGAACGTCAGTCGCAGCGATAAGCGGTTTCGTCGGCAGGCCCGATGCCGCCCACAAGACGGCTTCAAACCAGTATTTCTTTGTAAACGGGCGCTATTTCCGCAGCCCGTATCTGCACAAGGCGGTTATGAAGGCGTATGAAAATCTGCTTCCGGATGCCCTCGCTCCTTCATATTTCATTTATCTGGACGTGGATCCTCATTCCATAGACATAAACGTTCATCCCACAAAGACGGAAATAAAGTTCGAGGATGACAATGTTCTGTTTACGGTACTTATGGCTGCGGTCAAGGAAGCCCTGGGACGCGAGTCTTTCGGAGACAGGATAGAGTTCGAGAGGGACGGAATCCCTGAAATAAGGAATATAGGTTCGTCATTTGCCGAGTATCATCCCGTGCAGGAACCGTCTTCCGGAGGAAACAACGATTTCAATCCCTTTGACAGTGACGGATTTCCCAACCAGCAGGAGTGGGAGCCGGGCCGGAGCGATACCGCAGCTGCGAAGGGTGGCGCCGGTTATCAGGGACACCGTTCCATAGGCGACGGCGACCTGTCAAAACTGTTCGAACGCGAGATTCAGGCCCAGCCGCAACGGCAGATTATGCTCAGCGGCAGATATATTCTCCGCGGTGCTCCTTCCGGTTTTATGCTGGTCGATGCCGTCCGCGCAATGCAGCGCATTATGTACGAGCAGTTCGTGGATGCAATGTCGAAGGACGTTCCGGTGACACAGTCCTGTATGTTCCCGATAAAGGTGGAGATAGGGATGGAGAACATACCTGTCCTCGAGGCCAACGAACAGCTTCTTCATAGAATGGGATTTGACTTTTCTTCCCTCGGAGGAGGTACGATAGCGATAAACGGCATACCCGAAGGCCTCGCTGATGACAAAATGGCAGTGACGGCCCTGATGTTCGAAATAGTGACTGCGTTGAACAACGAACAGACGGCGGTTATCGCCTCCCTGTATGCTCCATTGGCCGAAAGGCTGGCCTGGAGTGCCGCGCGCGGCATGCAACTTCCATCCACGCAGGAGGAGGCGGGCACGGTTATTGACAGACTGTATGCCTGTGAAAACCCCGAATACACTTCTGACGGCAAGCGGACCGTGGCGGTCCTTCGTCAGGAGGATTTGGAAAAACTTTTGAAATAATGCAGTATTCCTACAATAGGGGAGGGTTCTTCAGCAATCTTCCCACCGTTACGAAGAACATCCTGATCATCAACGTATTTATGATGATCTTCACCAAACTCCGTCCTGATTTCATGTACGGAATGTTCGCCCTGTATTATCCGACGTCCCCGCTTTTCGAATGGTGGCAGCCGGTGACCCATATGTTTATGCACGGCGGCTGGTGGCATCTTTTCCTTAATATGTTCACCTTCCTGATGTTCGGATGCACCCTGGAGCGTCAATGGGGCCCGAAGAAGTTCCTGCTGTTCTATTTCATCACGGGACTCGGCGCCGCAGCGCTGCATATGGGGGTGATGTATCTGCAGATGCACCATTATCTTGGCCTTGTCGCAGAGGGCGGTGTTGCCGCCGCAGGGGCAAGAGCTTCAATCAGGGCGTTGAACTCCCTGCCTATGGTGGGCGCCTCAGGTGCCATCTACGGCGTCCTGATGGGGTTCGCGATGCTTTTCCCCGACACTGTGATGGTGCTGCTTTTCCCGCCCATTCCGCTGAAGGCCAAATGGTGGATACTTATATTCGTTGCCATAGAACTATTCACCGGTATTTTCGAACTTCACGACGGTGTAGCGCATTTCGCGCACCTGGGCGGTATGTTGCTGGGATGGCTGATGATAAAGTACTGGAAAAGCAAAGGTACGATGTATCAATATGAACAGTAATGTAGAAGAGGCCGTGCGCGTGCTGCGCAAGGGAGGCCTGATCCTTTATCCCACGGACACCATATGGGGCATCGGCTGCGACGCCCGCAACGAGGATGCCGTAAGGCGCGTATTCGAACTCAAGCAGCGTGCGGACAGCAAGTCCCTGGTACTGCTTGCGCGCGACGAGGCGATGATAGGTGAATATGTGGAGGAGATTCCCGAAATGGCACTCCAGCTGCTCGAAGTCAATGATGCTCCGATGACCATCATATATCCCGGAGCCCGCATCGCACATCCCGTAGGCAAGAGCGGCAAGCTCGGGGATGGTCTTGCGCCGTCCTGTGTGGCCGCCGATGGGACCACAGGTATGCGTATTCCTCACGCTTCCGGATTCTGTATGGAGCTTCTGAAGGCGTTCGGCGCCCCGATAGTAAGCACTTCCGCCAATATTTCCGGCAATCCGTCCCCGAAAAGCTTCGATGACGTCGATGCCGCCATCAAAGCCGGTGTGGACCATATTGTGGCCCGTGAATGTGAAGGCGTTTCAACGGGAGCCGCCAGCCAGATCATAAAGGTGGATATGGACGGTGGAATAAAGATAATACGCGGCTGAAAACAGTTGGGACTATGGAAATTTTCTATTCGGACAATATAATGGGGACATCCCTTGCCCTGACTGTCGAGGATTCGCTGCATTGTGCAAGGGTTCTGCGCCATCGCAGCGGGGATGCGATAAACGTGGTTGACGGTGAAGGCACGATGTACGAATGCCGCATCACCAATGACAACCCGCGTCTTGTGGTGGCGGATATAATCGCCGCGCACGAGCTTTGGAACAGCCATCCTTACCGTTTGACCATGGCCGTCTGCCCCACTAAGAACAACGACAGATACGAGTGGTTTGTGGAAAAGGCGACAGAGGTTGGTGTGGACAGGATAGTCCCTGTTATAGGCGGCAGGTCCGAGCGCAAGGTCTATAAGACCGACCGTGCCCGAAAGATAGTGCTAAGTGCGGCAAAACAGTCGCTGAAGGCCTTGTTCCCTCAGGTTGAAGAACCTCTTGGCGTAAAAGAGTTTATCGAGGCATCGGCCGGTGAGGCGGATGGCGGGGCCGGAGCTCTCAAATTCATCGCCTGCTGCTTTGAAGATGCGGATCATCCCAGGACAAGCCTTTCCGATGCCGTGCGCCAGGCACTTGCAAAGACAAAGGCTGCATTGCCCCGGATAACGGTTATGATAGGTCCTGAAGGGGATTTCAGTGAAGAAGAGCTGCATCTGGCCATAGAAAGAGGCTTCATCCCCGTCCATCTCGGCGCTTCGCGTCTTCGTACGGAAACGGCGGCTGTAGTGGCTGCGACCCAGATATATTCTTTGTTCTGACAGTTATGAACATAGGTATCATATCCGACACTCACGGGATTTTCAGCCCGCAGTTCATCGATTTCTTCGCGGATTGCGATGAAATATGGCATGCGGGAGATTTCGGCGGAGGTTATTCGACGGCAGCGGCAATAGCCGCATTCAAACCCCTTATCGGAGTTGTCGGCAATTGCGACGAGAGGGGGCTGATGTATGATTATCCTATCCACAGATACTTCCAAAGGGAGGGACTGAATATTCTTATGACCCATATCGGGGGCTATCCCGGCAACTATGATTTCAGGGCCCGTCAGCTTATCGAGCGCTATCGGCCTGACGTTTTCGTCTGCGGACATTCACACATCCTCAGGGTGATGCGTGACGGGCATTATCCAACAGGAAAAGGTACGGATATGCTGGTGATAAATCCAGGTGCCGCAGGCCTGCAGGGATTTCATATTGTGAGGACGGCTATCCGTTTGAAAATCAATGAAGGTGGACTTTCTGACCTGGAAGTGTTGAATATTGATAAATAGGTGTAAAAAAAGGTTGATTTTCTTTGCAATTATCAAAAAAGTATCTACCTTTGCCGCTTGGAATTGAGAATTATTCACTTAATAATAAAAACATTATGAAAAAAGTTATTCTTACCCTCGCTGCTGTTGCAATGTTTGCCGGTATGACTTCTTGCACTTGCTGCCAGAAATCAGAGGAAGCTTGCGAATGCGAAAACTGCACTGAGTGCTGCCAGGCTGATTCAGTAGAAGTAGCTGACACTGTTGTTGCTGCTGACACTGTTGTTGCTGAGTAATTCGTTACGCAACAGAAAAAGTGGGGTGACCGTAGCGGCCGCCTCATTTTTTTTGTATAACTTTGTCTCTACTCTGACGGGGTGAATAGGTATGGCTGTAACAGGAAAAATCAAGACTGCGTGGTTCTGCACGGAATGTGGCAATGAAGCGCCGAAATGGATGGGACAATGCCCCGCCTGCGGTGCGTGGAATACTATGGTTGAGGAAAAGGTGGCCACGGGCGGTTCCAAGGGCAATGAGTCTCATAAAAGTTCACGTTCCGACAATGCCCCCGTGAAGTTGTCGGAAGTGTCTTCCAATGACAAGGAAAGGATATCCCTGAATCTGCCTGAAGTGGACCGTCTTCTGGGCGGCGGACTCGTCAAAGGGTCGCTGGTGCTTATCGGCGGTGAGCCCGGAATAGGCAAATCGACGCTTTCTCTGCAGATCCCCCTTCTCAATCCGGAGCTGAATGTTCTATATGTCACAGGCGAGGAAAGCGTGGGACAGGTGAAGATGCGCGCTGCGAGAATAGGAGGCGTGCAGGACAACTGCCTGATTTACAGTGAGACGCAGATGGAGGACATAATACGTGAGGCAAAACGTATCAGTCCGGACCTTCTTATCGTCGATTCGGTGCAGACAATGTTCTCTGAATCGCTGGAAGGCTCCCCCGGTACGGTGTCCCAGGTGCGTGAATGTGCGGCGTCCCTGTTGCGCTATGCCAAGGATACGGATACGCCCGTGATTCTTATCGGCCATATAACCAAAGAAGGCAGTATCGCCGGTCCCAAGGTCCTGGAACACATAGTCGATGTCGTGCTGCAGTTCGAAGGTGAGAACAGGGGAGCGTACAGGCTTCTGCGAGGCATCAAGAACCGTTTCGGAAGCACTTCGGAACTTGCCGTTTTCGAGATGACCGGTACAGGACTCCGCGAGATTACAAACCCGTCCGAACTGCTGATACCTATGCACGAGGAGGGACTCAGCGGTGTGGCTGTCGCGGCTATGCTTGACGGCACAAGACCGTTCCTGATCGAGGTTCAGGCCCTTGTTTCATCGGCGGCTTACGGTACGCCGCAGCGCAGCGCCACCGGTTTCGACGGACGCCGTTTGAATATGCTTCTCGCGGTTCTGGAGAGAAGGGCCGGTTTCAAGCTTGGTCAGAAGGATGTGTTCATAAATATGGCCGGAGGGCTTAAGGTCACCGATCCGGCTTGCGATATGTCCGTGATAGCGGCCGTTCTCAGCAGTACCTTCGATATGGCGATATCCTCTGATATCTGTTTCGCCGGCGAAGTCGGGCTCAGCGGTGAAATCCGTCCCGTCAGCCAGACGGACCGCAGGGTAAGCGAGGCGGCGCGTCTTGGATTCAGGAAGATATACGTGTCGAAATTCGCGGCCACCGGCGATGCTCCCAAGGGTATTGATGTAGTCAAGGTGGCTGACGTTCCTGAGCTTGTCAGACAACTTTTCAAAAATTGACGGCAATGGAGTTGATGTTTGCAACAGGCAATGCCGGGAAGCTTCGCGAGGCGCAGGAGATTTGTGATGTCCTGGGTAAGAAATATGGCGTGCAGGTGACGGTGCGTCCTATGCCGGAGAAAGTCGATATTCCCGAGACAGGTTCTACTTACGAAGAAAATTCGCTTCAGAAGGCGCAATACGTGTGGAACCGCTGGCATTGTGACTGTATCGCGGACGACTCCGGTCTTGAGGTTGAGGCCCTGGACGGCGCCCCGGGAATCTATACCGCAAGGTATTGTGACAGGGATTTTGCAAGCGGAATAGACAAATTGCTGTTCGAGCTGGACCGGCTGGGAGCGGATACTCCGGATAAGCGCCGGGGCAGTTTCGAATGCTGTATCACGCTGATTCAGGGCGGCAAGCCGCATTTTTTCCGCGGGCATTGTCCAGGCACCATACACAGTGAAAAGTGCGGTGTGGCCGGTTTCGGTTTCGATCCGGTGTTCATTGCCGATTCGACCCCGGGGCTCTGTATGGCCCAGTTGGATGAAGAAAAAAAGAATATTGTATCCCACCGCGGACTCGCAATGGAGGAAATGTTCCGATATCTGGCCGCGGATGACAAAAAACAATGATATGATGAGACATTTCAAAACCATAGTTTCCTTTCTGGCGGCCGCCTCGGTAACAGTTGCGGCATTCTCCCAGTCCAAGAGCTTCAAGCTGGGACAATGGGTGGAGATTCAGAATTCGATAATGAGCAATCTGTCACGTTATTACGTGGACTCTCTGCCGGTGGACAGGATGTACAAGGCAGGTGTTGACGTTATGCTGGAAAATCTCGACCCTTATACCGTTTATGTGCCGGAGGCGGAACAGGACAATTTCGAGATGATGATTTCCAATACCTACGGCGGCATAGGAGCCATCATCTACAAGCCCGAGAAGGACGGGAACGTCATCATCAATGAACCGTATGCGGATTCTCCCGCCGCCAAGGCCGGGCTCAGATGCGGAGATGAAATCATTTCCATAGACGGTGTTTCCGCCGGCGGACTCGAGGTCGGGCAGGCTAGCAGCCGTATGAAAGGCAAACCGGGCACCGATGTGGTATTCCAGGTCAAAAAAGTCCGCACCGGTGAAATCGTCGAAATGAAAATCACCCGTGAGAGGATACACCTTCCCAATGTGGAGTATGCCGGGATATTGTCGGACGGCAAGACGGGATATATCTTCCAGACAGGCTTCACCCAGAATGCCTATGAGGAGATACGCGATTCGTATTATGCCTTGAAAAAGCAGGGTATGACGCGTCTGGTGCTGGATTTGCGCGGAAATGGCGGAGGATCCCTTGATGAGGCGATAAAGATAGTGTCGCTTTTCGTTCCCAGGGGGACTCTCGTCGTGACGACACGCGGGTCTTTGGAAAGAGAGGTCAAATACGTGACGAGACACGACCCTGTGGATACGAAGATTCCTTTGATGGTGATGGTGGATTCCGGCTCGGCCTCGGCCTCGGAGATTGTGGCCGGTGCCATTCAGGACCTGGACCGTGGAATGATTGCCGGCAAGAGGAGTTATGGCAAGGGACTGGTGCAGAAGATAGTCCCCATCATCTATGACGGCCAGCTCAAAGTCACCACTGCCAAGTATTATACTCCTTCGGGACGTTGTGTCCAGGCGAAGGACTACTCCCATCGTGCCGAAGACGGCAGCGTAGGCAATATCCCCGATTCCCTGACCAGGGAATTCAAAACGGCATCGGGACGCATCGTGCGCGATGGAGGCGGAATCACTCCGGATTTTGTCGTGGAGACTCAGCCGTATAGCAGAATTACGTATTCGGCGGTTTTGAGCGGTCTTACGAACAACTATCCGGTAATATATGCCCGCAAGCACGATGCTATTGCTCCTTTGGCCGACTTCCATCTGAGCGATGAGGAATATGCGGAGTTCGTGGACTGGGCTGCGGAGCAGAAATTCGATGACCGTAGCGAGAGCAGGACATATTACGACCTGCTGGTGGAACAACTGAAGAAAGACGGTGAATACGATGACATTGCCTCTCAGCTGGATACCATAGGAAAGGCGGTGCGTATGGACAAGAAAACGTCGCTTATGAAGGCAAAGGCGCAGATAATGCCGCTGCTTGAGGAGGAGATAGCCGTCAGGTATTATTTCCAGAGCGCAGGGCCCGCGATAAGGCTTCGCGGTGACGTCCAGCTCCAGTCGGCCTTGAAGATGTGGGATGAAAGTACAAGATAGGGTAATAGTTCTCAACAGCACACCGTTTTCGGAAAAGTCGCTGGTTCTGCACTGTCTGTCCCGCGAGTGGGGAAGGCGCAGTTTCCTTGTCAGCAACGCATCCCGCCTGATGCCATTTTTCCAGCCTTTGAACATACTGGATTGCGAGGTTGCGGAAAATCCCAAGTCCAGACTTTACAAGGCATCCTCCTTCTCCAGCGTGGTTCCTCTCGCAGGGATGAGGTCGTCCTATGGCAAGAACGCCATCTCGATGTTTATGGCTGAGGTCCTGTACAGGGCCTTGCGTGAAGATGTGTCAGAGCCAGGTCTGTTTGCCTGGTGTCAGGAGGAGATACTGCTTCTGGATGCACTGCAAGCGGATTATGCCAATTTCCATATAAGGTTTCTGCTGGATTTTGCGTCCGCAATGGGGTTTAGCCCGTCTTACGATGCATTGTTGCCGTTTTTGGATGACAGTGCCGCTCTCGCAGGAGAATTCCTCAGCCGAGATGCGGCCGATTCGATGCTGATACCCGTTTCCGGAGCACGGCGCAGCGATTTGTGCGCGCGGCTGTTGAAATACCTGGAATGCCATCTCGAAGCCCCGTTGAAGATAAGGAGCCTGTCCGTATTGCAGGAAATACAATAATGTTTGCCGTTTGCGGCAGAAATATTAACTTTGAAGAACGTTTGAAAATATTGATTGTATGAAAACAGTGCTTGTTTCCGGTGGTGCCGGTTATATCGGATCCCACGTTACGGTTGAACTTGTCCAAAGCGGCTACAATGTGGTCGTTGCAGACAATTTCTCCAATTGTGACAGAACCTGTTTCGAAGGTGTGCAGAAGATACTCGGTCGTGAACTGCCTCTTGAAGTGGTCGATTTCTGCGATGCAGCTGCCTCGGACGCCCTTTTTGCCAAGTACCATATCGATGCGGTGATTCATTTCGCCGCGTTCAAGGCTGTGGGCGAGAGCGTTGCCGATCCCTTGAAATATTACGGCAACAACCTTGAGTCCTTCGTCAACGTCATTTCCGCCGCAAGGGCCCACGGTTGCAATAATATTCTGTTTTCATCATCAGCCACCGTGTATGGCGAGACCGACAAACTGCCGGTGACCGAGCAATCCGAAAGACAGCCGGCAACATCTCCATACGGCAATACCAAGCAGATTTGCGAGGACATACTCCGCGACTGCGTGAAGGCATATGAAGGGATTCACGGCATAGCGCTCCGCTATTTCAATCCCATAGGCGCGCATCCTTCCGCCCTTATCGGCGAACTTCCCCGCGGCGTGCCCGCCAATCTGGTGCCTTACATCACCCAGACGGCCATAGGCAAGCGCGAATGCCTCAGCATTTTCGGCAATGACTATCCCACTCCCGACGGTACCTGCCTGCGGGACTACATCGATATCGTCGATCTGGCGAAGGCCCACGTGGCCGCCGTCACACGTATGGTGGACGGCAGGATGAAACTTGACTACGAGATTTTCAACGTCGGCACCGGCAAGCCCGTTTCCGTGATGGAACTTGTCACCACCTTCGAAAAGGTCAACAATCTCAAACTCAACTACAGGATTGCTCCGCGTCGCCCCGGTGACGTCACCGCCATCTGGGCCGACACCGCAGTGGGTGAAAAGGAACTTGGTTGGAAAGCCACCCGCACTCTTGACGAGACCCTCGCTTCCGCCTGGGCCTGGGAAAAGAAACTCGCCGGGAAATAAGCGCAGGAGAAATTGCGGGATACCCTAAATGTTTGCAGAGGGTGTCTTTGCTTTTTACGAATATTTCGGCAAAATGAAAAATAAAACTTTATCTGTTTCTATATGGACCATCTCTGTGGCCCTTTTCGCGTTATATACCCCTTTGTGCTGCTCCTGCAGCAAGGGGGCTGAGATGCATTTGTCCTATGTGGACCCGTTCATCGGCACAGACTATACGGGCCATACTTTTCCGGCGGCCTCCTGCCCTATGGGTATGGTGCAGCCGGGGCCGGATACCGGCAATTATCTCTGGAAATATTGCAGCGGCTACAACTGGTCGGATTCCCTGATACTTGGGTTTTCGCAGAACCGCCTCAACGGAACGGGAGTACCCTCACTGTGCAACGTCCTGATAATGCCTTTTTCCGACAGCTGCGGGACCGACCGTTCCAGCAGGAAAGCCGCAGAGGTGGCGGCCCCCGGATTCTATGGCGTCGAACTCCCCGACAACGGGGTGAAGGTGGAAATAACCTGTTCTCCGAGGGTGGCCTGCTACAATATGGAATTTTCCGGCACGGCGCGCCGCCTTTTCATAAATTTCCAGAATGCGCAGAAACGCAACAGGACTTCGACTCCTTCGATGAAAGGTTTCGTAAAGTCCTGGGAGGGATGGAAGAAGAGCGACAGTTCGATGGCCGGACATCTGGTGGTTTCCAGCTGGGTGAAATACGACCTATGGTATGAAATCACCTTCGACACTCCCGTATGCTCGGTCGACACTTTGTGCCTGAATCCCGATTATGCGGCTCCTGCCCTGATATTGGACTTCGGCAGCGGAAACGCTCCCGTCAAGGCGAAGATAGCCCTGTCCTACAGCAGCGCGCTCGGCGCCCACGGCAATATGGCTGAAGTTCCCGACTGGGATTTCGAAAAAGTGCGCAGGGATGCCGAACGTTCCTGGGAGAAGATATTGGGACTTATCGACATCGATGCGGCGGACAGCGTAAAGACGGCGTTCTATACGTCTATGTACCATCTTTACCTGCAGCCGAACCTGATTTCCGACAGGGATGACGCCGACCGCTATTCCACTTTCTCGCAATGGGACACGTTCAGGGCCGCCGATCCTCTGCGGGCCTTGCTGACTCCCGACATAGAGGCCGATATCGTGAACACTATGCTGGACGAGGCCGAAGAACGGGGGCATCTCCCCGTGTGGGACCTGTGCGGCAGGGACAACTACTGTATGATAGCCAACCACGCTGTCCCCACTGTCGTCGGAGCCTGTCTGCAGAATCTCCCCGGCGTCGACAGGGAACGTGCATACAGGGCCGTAAAGGCTTCTCTCACGACGAATCACCCGAAGTCCGACTGGGACGTATATGACAGATACGGTTATTATCCTTTCGATATCGTGGAGGAGGAGTCCGTGTCGAGGACTCTGGAAACCTGCTATGACGACTGGTGCGCGGCGCAGCTGGCGAAGGCTCTGGGCTATGAGGATGATTATGGATTCTTCCTCTCCCGTTCAAAGAACTATCGGAATCTCTTCGATGCCTCCACCGGATTTTTCAGGGGCCGCGATTCCGCTGGAAACTGGCGGGAACCGTTCGAGCCGTACCGCTATTCGCACGCGTCGCATCAGGGCGGGGATTACACCGAAGGCAATGCCTGGCATTATCTGTGGCACGTGCTCCACGATACTGACGACCTGATAGCCCTGCTCGGCGGCAAGGAGAAGTTCGTGGAGAGGCTCGACACTCTTTTCGACGTCAGCGTGCCGTCTTCCGTTACAGGTGAGGCTTCCGATGTCACGGGACTCATAGGACAGTATTCCCACGGCAACGAGCCCTGTCACCACGTAATATATCTCTATACTCTTGCCGGCCGTCAGGACAAGGCCTGGCAGAGGCTGGATCAGGTATTCGGCAGTTTCTACAGGAATGAGCCCGGCGGGCTTTGCGGGAATGACGATTGCGGTCAGATGAGCGCGTGGTACATTTATTCCGCTCTGGGCTGCTATCCCCTCAATCCGGCAGGCGGAGAATTGGTGAAAGGCAAGGCTCAGGTGAAAAAGGCCGTCATCAGGAACAACCGTAGCAAAAGGATCAGACTATGATTAAAGCGCTTGTCGCAATACTTGCCGCGCCTATGGGGACAGTCTCTACAGGGTGACTCTTGCCGAGAAAAGCCCTTGCCCAAAGGGCTCGTATCACTTGAAGATAGGAAAATAAGGCATGGCCTCGATGTCAGTCAAGCCCTTCAACTCTGATCTTCGATGACAGCTGGGGGAAGACGGTGAGGCGAAGCTGCGTGCATCCGTAAGGCACGAGATCTATTTCGTGCTCTGTCTTGGAGAGTTTCTTCACCTTGACGGTCGGGATTGACGGCGTGTATTTGCCCTCGACCAGAGGCCAGTCTATTTCGCGTACCTGTATCCTTATCTTGAACGGGGGCACGTCGAAAGGATAGCACCCCTCCGCTTTGTCATTCCGGATTTCGGTGAACCCGAACCTGTCTATGCCATAATTGAATTTCCCGGCCGGAGTCAGACTCCAGCACTTGAAATCGGGATTTCCGCAAACCTTGCCCCTCATATTGGGGTAAACGTTGTCATCGACCGTCCATTCGGTAGGTATATGGTAGGAGAACAGCAGAGGTCCCTTTTCGAAACTTATTCCCTGACCGGCGGGACAGGTCATCCTGGCAGGCATATCGAAGACCAGCTCCACCGTGTCACCTTCCTTGAACGTGCGCCTGATCGAAGTGAACTTGCCTTTTTCCGTATTCTTCAGTCCGGCATCCTTCCCGTTTATCCTGACCTCGGCCTTGTCACACCAGCCGGGAATCCTGAACGTGAAAGTCTTTTTCTGGGGTTTGCTGCAATGGAATACGAAATCTATCCTGTCGTTGAAGGGGTATTCAGTCTTTTCTTCTATCCTCATTCCGTCCACTTCCACCTCGCAGGGCCCGTACAGGGCGGAAACGATTTCGTCCCTGTCACCTTTCAGCCACATTCCCGAAACATAATCCGGCATTATGCGGTGCACGTTCCCCACGCAGCATTCCGTCTGGTGTATGGGCCTGTATGCCTGCCAGGTACTGCCGTGGTAATAGGGGTTGGGATTGGAGTCGGCGGTGACGTTGAACTGGTTCATATTGGAGAAGTACTGTATCGCCTTGAAATCCTTTGTCATCGCCCCAGGCGCGGCGTTGAACACGGCTTTCTCGATTCTGTCCGCGTGTACGCCTTCGCCGTTCATCTGCAGGAAATATCCCTCGGCCCAGGTGAAATCAGCTATGTCGCAGGTCTCGTGGGCATTGTCTATGCTGTTGCCCAGAACGTGCTCCGCGCTGGACGGTACTCCTGAAGGCAGCATATTGTAATGGACAAGCTTGTCTTCGAACACCTCCGCCATACGTCTGTACTCTTCATCACCCGTGTACATATATATGATGGCGGGAAGTTTCATTTCTTCGCAGAATGTCACCCCGTGCAGGTGAGGACAGCCATCTGTGTCCGCAAGCTCCGGATACAACTCGAATCCACCCATCATATATGCTTTCTTTGCGAGGTCGGCAAGGGCTTTGTTTCCGGTGATGCCGTAGGTCCACATCATACCCTCGATGCTGACAATATTACGTCCGCGGCTGATTTGTTCGGGAGAAAAATTGAGATAGAATTTCTCCAGCGCCTGAGGTATCCTTGTGTCTCCGGTGGCATCGTAATATGCTTTCATTGCGCGGAAAAAGACAGCCTGGGGCCATAGGAAATTGTAAGGTTCTTCGAAAATGTCCGGTTCTCCGAGCCTTCCTTGCTGCGTTGCATGGTTGAGCGTGTATTCGATGCCGGCAACAATTTTGTCTATATATTCTTTTTTGTCCAGGGCATATCCCAGTCTGAGGAGTCCGTCGGAATAGTATGCTGTCTGTTCATAGCGCCACCATCCCTTGCCGTGGGTGTTCATCCTCTTGATGGGGCCGTTCCAAAGGTCCGTGTCATACGGATATGCCATTGCTTCAGGATGCCCGGAAAGCCCGGTGCACTGTCTTTCGAGGTATTCCTTTATCCATCCCTGAGGAGTGATTTTGTCCAGAAGGCCGTCGCTGAACCTGCGGTTGCCGGCGAAAAGTGCGGAAGATGCGAAAAGCGCCGCACAAAGGGTGATGAGACGTATCTTTTTCATAAAGTTCAATGTAATGCAATGGTGTGAAGTCCGGCGGTTGCGATGTACGCGCGTGCTTTCGTTATGCGGCCTCTGACCTTGAATTCCTTTCTGAACCTTCCGGCAGTTTCCATTTTCCACGAGAAGCGCGGATTCGCCGCATCCATTCCCATCGGTTCCCTTAAGTGCTCCGTCCGGAGATCATATATCCCCTCCGCATAGGAAAAAAGCGGAAGCAATAAAAAAAGTACGGTTGCAAGCTTTTTCACTTTTTCTGAAAGAATAATCTCCAAAGTTAGCGAAAATGGTTTGAAATCTCAATTTATTTCGAGAGATATGAGGGTTGATTTTCGCGTTTTTTGATATTTATGATGTGAAAACACAGGGTTTTACCCCTGAGGTCTCTGAGCTATGCGGATTATTACTTTATGGAAGCGCTGTGGCGTCTGAAACGGCTTTAGAACCATTTCAAAACAGGTTCTTGGCCTTATGACAATAATGCAAGAACCGCTACGCCGGCCATAAGAACGGCAAGGTCTATGGCCTTGCTTTTTATGTTGTTCTCCTTGAAGAGAATGGCGCTGCCGGCGAAGGTGACCACCACGCTGCAGCGTCGTATTATCGAAATTATCGAGAGCATCGCCCCTTCCTGCGCGAGTGACTGGAAATAGAGTGCGTCGGCCCCTACTATTATTATGGCTGTGAACAGCAGGTTCCAGTCCCAGCGGAAACGGCCGGAAACGTCTTCCTGGGCTGCCTCCGAGGTGCCTTTTACTATGGCCTCCTCCGTATGGATGGCTGTCCGGTGTCTGTCGATCAATGTCTTGACCCCCAGCACTATGCAGAGTATGACGAGTATGTAAAGGTTGCTCCAGCACAGTACGGACATAGGGTCCATCTTCGTTATGACGAATTTGTCGTAGAGGGCGCTGGCTACACCTGAAAATACGGATACGGCTATCCAAAGTATGCCTTTGTTGCTCTTGAAGCTTATCCCTTCCTTTTCGGACGAGCGGCTGAGCATCCACAGGGCGGTGAAAACCGTAAATACGCCCACCCATTGCCAGGCATTGAGTTTTTCTCCGAAGAGCAGTATGCTGAAAATCAGCACGAATACCGGCCTCGATGCCTTGATGGTGCTGATGGTGGTGAGGGGCAGCAGTTTCATCGCCATCAGCCCGGAAATCCACGACGTTGCCACGAGTATGCCTTTGGGAATCAGCAGCAGGCTGCCTTCTGCGGCGTCGGCCTTGAAGAATGGCGCAAGGATGATTGTGGAGATTGCCGTGACGGACACAAGCACCCACATTACGCTGTTTTTCTGCAGCGAGCGTTTTTTGAATATGTCATAGAATCCCAGCAGGAAGGCGGAGGCGAGTGCAAGATAAAGCCACATAAACGTAGGAGTGCAATATATTCAGTTTTCCGGTACGAAGATACTGAATTTTTTGTAAATTTGCGGCCGGAAAAATGCCAGGGGCGTGTAACGTGGCTCAGCAAGCATCCTGCCACCCCCAGTATTAAAAAATTCAAAGGCATATGACTCGGATAGAGAGAAAAACATTCAGTTTTCTGGACAGGCTTACGACAAATCCCTGGACGGCGTTCCCCATCTTCATCCTTGTTGTTTATTTTCTTTTCTGGTGCACGTTTTCCCTGGGGCAGTACCCGATGAGCTGGATACAGTCCGGCGTGACTCTGCTGTCGGGGTGGCTCAATGCCCTGATCCGTGTCGATTGGCTGCGCGACCTCGTAGTGGACGGTATCCTGGCCGGTGTCGGGGGCGTGCTGGTGTTTCTGCCCAATATCATAATACTTTATCTGCTGATATCCATAATGGAGAGTACGGGTTATATGGGACGTGTCGCCTTCATTATGGACAAGATAATGCACCATATGGGCCTTCACGGCAAGAGTTTCATACCTATGATTATGGGCTTCGGGTGCAACGTGCCGGCGATTCTGGCCTGCCGCGACATCCATCCGCGCAAGAGCCGTCTGGTGACGGTGATGATAATACCGTTTATGTCCTGCAGCGGGCGTCTGCCGGTGTATCTGCTGCTGGTGGCGGCGTTCTTCCCGGAGCACGGGCCTGTTATTTTGCTGGGGCTCTATGCTTTGGGGCTGGTGCTGGCGGTGATTGCTGCAAAGATTATTTCTATGATTCTGCCGGGTATTTCGGCTCACGACCACGTGGAGCAGAAACCGTATATGATGCCTCAGTGGAATTATGTTTTCGGCAATACCTTCATTCAGGTCAAGGAGTATTTGCAGAAGTTGGCCGGTCCGATTCTGGCCTTTTCTGTGGCCCTGTGGGTGTTGGGGTATTTCCCGCGTGCGGAGGCTTCCGGCGGTGATGCGGCTGTGGCTCCCGCGATGTCTGCGGCGGCCGTGGATGCGGCTGTGGCTCCCGCGATGTCTGCGGCGGTGCAGAAGGAACAGTCCTTTATCGGCAGGATAGGGCACATAATCAGCCCCGTGCTGGAGCCGATAGGGATGAATTGGAAGGACGGCGTGGCTATAATTGGCGGCGTTGGTGCGAAAGAGTTGATAGTCAGTACTTTGGGCGTGATGTACAGCGATGACGGTCCCACGCTTCAGGATGCTTTGAGAGGCAGTCATACTGCCGCGGGTGCCCTGGCATTTATGGTATTCGTACTGCTGTATTTCCCCTGTGTCGGGACTTTCGTGGCGCTGAAACACACTACGGACAGCTGGGGCTGGACTTTGTTCGGTGCCGTGAACAGCATTATGGTTGCCTGGGTGATGGCGTTTGTGGTATTCCGGGTATTCACTTTGGTTCTTTGAGCCTTTGATTTTGCGATGATGCCGGTATGAAACTTCTCCTGCATACTTGTTGCGCTCCCTGCAGCGGTGCCATAGTAGAGACTCTGCTCAAGGAGGGTGTGCGCCCTACCATATATTATTGCAATCCAAATATCTACCCTTACGAGGAATACCTCAAGCGCAAGGACGAGTGCAGCCGCTATGCCGCCGAGTGCGGGCTTGATATGGTGGATGCCGACTACAATCACGAGACCTGGCTCCAGTGCGTCCACGGTCTTGAAGATGAGCCGGAAAGGGGACTGAGGTGCAGCGCCTGCTTCCGCCACAGGCTGCTTTCATCGGCCCAGTATGCCCTCGCCCACGGTTTCGATACGCTTGCGACGACCCTTGCTTCTTCCCGTTGGAAGGATCTCTCCCAGGTGAATGCCGCCGGGGCGTGGGCCGTGGCTCAGGCCAACGAGGCCGCCGCAGCTGTGCAGGCTCTTGTTTGGTGGGACCGCGACTGGCGCAAGGGTGGCCTCCAGGAGCGTCGAAACCAGATTATCCGCGAAAAAGGTTTCTACAACCAGCTCTGGTGCGGCTGCGAATTCTCCATCCGCTAGTAGTACACAGGGCCGCCGTCGGTCTCAGGTATGTCGAATTCAAATTCGACGGTCAGATTTTCTATGACGTCATCTTCGATTTCCTGGAACGGGCAGAACAGTTCACAGGCTGTCATATTCTCCACCATCTCCTGTACTGAGGCGGGGAGTTTCGGAAAAAGGTTGTATCCGCTGTGCAACTCAATGATGTTCACACTGCAACCAAGATTGTAGATAGCCTGACTGCTGCCGCTGGATTCGGGTATCAGAAATGCTATGGACGAGAATCCGAGCGGGCAGAGCCGTCCGATGTTCTCTTTCTTGCATACAGCTACGAACCAGGCATAGGGCTTGTCAGCCGTTCCTATGAACAGTGGGCCCATCGTGATATTGGTGTTTCCGTAAGGCTTGCGCCAGGCCCATTTGTAACATTCGTTGATTGCTGCACGTATATTGCCGTCGCAGGAAGGAACATAGCCATTGGGCAGCGATGACTTGTATGGGAGGAAACGGTCTGCCCCGAAACTTGCGAGATCCAGATTCCAGTTTATCCAGCGTGGTACGCTGAGAGAGTCTTCCCTATATAGAACATAGGTCTCCATTTCCTCTGGAGCTTCCGCTTTGCCTGAAATGTGTACCGGTACACCCCAGAAAGGAGAATGGGTGCGCAGCTTTTTGGGTATCCTGCCTTGTACCAGCGCTTCCTTGAGTTGCAGATTAGCCGGTTGTTGGGTATAGGCGCTTGCGCAGGAGAGCACAAGAATGAATATGAGGCAGATAAGTCTCCGCATAGTTGTATCAGCTGTCAACGGTCAGTGATTTTGCCCCAGACGCTGCGACGGTAGCGGAAGCAGAGGTAGACGGTGCGGACCACCAGGTGCAGGCAGTAGGCGCCAAGCAGCAGGTGCAGGCCGAGGAGACCGCTTCTCTGGCTGTTTTCAATATCGCCGACTGTTCCGGCACTGAAACTCCCTTCGTTGAAGATGGCGTTCGCTGCAAAGTAAGAGATGAAATACAGGGCGGTTGCCATCAGCATCGAGTTGCGCATATCTGCCGTACAGGTGGCCCCCGTGAAGATTCCGTCCCAGGTGAAGGCGGCGCATCCTATCAGCGGCATAAGCTGGAGCCATATAAGGAAATACTGGCAGCAGACAAGAACGGTAGGGTCATTTGTGAATATCTCCAGCATCGGGTTTCCCCAGAACCAGTAAACCGCCAGAAAGACGAAGGTTACAGCAAAACTCCAGAGCGTCACGAAGCGTGATGTCAGGCGCAGGTTCCACAGGTTCTGCTCTCCGACAAAACGCCCCACCAGCGCCTCTCCGGCATAGGCGAAACCGTCCGTAATATATGAGAACAGCATCATCAGCTGCATCATTATGCTGCTTGTCGCCAGAATCAGGTCTCCGTATGTGGCTGCTATGGCCGTGAAACCTATGTAAATCCCGATAAAGCATACGCTGCGGACAAACAGGTCGAAATTCATACTGAAGAAGAGCCGTACCTGCGGACCGCTGAATGCCCTGAAGAAGTCAGCAAGTCCGTGCCCCGAGAAAACGTTGCGGTACTTCACGAAAATAAGCAGCAGGCCGAGAATGAAACCGGAATATTGGGCTATTACCGTGGCGATGGCGACTCCGATGAACCCCACTCCACCATAACTTATTCCGTCGAAGTGCATTCCGGCAATGTCGAATCCGCCTATGTGTATTCCCAAGGCCAGGGCAATGCTCAACACTATGTTCACTACGTTGACCACAATATCGGTAAGCATCGGGCTGATGCCGTCCTGCATACCTATGAGCCAGCCTTTTATGGACATAAGACTCAGCGTTGCGGGGGCTGCCCAAACCCTTATGTAGAAATAGCGAGCAGCCAGGTATTCCACTTCAGGCGTTGCATTCACTATGGCCAGGGCCAGTTTTACAACGAACCACTGCATGGCCAGAATCAGTGCCGCCGAGGCCAGGGCGATGCCCTCCGCGCGGTAGAATATTGCGGCGCATTCGGCCTTGTCGCCACGTCCGTATGCCTGTGCGGTGAGACCGCCGGTTCCGGTGCGCAGGAAACCGAAATTCCAGTACATCAGGTCGAAAAGCATCGAACCTATGGATATGCCGCCGATAAGCGTCGCAGCTCCGAATCCGGGTTCTCCGTTGATGTGGCCCACAACGCCTATGGCCACCATACCCACAATGGGGATGGTTATGTTGGCGATTATACTGGGTATCGCCAGCCGGAATATTTCCTTGTTGAGGGCCGCTTTCGTCATTTCTCC
Source organism: Bacteroidales bacterium (assembly GCA_024402005.1). Classification (GTDB taxonomy): domain Bacteria; phylum Bacteroidota; class Bacteroidia; order Bacteroidales; family UBA932; genus Cryptobacteroides. The sequence goes on from JAKSJV010000001.1 coordinate 43,542, forward strand.
ACCTATTTGTCGGATTTTTTGAGCAGGTCCGTGTTCTTCTTGCCGTATGCTTCTCCTCTCGGCACAAGGTATTTGAAAAATACACAGTCGTCGACTATCTCGATATGAAAAATGAAGAATGCACGGAGGCTTCCGATGCGGATGCGATAGACGTGTTCAAATCCGACAAGCTTCTTGCAGTCGGTGATTTCTTCAAGACTTGATGCGTTCTTGACCTCCAGAATGGTGTTCCGAACGGAATTCAGCGTCTTGCCGGAGAGTCTGCGTACCGATTTCTCAAACTCCTTGGAGTATTTTGTTCTCATATTCCCAACCAGTTCTCGAAGTCTTCCGTTTCCTGATCATTCAGCGCAATGTTGCCATCGGGTCGTGCATTGCAGAGATACTGATAAGTGGCGGCCTCGTTCATATCCTCAACGTCCTTCTCAAGAAGGGTCTCGATGTAGTTCTTGAGGTTTGTTCCGGATGCGGCGGCCTTTATGGAAAGGAAATGAAAGACGTCCTCGCGGATATCGATATTCTTTCTTTTGGTCCTGAGAGCAACAGTGTTCATAGTAATTTTTTATATACCGCAAATATACAAAATATATTGAATATATAATATATATGAGATATATTATTTTTGGCGGTATTTGGTGTTTTCTTCCAGCATTCCGAGATAGGAATTGTAGCGGTCGGCGCTGATGCGGCCTTCATCCACGGCCTTTTTCACCGCACAGCCAGGCTCGTGGGTATGGGTGCAGGGGGTGAAGCGGCAGCCCTGGCTTTCCCGTAGCATTTCGGGGAAATACAGGGCGATTTCTTCGGGCTGGAGGTCCAGCAGGCCGAAACTCCTGATGCCTGGGGTGTCTATGATGAAGCCTCCGCTCTGCAGCGGGTACATTTCGTAAAAAGTCGTGGTGTGTCTGCCTTGCAGGTGGCTGAGTGATATCTGCGCGGTTTTCGGGTTGAGGCTCGGGTCCAACGCCTTTATGAGCGACGATTTCCCCACTCCGGACACTCCCGACAACAGGTTGATTCCGGTCTCAAGACTGGACTCACCCGGTGCGTCAGCGAGGCAGACCAAACTATTTTTCGAGGCGGGACCGACGGGCTTAAGCCCTGCTGCTCGGGCCGAAAGCATCAAAATGCTTTCTGTGGACCCACTCGCGACCCGGGAGAAAAAAGTTTTCGGTCTGCGAGCCAAAGCGCCGGTGCAATCGGGGTTTTGACACCCTGTGGCTGTGTAGATGAAGCTCCCGGCGAGAGCCTGGCGCAGGGCGTCGATGCCCTCGCCTGTTTTGGCGGAAGTTTCGATTATGTCATAGCCCGCAAGACGGCCGTAAGTGTCGTGGAATGCGGCAATCAGGTCATCTGCGCCTGCCTTGCGCAGCAGGTCGATCTTGTTCAGGACTATGGTGACGTGCACGCCGTACACCTCGCAGGTCACCAGCAGACGGTCCAAGAAAGGCAGTTTCACTTCGGGAAAGGCAAGTGTCACCACCACGAAGGCCCTGTCTATGTTCGACGCTATGATGTGGGCCTCGCGGCTCAGGTTGGTGCTTTTGCGTATCACGTAGTTGCGGCGCGGAAGCACCTCGGTGATTATCGCTGGATTGGATTCTGATACGTCGTCAGGCACTTCGCAAAGCACATTGTCACCAACGGCGACAGGGTTGGTCGCAGTAGATTTCTGCAGACGGACCTTGCCCCGTATCACCGCTGGAAACAGTTCCCACGCGGGCAGTATGCTCAAAAGATAATGGCTGCCCGTATGTTTTACTACTGTCGCCTGAACGTTTTTCATAGCACAAAGATAATGTAAATTTGAGTTTTATACCTATATTTGTATGATAACTTCTATACCAGCCGATATGATAAAGGAATCAGCCATCGAGCAGACACTTGCCCGGATTTTTGACAACATCGAGTTCACGGCCGAGCCGAAAGGACTTTATGACCCCCTGCGCTATATGATAGGCATAGGCGGCAAGAGGATACGCCCGCGCCTGTGCCTTACTACCTACGGCCTTTATAAGGATGAGTTCGCCGACGGTATCCTTGACGCCGCGGCGGCTCTTGAAGTGTTCCATACCTTCACCCTCATTCACGATGACATTATGGACAAGGCGCCTATGCGTCGCGGCCAGGCTACGGTCTGGAAGAAATGGGAGGCCAATACGGCCATCCTCAGCGGCGACGTGATGGATATCGACAGCTATGCCCGCCTCGCAAAGGTGGCTCCGTCCGCCCTGCCCGCGGCTCTCGCACTGTTCAACGCCACGGCCGCCCAGGTGTGCGAAGGCCAGCAGTATGATATGGAATTCGAGTCCTGCCCTAAAGTGGAAATGGCCGATTATATGAAGATGATAGGCCTCAAGACAGGCGTTCTGATTGCCTGTGCGGCCAAAATGGGCGCCATAGTGGCAGGAGCGCCGCAGAAGGATGCCGACCTGCTCTACAAATACGGTTACGATCTCGGTCTGGCGTTCCAGATTGCCGACGACTACCTCGACACTTTCGGAGACGCGAAGACTTTCGGCAAGGCGATAGGCGGGGACATACTCAATGACAAGAAGACCTGGCTGCTGACAAAGGCGATGGAGAAGGATGCCGATGCCGTCGGCAGGGCAATGGCTCTTCCTTCAGGTACTCCTGAGCGGGATAAGGCGAAAATAGATGCCGTGACGACCGTTTATCGTGACCTCGGCATTGACGAGGATGCCAAATACGAGATACTGAAATATACGCAGAAGGCGATGGAGCACGCCGGGGCCATAGGTCTGACACGTGTGGAGACCGAAATTCTGGCCCGCTATGCTGACAAACTTGTGGGTAGGACGAAATAAACGGACATCCAGGGCTGAATTATGACAATGACGGAAAAATTGGAAATAATGGCCCCTGCGGGCAACTTCGAATGTCTTACTGCGGCGATTCAGGCGGGCGCGGACAGCGTGTATTTCGGGGTGGAGAAGCTCAATATGCGCAGTCATTCGGCCAATAATTTCACGATGGCCGATCTGAACGAAGTGTGCCGTCAGTGCCGGAAAGCCGGGGTGAAAAGCTACCTCACGCTGAACATAGCCCTGTATCAGGAAGACCTTCAGGCGATGCGGGATACCCTCGATGCGGCGAAGGCGGCGGGGATTTCGGCGGTCATCGCTTCCGATATGGCGGCGATAATGTATTGCCGTTCCATAGACTTGGAAGTCCATATTTCCACGCAGCTGAGCATTTCCAACGTCGAGGCCCTGCGCTTCTATGCCCAATGGGCTGACGTAATTGTGCTGGCCAGGGAGCTTAATCTGGGTCAGGTGAAGGATATCCACGAGACCATAGTCCGCGAGAATATCTGCGGCCCGTCCGGCAATCAGGTGCGTATAGAAATGTTTGCGCACGGCGCCCTGTGTATGGCGATTTCCGGCAAATGCTA
>JAKSJV010000010.1 GCA_024402005.1 Bacteroidales bacterium
CCCTCAACCTTATATATCAATCTATGCTCCTGATTTATTCTTCTGGACCACAATCCTTTGAGAGGTCCTTTCAGCGGTTCTGGCTTGGCAATGCCTGAAAAAGGATGCTCGGATATGTCTGATAGAATGGTCTTGATTTTGGTAACGGTAGCAGGGCTGGTCTTGCGCCAATACTCCAGATGCTCAAGCGCCGTAGGTGAGAAGACAATCTTCATAACGAGTCGATATCCACTTCCACTCCCTTCCCGTCGGCAATCTCGGCCAGACTCCTTTGAATATCACAAAGCACGGCCTGATTTGACATTATGTATTCTGTCTCCATTATGGCATTATATTCTTCCAGAGATATCATTACGACTCCAGAATTATTGCCCCTGTCAACGATGAGAGCATCATTGTCTGCAATCACGGCATCTATGTGTTCACGAAGATTCTTTCGCAGTTCCGTATAATTGGCTGTTCTCATTTCAAACTCATTTTTGCAAATATAAGTACTTATTTAAGTACTTCCAAAACTTTTTAATGAAATGTAATGCTTGCCACAAAGAAAAGCCCCGGGCCGGCTTTACCGTTTGCGGGACTTCTTGTGCCTGTTCTTGGACTTGGCTACGATGCCGGCGATGACGGCAACGGCAATGACGGCGATGATGACGACAACGGTCATATAGTCGGCGCTCTCGCCCTTGACGCGGCTCCACATCGAAATCAGCTTGTCCGTGTCGTCACCCCAATCGTGCATAAGGGCGCAGCGCTCTATCATAGCCTTTTCAGGATAGAGGGCGGGATCGACCCTGACTGCCGTTGCCCCCGGGAAGAAATAGCTCACGTCTATAGGCTCGGCATCCTCGTCTATCTGGCTCTCGAGTACGGAAATGTCACCGTTGGCCGATACGTAGCCCGTCTCCTCCATATTGCGTATGGCAATGTCCGGGCGGCACATAAAGTTGATGAACCAGGTGGCCGCCTTCACGTTCTGCGCATATTTGGGTATCACCCAACCGTCGAACCATACGTTGCTGCCCTCCTCGGGAACGATGTATTTCAGTTCCACGCCCACTTCGGCCGCCTCTTCTATAGCCCACACTGCGTCCCCGCTCCAGTTCAGCGAAACAACGCCGCGCTCCTGGGTCATCTGCTCCTTCCCGAAATCGGCCTCCCATCCGGCAACGAGTTCCTTGACCTCGTTCATATAGGCCTCTACGGCGGCCACGTTCTCGTCAGAAGAGCTGCTCATAAGTTCATCGAGAGTCGTCTCTCCGCTTTGCAACTCCTTCTGTTTCAAGTAAATGAGAACAGGTCCATAGACATCCCTGGGCGCATCCTTCATAAAGATTTTGCCTGCGAACTTGGGGTTGCGTATAACGTCCCAGGTGCCGGCCTCCCTGGCGGTCACGTACTTTGTATTGTAAAGTATGCCCGTGGTCCCCCACATATACGCAACGGAATATCTGTTCGCATTGGTCGTCGGGTTTATCTTGCTGAACATCCCGTGGATATAGGGTGACTGGTTGTTGCGTATATAGTTCAGACTGTCAGGCAGGGAGGCGAAATCAAGCGGAAGCAGCATCCCGTTGTTCATCATCCTTTCTATTATATAGTCGGAAGGGCAGACGACATCCCAGTCCTCGTGACCTTTCTCTATCTTCGAGAGCATAGTCTCATTGATGTCGAAGGTCTGGTAGATTACTTCGATTTCCTCTCCTGTCTTTTCCTTGTACCAGTCCTTGAAATCATCGATTACGCCCTCCCCGATGTAATTGGACCAGTTGTACACTTTGAGGGTGTTGCTCCTGTCCTCTTTGCCGCTGCAGGAGAAAAGCAGGAGGGCAGCCGTCAGAATGCCGAGAAATTTTTTCATTTTTTCAGTTCGTTTCTTTGTGCCAGTCTCTGCTGGCGGATGTTGATAATAATGAGTAATACTAATATCGTAAGGAATATTATCGTCATAAGAGGCCTGAGCTCCGGTGTCAGGCCGCCCTTGCGAGCATCCGCATATATGTACGTGGACAGCGTGTCAAGGCCTATCGTGCCGCGGGTGAAGAAAGTCACGGCAAAATCGTCCAGGCTCATCGTGAACGCCAGGATGAAGCCGCTGACCATTCCCGGAATGAGCTGCGGAATCACCACTTTCCTCAAGGCCTGGAACTGTGTGGCGCCCAAATCACGCGCCGCCTCGTAGATGTTCGGGTTCATCTGCGACATCTTCGGCAGCACGGACAGCACTACATATGGGGTGCAGAAGGTAATGTGCGCGAGAATTACTGACGTGTATCCCTGTGTGATGCGCATAAATATGAACAGCAGGAACAGCGATACGCCCGTGATGATGTCAGGGTTTATGATAGGGATGTTGTTCATAAAGGTGATGGCCTTCTTCTTGCCGCCCCTGAGGTAGAACATACCTATCGCGGCCATCGTGCCCAGCAGGGTGCTCAGCGCGGCGGCGACAACGGCGATAATCAGTGTGTTTTGTAGCGCTGACATAAGCGACGACCCTCCGTCCAGACTACCCTGGGTGAGGTTTTCGTACAACTTCGTCGAGAATCCGGTCCAGTTGCCAAGGACCTTCGACTCCGTGAAGGAGAATACGGCTATGAACAGGATGGGCGCGTACAGAATTATCAGCAGCAGCCATATATAGGCCTGGGCGAAGAATTTCCTTATCATAATGCTCCCTCCTCCATTTCTTTTTCTTCATTGTCCGATAACAATGACGTCAATCCTATGATGATAAGCATTATAAGTGCCAGGGCCGCACCGTAGTTCCACATTGAGGAATTGATGTTCTCCTGGATTATCGTTCCGAACAGCTTTATCTTGTTGTTGGTCAGGAATTCGGAAATGGCGAAGGTGCTGACGGTGGGCATAAACACCATCAGGATTCCGCTGACGATGCCTGCCTTGGACAGGGGAACGGTTATTTTCCAGAACACCTGCATAGGATTCGCCCCAAGGTCGGCTGCGGCCTCCGCATAGGAGTTGTCCATCTTGTTCAGCACGTTGTAGATGGGATAAATCATAAACGGCAGGTAGTCATACACCATACCGAACAGCAGCGTGCCTTTTCCGAGGCCGACGCCGAGCATATTGAACAGTTCAGCCGTGGCAAGTGTCCTCATCAGCGCATTCACCCACATCGGCAGCATGAACAGAATTACTGTCACCATACTGCTGTTGTATTTCTTGTTGGCCAGAATCCAGGCTGCGGGATAGCCGAGCAGCAGGCATATAAGCGTGTTCTCGATGGCGACTTCGATGGATACGGCGAAGGTGTTCAGCGCATTGCTGTCGCTGAAGAAACGTGTGACGTTCGCAAAAGTGAAATGTCCCTGGGCATCCTGGAACGCATATACGGCCACCAGGATAAGCGGCAGTACGGCGAAGATTGCCAGGAAAATGAAATAAGGATAACTCCAGGTGTATCTGCGTACAGCCATCAGCCTATGATTTTAATGTCCTTCGGGGCTATCTTTATGCCGACAAGGTCGCCCTTGTCCCAGATGTCGTTCGTGTCCACCAGCAGGTCTTCGCCGGTGTCGATGCGTATGAGCAGATGGTAGTGGTCGCCTTTGTACAGCAGGTTGGCCACTTCTCCCCAGAGAATGCCGTCCTCCTGGTTGTCCTGCAGGTCTATTTTGTTGAAATTGACTCCCACCCTGACCTTGGAACCGGCTTCGTGGCCTTCGCCAAGGCTTTTGCATTCGAATTCTTCCCCGAATATGCGAAGGTGCGTGTCATCGATGACCTCGGCATCCATTTCGTTGCGGGTGCAGCTCTTGTGCATCACCTGTATGTCCTGGGGTTTTATCAGCATACCCACCTCCGAGCCGATTTCGAACGGGTTGTAGTCCTGTATCATCAGCTCGTAGTCATTGTCCGTCTGCACGAAAATCTCATAGAACACGCCTTTGAACGTGCAGGACGTTACCTTGCCGCTGAATTGCGCTCCCGCGAGCTGTTTCATAATGTAGATATCCTCGGGGCGTATGACCACGTCCACGGGGACGTCATTGCCGAAGCCTTCGTCCACGCACTCGAAGTCGTGGCCTATGAAATTGACCTTGCGATCTTCTATCATCGTGGCGTCCAGGATGTTGCTCTCGCCTATGAAGTTGGCGACGAACTCATTCACCGGCTCATTGTATATGTCAACGGGAGTGCCTATCTGCTGGATGCGGCCTTCCTTCATTACGACGATAGTGTCCGACATCGTCAGGGCTTCCTCCTGGTCGTGCGTCACGAAAATGAAGGTGATGCCCATTTTCTTGTGCAGTTCCTTGAGCTCTATCTGCATATCCTTGCGCATCTTGGCGTCAAGCGCTGAAAGAGGTTCGTCAAGGAGCAGCACCTTCGGCATATTGGCCAGCGCGCGGGCAATCGCCACCCTTTGCTGCTGTCCGCCGGAGAGAGAGTCTATGTCGCGGTCTTCATAATCGGACATGCTCACCATCTTGAGCATCTTGCGCACCCTCTTGTCGATCTCGTCTTCAGGGACGTGGGCAAGTTTCAGCCCGAAAGCGACGTTGTCATATACGTCCAGATGCGGGAACAACGCGTATTTCTGGAAAACCGTGTTGAGGGGCCTGAGGTGCGGGGGAGTGCCGGAAATGTCCTTTCCGTCCATTATTATCTCGCCGCTGTCAGGGTTGGAGAAACCTCCGATGAGCCTGAGCAGAGTGGTCTTGCCGCAGCCGGAAGGGCCGAGTATGGTGATGAATTCACCCTTGTTGATATAGAGGTTGATGTCTTTCAGAACCTCTGTCCCACCGTAGGATTTGCTGAGGTGGTTTATCTCTATGATATGATTCTCCTTGCCCATTTTCCGTTACTCTTCAAAGGCTTTGACTATTTTACTTACAAGAGGATGCCTTACGATGTCGGCATTCGTAAACCGTATGTCGGCTATGCCGTTGATGTCTTTGAGTATATCCATCCCGCGCAGCAGCCCGCTGTCTTCCTTGCGGGGGAGGTCCACCTGACTGCAATCGCCGGTCACGATGAACTTGCTGCCCTGTCCCATACGGGTGAGGAACATTTTCAACTGGCCGAGATTCGTGTTCTGGGCCTCATCGAGTATGGCGACGGCGGAGGAGAGCGTGCGTCCGCGCATATACGCCAACGGAGCAATCTGCACAATGCCGTCCGCTATGAAATCCTGCAGTTTTTTCGGTGGAATCATATCTTCCAGGGCATCATAGAGCGGTTGGAGGTATGGATCCAGTTTGTCCTTGAGATCCCCCGGGAGGAATCCCAGCCTTTCACCGGCTTCAACGGCCGGACGCGTAAGTATGATTCGTTTGATTTCCCTGTTTTTCAGGGCTTTGACCGCCAGAGCTATGGCGATGTAGGTTTTCCCTGTACCGGCGGGACCGGTTGCAAAAATGAGGTCGTTCTTGTCGTAGGCGGCTACCATCGCCTTCTGTGCCTTTCCTCTGGCCGCGATGGGCTTTCCTTCTGAGGAATAAACGATTACGTCGGAAATGCGCGTGTCGTTTTCAAGGGCTTTGCCTTTGACTTCGTAGAGGGCTTCGCAGAAGCGTTCGATGTCTTCCTTGCTGCCATCCAGCTTTATTTCGCTGCCCCTGGCCACGACTTTCAGGTCGGGGAAGGAGGAGCATACCGCTTGCAGGTTGCAGTTCTGCGGGCCGTAGATATCAAGAGCCCTGTCAGGGGGCAGTGATATGTTTTTCTTCATTTTCGCTTTTGGTGTTTTTGCGTGACAACCATTCCTTATAATAGTCGATGCGGAATGCATCGGCTTTGCTTCTGTAACTTTCAAGACTCCCCGATGACAGCCAGGTGGTGTATCCTCCGGTCAGGCCGGCATCGTAGAGCCCGCGTATCTCCTTGGTCATATTTTCGGCATTGTAGTCTATGCCGTTTCTATCCACAAAGCGCAGTACGTGATAGCTTTGTATCCAGGTGCGCACTATTGCAGGGGACGGGGTTTCCGCCTGACGGTCCTGTACGCGCTGTCCCCAGGCTTTCAGTATTTCGTATGGGTGGTTCCAAGGCTTGTTTATACCATAGTATCCATTGCTGAAATGGTCGGGGTAGGGCATACCGCATATCACGTCGGCCACATTGCTTATTGCAGGCCAGTATTGGCCGTATGGTGTAGTGTAGCCCGGATTTGCCGATTCTCCGAATACGTCTATGGAAATGTATGCGTTGTGAGAATGCAGCTGGTCTGCGGCATAGGCGACGAATCTCTGTATCGCCTGGATCTTGCTCTCGCCGTAACTGTTGCGCATATCGATGCTCCCTTCCAGCGAGTTGAGCCTGTCGGGGAAGCGGACATAGTCGAAGTTGATTTCGTTGAAACCTATCTTCTCGACAGCCTCACAGGCAAGTGCGGCATTGTACTCCCAAACCTTGCGGCAGAAAGCGCTGGGCCAGTGTGATTTGTTGTGCAGCAGCATTTCATCGTTCACTTTATCCCAAAGGGCGCATTCAGGGTGGTCCTTGGTGAAGTGATAATCCTTGAACGTCACGATTCTTCCCACAGCCCAATATCCTGCAGCGTGGATCTTTTCCACTACGCTGCGATACAGCTCTTCGTTGTCCCCTGCGCTCGCATAGGCTGACGGACAGTATTTCTTCATCGCATCCGCCTTGAACCCGGGCACACCGTCTTCCTTGATGTCGATGACGAAGGTATTTATGCAGGTTGTCTTCGCAAGTGCGATATATTCATCCATCTTTCTCAGGGATGCAGGAGATGCGGTGATATACAGGCTGTAGCAGACTTGCGGCATCCTGTTGTTCTCGAAAACGGGTTTTTCTTTCGGATAGAAGTCGCATCCGAGGGGGGTGCCACCGTGAAAACGGTCTATTGCGGCCCTGTGCAGCGAATCATACTTTTCCGCCATATAGCGCCGTCCGGCTTCCTCTTTGTCATATGTCAGGTATTTCGGAAGGACATATCCTACAATGCCTTTCCCTGTACGTACCTTATATATCCTGACATTAGTGGTGTCGGAGATGAAGCTGAATGCGGGGCGCAGAACCAGCAGCGCTTCACCTTTTCTGGCCAGACCTGCGATTTCTTCGCCGTCGCTGCTTCGGAGTATCGTACAGGCTTCGCGTGCGTATATTTCCTTGAGCAGACTTTTTTCCCTTGCTTGAACAGCCGGGGTAAAGAGCAGGAATATTGTGATCAAGACCGAAAATACGGCACGCTTGTTGGTCATCTTTTTAAATTTGTGTCAAATTTATACTAAATTTGCATAACAAACTGCAAAGATATGAAAAAAGTAATCAGAATATTGCTCATTTTTTCGATTTTATGCATCTCCAGCTGTGATTTTTTGCGTAAGGTAGCCGGCCGGCCCACAGAATCTGACCTCAAGGCCAAAGCCGAACGCATAGAATGCCGCCGTCAGGAGGTTCAGGATTCGATTTCGGCAGCGCTGGAAGCACTGCGTGCGAAGGAGGTTCAGGATTCTCTCGAGACTGTCGCTGCAGCCGGCTCGCTTGACAGTCTGGGGGTGAAATTGTCATCCGTTTTCCGCTTTGGAGAACCGCTGGAAGGACTGGAATACAAATACAACCTGATAATCGGAGTTTTCCGCACCAGATCCATTGTGGATGCCAAATGCAGGGCTGCATACGATAGGGGATTCCAACCTTTCCTGATACCTTTCGAAGGTGGAGTCAATGCTCTTTGCCTATGCGGCAGCGATTCGCTTGGAGTCGTGTTGGATACATACCTGGAGGGACGTAAGGCGAATGTCTGCCCCCGCGATGCGTGGGTATATGTAAGACAGAAGGATAGATAGGTCACGGGACGATGAAATTTCCAGCCATCATACTGACCGTCCTTCCGCTCGTCCTTCAGTATTGGGACGATACTCCTGTAGTGAAGGCGCTTAAGGCTCACGTCGAGGAGGTTACCCTTGCACAGAACGAGGGACGTGCCCCCGGAAGCGAAGGTGAGAAAGCGGTTGCATCGTATGTAAGGGAGACGTTCGCCAACAATGGGATTGACGTTCTTTCAGGTGCCGGCGGTGATGTCTTTGGCATTGCCCGTGATGGCGGGGATACGCTTGTCTCACGCAATGTAATAGGGTATATTCAGGGTTATGACCCTGATCTCAAGGACCATTACATTGTCGTGGGAGCCAGGATGGACAATCTGGGAGTCAATGAAATGTCGGTTGACGGTGAGCGCAGGAGCCAGATATTCACGGGGGCAAACGGCAACGCGTCAGGGCTTTCCGTGCTGATGGAACTTGCGGGACAGGCCTCGCGCAATTCCATCCTTTTCCGGCGCAGCATCCTGTTCGTGGCTTTCGGCTCGTCAACCTCATCCTTTGCCGGGGCCTGGCACTTCCTCAACCATACTTTCAAGAAGGATGTTTCCCGTATCGATGCTATGGTGAATCTGGATATGGTGGGGTATCACAGCAAGGAAGGTCTTCAGGCCTTCACTGCAGGAAATGAAGACTTGAACCACCTGATTGATGAGTTGTCTTCATCGCTTATGCCGATCAAACCCACGCTCATTCCGACCGAACCGTATCCTTCCGACCAGCAGATTTTTTATGCTGGGCAGATACCTTCGGTGCTGTTCACCACAGGACGCTATCCGGAACACAACACTGTCAGGGACACTCCTGATATTCTGGATTATGACCTGATGGAGTGCGAAGTGGAATATCTTTACAATTTCCTGCTTGCCCTTGCGGGGTGCAAGGAAGGCGTACCCGCTTTCTATAATGCTCCTGCGGAGGATAAATCCGTGGACAACTCCGCCATTGCGTGGTCCGATTGCGATGTTCCTCCCGCATTCATCAACAACATAAACCCTGCTTATTTCCTTGAAAAGTGGGTTTACCAGTATTTGAAATATCCTCAATCCTGCATAGATGCCGGCATTCAGGGGCGTGTGATGGTGACTTTCACGATAGGTGCCGACGGCGCGGTGAAAGATGTTCACGTTACCCGCAGCGTCGATCCTGATCTTGATGATGCGGCTGTCAAGGTGGTATCGGCTTCTCCCAAATGGAAACCGGCCCGCCGCAATGGCCAGAAGGTGGCCTGCACTATAACGATTCCCGTGGAGTTCCGTTTGCAGCGCACCGGCAGGAAACGCAGTTTCGGCATCAACGATATCACCATACCGTCCAAACGGGTGAATTAGGCGACAAAAGTGGCAGTAGATTTCACGGACTTTAAACCTGATACTATGTCCGTGAAATCCACTGCCGCTTTTGCAATTCACTCGCTCAGGAGGGCAACGGCGTCGTTGACGCTGATGGCGTTCTCTACGCGGAATTCTCCGCTGCGGTTGCGGCAAAGTGAGGCCAGGAAGGCCCCTGAATTGAGTTTTTCACCGATATCGCGTGCAAATGACCTTATGTAGGTGCCTTTACTGCATGCTATGCGTATGTCAGCCACCGGCAGGCCCGCGGGCATTGCCGCAACGTTGATTCTGTTTGAGGCGTTATGTCCGTCCTCCGCTTCCGCGGAGGCCGACCAGAATTTTTCGAGGCGGGCGGTTCCAAACGAAGCGCCAGCGGAGTGCCAGGAACCGGGGCCCCGGGAGAAAAATTCTTTGGTCGGCGTAGCACCAGCGGAGGCTGAAGATAATCCCAAACCAAGCAACTCCAACTCGCTGATGTCGATGCGGTTGATCTGCAGAATCTCCTTTGCCGCCTCGTCCAGCGGCTGCCCGCTCCGATACAACTTGCGGGCAAGTTCGTAGGCACGTACTCCATCCACCTGTTTCGCGCTGAAAAGGGGAGCGACCTGATCTTGCGCCCCCAGGAATTCCGGAAGGACTGCGTTTATCGTTTCGGCCGACACTCCATCCGTCGGGAAAGTCCTGTCGATATCCTTTTCAAGGTCATAGGACGGTGTAGTTGCTCCGAAACACACTCCGGCCACATATTCCTTGCCGGTATCCTGGAATTCCTGAGCCCGTTTGCAGGCGTTTCCTATGCATACCAACAACACGCCAGTCGCCAGCGGATCCAGCGTGCCGGCGTGGCCTACCTTGAGATTTTTCTTGCAGAAATGGCGTATGGCCGCATATTTGACCTTCCTGATTACGTCGGCGGATGTCCATCTGTACGGCTTGTCAATGACCATAACTATCCCTTCCGGGTAATCGTTGATATCCCGGCTCAGTACGCCATTGAAATTTTTGTCGATTACGACCATAGTTAGTTTACAGGTGCTCTGTTCGCAGACCGAAAATTTTTTTCTCCCGGGTCGCGAAGGGGTTCACAGAGAGCATCCATATGCTCTCGGCCCGAGCAGAAGGGCTTCAGCCCGTCGGTCCCGCCTCGAAAATTCTGGTCAGACTCCGCTTTTGCGGAGGACGTTGACAGGCCCAAACCAAGCAGCTCCAGCTCGCTGATGTCGATGCTGTTGATCTGCAGAATCTCCTTTGCCGCCTCGTCCAGCGGCTGCCCGCTCCGATACAACTTGCGGGCAAGTTCGTAGGCACGTACTCCATCCACCTGTTTCGCGCTGAAAAGGGGAGCGACCTGATCTTGCGCCCCCAGGAATTCCGGAAGGACTGCGTTTATCGTTTCGGCCGACACTCCATCCGTCGGGAAAGTCCTGTCGATATCCTTTTCAAGGTCATAGGACGGTGTAGTTGCTCCGAAACACACTCCGGCCACATATTCCTTGCCGGTATCCTGGAATTCCTGAGCCCGTTTGCAGGCGTTTCCTATGCATACCAACAACACGCCAGTCGCCAGCGGATCCAGCGTGCCGGCGTGGCCTACCTTGAGATTTTTCTTGCAGAAATGGCGTATGGCCGCATATTTGACCTTCCTGATTACGTCGGCGGATGTCCATCTGTACGGCTTGTCAATGACCATAACTATCCCTTCAGGATAATCGTTGATATCCCGGCTCAGTATACCATTGAAATTTTTGTCGATTACGACCATATGTAGAGCCATTTCAAAACGGGTGCGTCAGTGAGGCAGACCAAACTATTTTTCGAGGCGGGCGGTTCGGAAGAACCGGGGCCCCGGGAGAAAAAAGTTTTCGGTCTGCGAACAGAGCCCCCGAAAATCTAAATTTTCTCTATCCGCCGCAAGTGCCGGCCGCCTTCGAAAGCGGTATCCAGCCAGGCGGCGACGCACTCGAGGGCATCAGCCTCGCTGATGAAACGCTGCGGCAGCACCAGCACGTTGGCATTGTTGTGAGCCTTCACCAGACGGGCGATATCCTTGTTCCAGGCAAGCCCCGCGCGTATTCCTTGGTGCTTGTTCAGCGTAATCGCCATACCGTTACCTGTGCCGCAGGCCGCGATGCCCAGGTCCGCGCGCCCTTCCTCGATGGCAGCCGCCAGCTTGTGAGCAAAATCGGGATAATCCACGCTGTCAGGCCCGAAGGTGCCGAGGTTTTCGAATCCGATGCCCCGCGCCTCGAGCAGTTTTCCTATCGGTTCAGCCAGCAGATATCCTGCGTGGTCTCCAGCAAATGCTATCTTCATTGCAAAGTCTCCTTTATCCTGGCCATACGTCTTGCGAATTCCTCGCGTCCGATGAGCGAAACTATATCGGCGATGCCAAGACCTGATGACGCTCCGACCAGGGCCAGACGTATGCAGTTCATAATCTTGCCCATAGGCCATTCGTTCTCCTTTATCATCTCCTCTCCCGCTTCCACGCCGTCCGAATATATTTTATCGGCCACCTTGAAGGCAAGTTCATAATTCTCGGGGTGCCAGAATTTTGCCACATCCTTTTCGTTGTACGTCTCAGGTGCTACGAAAAGATATGAAGCTATGTTCCAGAAATCGGCCACGAAGGTGGCTCTTTCCTTGATGAGACCGCATACACGCACCACATAGGCGTGGTCGGCCTTGACTCCGTGATCAGCGAGGACTGGTTCGAACAACGTCGCCAGCTCCTCGTCCGATTTCATACGGAGGTATTCCTTGTTGTACCATTTGGCCTTGTCAGGATTGAATTTGGCTCCGGACTTGCTGACGTGCTCGATGGAGAATGCCTCGATGAGTTGCTTCATCGAGAAAATCTCCTGTTCAGTCCCCGGATTCCATCCGAGCATAGCGAGGAGATTCACGAAGGCCTCGGGGAAATATCCGTCTTCACGATAGCCGTGATACGTTTCACCTTCCGAATTCTTCCAATTCAGAGGAAAAACCGGGAAGCCCATCTTGTCGCCGTCACGCTTGCTGAGCTTGCCGTTGCCGACAGGTTTCAGCAGCAGCGGGAGGTGGGCGAAACGTGGCATCGTATCCTGCCACCCGAATGCCTCATAGAGCAGATAGTGCAAGGGCAGGGAAGGAAGCCATTCCTCTCCGCGTATGACTTCCGTGATTTCCATCAGATGGTCGTCCACGATGTTGGCAAGGTGGTAGGTCGGCAGTTCATCCGCACGTTTCCACAGCACCTTGTCATCAAGAGTGTCGGTGTTCACCTCGACGTGCCCGCGTATCATATCGTCCATTGCTACTATGCGGCCTTCCGGCATTTTGAACCTTATGGTCCAGTCCGTCCGTCCGTTCAACAATTCCTCCACTTCGGAAGCGGGCAATGTCAGTGAATTGCGCAGTCCCTTGCGGGTTACGGCATTGTATATGAAGGTCTGTCCCTGCGTCTCCGCCGCCGTACGTGCGGCTGCAAGTTCTTCTGCGGTATCGAATGCATAGTAGGCCCATCCTGCAGAAACAAGCTGTTCGGCATAGGCGCGGTACAGTCCGCGTCTCTGGCTCTGGCGGTATGGCGCGTGAGGATGTCTGTCCGATTTTTCCTCCACGACGGCCCCGGTTGCCATATCGACTCCTTCGTCAGGAATGATGCCGCACCAGCGCAACGCTTCTATTATGTATGCTTCCGCTCCCGGGACAAACCTTTGCGAGTCGGTGTCTTCTATGCGGATGATGAAATCTCCGCCCCTTTTCTTGGCGTACAGATAATTGTACAAAGCCGTACGTACACCGCCCATATGCAGGGGACCGGTAGGTGACGGGGCGAATCTCACCCTTGTTCTTCTTTCTGTGCTCATATCTAGTTGTGTTTTATTCGTTTGATTGCGGGCGTGTGCTCCAGGTCGCCGAGAGCCGCCCCTTCCCAGTTGCAAAGTTCGGGTGCCTGTGTGAAATTGAAACGGCGTTCGTTGCGCATATCGCTCGGACCTATCTTCACGTTGCTGGAGACCTCTTTTATCACGTCAGGGTCAGGGGTATATTCATAATCTGAATCCAATTCTATGACATTTCCCAGACTCTTGTCTGTCACACCGTGCAGGCTTTCCATAGTGAAACCGGTGGCTATGACGGTAATGCTTACCTTGTCGCCGAAATCCTCGTCCATTTCATATACGATGCCACGTTTGAAACGGCTTGCACTGCCTGTGTAGCTTTCGATAAGTTTGTCGATCTGGGCGAGGTCCTTCATCAGAAGTCCGTGCTCGTTGTATCCTGAGGTTACGTTGACGAGTATGTTCTTTGCCGTCTTCAGGTCAAAATCATTGAGCAGGGGAGAAATGACCGCATCGTGCACTGCATCTTCGAGTCTGTTTTCCCCTGTTCCTGTGCCTATGCCCATCAAGGCTACTCCGCTGTCCTTCATCATAGTCTTGACATCCTCCATATCCACGTTCACATAGCCTTTCTTCTTGATAATCTCCACTATTCCGCGGACGGCGGTGGCAAGAATCTCATCGGCTTTTGGATATGCGTCTTTTGCCAGCATATCTCCGTAAACCTCATAGAGTTTCTCATTGTCTATGACCAGCAGTGAATCCACGTTCTTCTCCAGCTCGCGTATTCCGTTGATGGCTTTCTGAATGGCTTCCTTGCCCTCGTTCTGGAAGGGTATGGTGACTACGCCCACGGTGAGAATGCCGCGTTTCTTCGCCATTGCGGCAATCACGGGAGCGGCGCCCGTGCCCGTTCCTCCTCCCATTCCGGCCGTAACGAAGAGCATCTCCGTGCCGTTGTCAAGCACTTTCTCCGCAATTTCATCTACGGCCTCTTCTGCGGCATTTCGCCCCTTTATCGGATCACATCCTGCTCCAAGCCCTTTGCCCAGTTTTATCTTTACGGGCACGTTGCTGTCCTCGAGGGCTTGCGGGTCCGTGTTGCAGACGACGAATGTGCAGCCTTCGATATGCTGGTTATACATATAGGTAACGGCATTCTGACCTCCGCCGCCTACACCTATCGCTTTTATGTTGGAGTTCTCCGGAACCCAGTTTTCAGGTATGAATTTAAGATTGTTCATAGTCATTATATTTCATTTTCCTGGTCATTTTCAGATCCGAACAGCGAATCGCTGATGCTGTCGAATATGCCTCCGAGTGTTGATTTTCCTCCATTCTTCTTCATCTCTTCCTCTTTCTTCTGGCGTTTCTCCTCTTTTTCGCGACGCTTTTCCTCTTCCTTGCGACGCTTTTCCTCTTCCTTGCGTTTCCTCTCCTCCTCCTTTCGGCGCAATTTCTCTACGAGGGTGTCTTTCTTTTCCTCCTCGCTTGGCTGGAACAGTTCGTCAAGGGAAATCTCGGCCTGAGGGGCTTCATTTTCTTCAGCTTCGCCCGTGCAGGCTTTCATATCGCCTCCCATAGACTGCATTATTATTCCGGCAGAACTTGCCACCGCACTGCCGAAGAATGTCATATCGGCATCGAACATCTTGACGGAAGGTGCTCCGACCCTTGCATTGTAGCCGGAGATCTCCTTGATCATATTGCACATATTCAGTGTATCCGCACATCCTCCGCATACGACCACGCCGTTCTTGAGTTTTTCGGAATAACCGCTCTGCTGTATCTCGTAGAGCAGAGCGTCAAGTATCTCACGCATACGTGCCGTGATGATTTCCGAGAGATATTTGGCTGTAATCTCGATTTTGTTTCCGCTTGCGGTGTCGGTGATTTTCAGAGTTTTTTCTCCGAGGGAAGACAGTTTGTCGGGCATCAGGCCTCCATATCCCATCTTGATGTTTTCCGCCAACTTCTCATCGACTCCGCAAAGATTCACTATATCGCCCGTAATGCTGTCACCCCCGAACGGGATGGCGCCATAATGCCTGAGGGTGCCGCCGGTGAAAATGGATACGGAACTTGCTCCGGCTCCGATATCCAGAAGCGCCACCCCTCCGTCCATTTCCGGTGCAGTGAGGACACATTGTCCCGTTTCTGCAGGGGAGAAGGTCGTGCGTACCGTTTCGATTCCGGCTTCGCGGAATGCCACATCTATGTTGTTGCGGTAGCTGGCTTTGCCGATGTAGGCTTTGTAGTGCCCGTACAGGGTGTCTGCCATCATACCCGTTACGTCCTTGACGTTGACGTTCATCTCAGAATCCGCATCGAACGACTGAGGGACGATTCCGAACACTTCTTCACCGGGGTTCTGGCAATTCTGCGCCTCTATCCATACCAGACTTTCAAGGTTGTCGATGTCTTCCGAATTTATGCAGTGCCCCTGTTCTATCTGTATGGAAGAACTTACGCTGATTTCACGTATGTCATATTTCTGGATGTTGACGAACGCTTCCTTTATCTTCAGTTGCAGGAATTCTTCGCAACCGGTTATCGCCGTTTTCAGCGCAGTACCCAACCTGCTGGGGTTGAGCACTTTGCCGTGACTTATTCCCGCAGAAGGGAATTCGTTGTAGTAGAGTACTTTCACCTTCCCTCCATCGCCCTCTGCGGCGACGGATATCCCGAGTTTGCGGGTTCCGAGGTCAATTGTAACAATTTTCTTTTCTTCCATAATCATTTGCAGACGATCTGGCCTTTATATTTTACATTCACGCTATTGTATTCCTTATCCGATCCTATCTTGTCAAGATATTGCCCGATTCTTCCGAATTTTTTTTCATAGCCGGTGGGCTGACCGATAAGAAAGAGTTCATTCTTTCCTTTTATGCATACGGAAATGTCTCCATTGTCATCACTTACCAGCTTTTCCACAAGTGTCTGCCAACGCGGGTCATTTTTTATCCATTGAGCCATTGCCGCAATCCGTGTGTTCCATACGGTATTCGTAAACTCACGCATCCCATATACCTTGACCGTATTAGCACACCAATCTTCTTTCACCGGGAAACAGTTTCCTTTATTGTCCAGATAATATTCCGCATCGGTGAATTTCAAGGCTGCGACAGGAGCGCTCTGCCAGGCTTCTATGTGCAGTATCCCGTCGCTGGTGAAATATACGATGCAGTCCTCGATGATGCCTTTTCCCAGCAGAACTTGTTCTATGCGGTGTGTGTTCACGCTGTCAACGGGCCTGTTGAGGTAGGCTCCATATTCTTCGCTGACAATCGATATGACGTCATCCTGGCATACGAACCTGTAAACGGGGTAGTCGGGGACCTGAACCTCGATACCGCGGCACAGACGCTCCTGATGACAGCGATGTTCACCCATCAGGCCGATGACGGTGATCGCTATTGCAAGGACGGCCGGCGTACAGGAAAGAATTATGCTAATTTTTCTTTTCAAGGTATTCTGTAATGGGTTCTATGAAACGGTCGATGTTCCCTGCGCCGAAACTTACCAGTATCTGTAGGTCTTCCTTTGCGAGGGTGTCCATCAGTTCTTCCTTGGTTATCATCATTTTCTCCGGCGAGGTGACATCCTTGAATATGAGTTCGCTTGTCACTCCCGGTATAGGCTCTTCACGGGCGGGATAGATGTCCAGCAGTATCAGTTTGTCCACGGCGCTGAGAGACTTTGCAAAATCGGGGGCGAGGTCGCGTGTGCGGGTGTACAGATGGGGCTGGAAGATGGCGGTGAGCTTTCTTCCGGGGAACATCCCTCGTATGCTGCTTATGGCCTTTGCGAGTTCTTCGGGGTGGTGGGCATAGTCGTCGATATATACGACCTTGTCGTTGTTGACGTGGATGTCGAAGCGGCGTTTCACGCCCTGATAGCTTTCTATTGCGGTTTTGATGTCCTGCGGGTCAAGTCCGAAGCTTATCGCCGCAGCCGCCGCAGCCACGCTGTTTTCGACGTTTACCCATCCGGGTATGCCGCAACGTATGCCTTCGATCTTTCCTCCGGGGTAGTTGAAGGTGAAACTGTAGTGCCCGCGTTTGTCGCAAACCTGTTCGCTGGCATAGAAATCCGCCTTGACGTCATCGTAGCTGTAATGGAGCAGTCTTGCTTTCGTGTCTTTCTCCGTTAGCGGCAGACCGATTTTTGCGATAAGCGTGCCTGATACCTGGCTTGCAAAGGCCCTGAAGGCTTCGTGCACGTGTTCGAGGTCATTGTATATGTCCAGATGGTCGGCATCCATTGCCGTGATTACCGCGATTTCGGGGTAGAGTTGCAGGAAACTGCGGTCGAATTCGTCCGCTTCGGTGACTACGATGTCATTGTCTGCGAGCAGCAGATTGGTGTCATAGTTCTTGCTGATTCCTCCCAATATGGCATTGCAGCCTTTGCCGCTGTTCTGGAATATATGTCCCAGGAGTGTGCTGGTGGTGGTTTTGCCGTGGGTCCCCGCTACGGCGAGGCAGTGGTTGCCTTTGGCCAGTTCGCCGAGGGTCTTGCTGCGTTTGACCACCTTGTAGCCTTTTTCCTGCACATAGACCAGTTCGCCCATATCTTTGGGTATGGCGGGGGTATATACGACCAGTGTGCTGTCTATGTCCTTGGGTACGAAGTCGATATTGTCCTCATAATGCACGGCTATGCCTTCGGTTTCAAGCGCGTGCGTGAGTTCGGACGGAGTCCTGTCATAGCCGCTCACCTGTGCGCCCTTGGCCTTGAAGTATCTCGCCAGCGCGCTCATCCCTATGCCTCCTATCCCGATGAAGTACACGTTCCGCCAGGTGCTTCTGCTTCCGGTTTCACCTGAAGCAGCATTTCCACAGTCAGAAGATGCTGCGTCAGCGAGGCAGACCAAACTATTTTTCGAGGCGGGCGGTTCCAAACGAAGCGAAGCGGAGTGCAAGGAACCGGGGCCCCGGGAGAAAAAAGTTTTCGGTCTGCGAGCCAAAGCAGCATCGCAGCCGGCTGCGATGGAATAGATCTCGGCGACGATGCGGTCGGCGGCGTCGGTGATGCCAAGAGGGGCGATATTGCGTTCGATGAGGGCTGTCGCCTCAGGGTCATTGACCAGAGACAGGGCCTCCGTCATAAGACGTTCGCGGGCTTCGGCATCCCTGACGATGCGGGCTGCTCCCTTGTTCACAAGAGCCATCGCATTGAAAGTCTGATGGTCCTCGGCCACATTGGGCGAAGGAACGAAAACCGTTGCCTTGCGGCACACGCATATTTCACTGATTGAAGAAGCCCCGCTGCGGGAGATGACAACATCAGCCGCATTGTAGGCCAGATCCATACGGGCGATGAAATCCGTATGATGTATGAAAGGAAGATTCCTGCCCTCCATAAACCCGTCGGTTTCCGCCTTGTAATATTTGCCGCACTGCCACAGTATCTCCACGTTCTCCCCACCCGGGCACCCCGCCTCTATCCACGCTTTCATACTTTCATTCAGAGTCCTGCATCCAAGCGAACCTCCGATTATGAGAATCTGCTTCCTTGAGCCGTCGAGGCCGTAGAATTCCAGACCTTCCTTGCGGCTTTCAGGCGTTGCCGGTGCAAAGCCCTTGCGTATGGGGTTGCCCGTAAACACTATCTTTTCGGCAGGGAAGAACCTTTCCATACCGTCGTAGGCCACGCATATCTTTTTAGCCTTCTTCCCGAGAGTCCTGTTCGTCAGACCGGCAAATGAATTCTGCTCCTGTATGAGGCAGGGAATGCCGTGGAAGGATGCGCTCCACAGTGTCGGGGCGCTGGCATATCCGCCTACCCCCACAACTATGTCAGGACGGAAACGCCTGATGATCCGGCCTGCCTTGACGTAACTCCTGGCCACTTTGTACGGCAGCAGCAGATTTTTCAGGGTCAGTTTGCGCTGAAGTCCCGCCACGGGGAGTCCCACGATCTCGAATCCCGCTGAGGGCACCTTCTCCATTTCCATCTTCCCCTCCGCTCCCACGAAAAGAATTTCCGTGCGAGGATCGGTTTCACGCAGTTTCTGTGCAATCGACAACGCGGGGAAAATATGTCCTCCGGTCCCGCCGCCGCTGATAATCACTCTCATTTTATATTCCATTTATATCTTTCTCCGTATCCCCCTCATCAGGATTAACGCCGTTTTCCAAAGCTTCCAACTGGTCGTCGATACTGTCCAATATGTCCATACTGACGCTCGTCTCGTCTTTTGCCATAAACTTAGCCTCTTCATCCTGTTGCTTTTTGATCTTGTTGTTGGCCATCTTGCTTATGCACAGTATCACGCCGAAGGCGAAACTGAAGCAGATGAACGAGCAGCGGCCGTGGCTGATAAGGGGAAGTGTCTGACCTGTGAGCACTCCAATATTGCAATTGACCATAATGTGGAACAACGCCTGGAAGGTGATCAGGAATACAAGTCCTCCCACACAAGCCTTCGCATAGCGGTTTGTGCTGTTGTGCACTATTATCGCGCCCCTCGCGAAGAGACTCATATACATTAATATTATGAAGAACCCGACGATGAGTCCGTATTCTTCCACGATGAAGCTGAACATATAGTCCTCGAACATCACCGGCACCACATATTTCTGCGTGCTTTTTCCAGGCCCTTTGCCGATAATCGCCCTGCCGCCCTGTACGATGGCTATTTCCGCAGCTGCCGGCTGGCGTATTTCGTCCAGATAATCCCTGAACTGCTGTGTGCCGGGTTTCAGTTGTGCCGGGTCGAAGGTTTTTACGGCAATCTTCGCCCTCTGGCTTGCACGTGCCTTTGCATCGGGGTAGGGAAGTTCTATCTTCAGGCGGTTGAAAGCCGTTTCCATACGCGGGAGCACCTTCCCGCTGCTTACGACGTGAATGCCCACCAACAGCGCCACGCCTGCAACCGCTACGAGTATCGGTATGATGAGGTCCTTCCATTTCAGACCTCCGATAATCACGGTGGCGAACATCACGATTCCCGTAAGAAGCGCGCTGCCGGTACTTCCCGGGAAAATGAGTGCGGCGGTAATAACCATCGGCAGGAAGATGAAAATCCACCGTTGCGCCGTCGCATCCTTGAGCCAGCCGAAGGCGGACGGGTATTTCGTCCCAAGCATCAGCGCCAATTTGAATTTGCCGCTTTCATAAGTCTGTACGGCCCAGGCCAGATACATTACCATCGCTATTTTCACGACTTCGAACACCTGCAGGCTGAATCCTCCTATGGAGATGGCCCTGTATGCGCCGTTTACATTCAACGCCTTGACGACCCCGCCGATGTGAATGTGCGTATCCAGCATCAACAGCAGTATCAATGAGCACAGGAACCCCCAACGGGAAATCCATCTGAAGAACCGGATATTGGGGACAATGGTGCACAGAAGGATTACCGTCATTCCAAGGCCGACAACCTTGAGCTGACCCCAGAATATGTCCACGCGGCTTACTTTCTCTTTTATCGCCAGCAGGGACGTAGAAGAGAATATGGCTACGATGGACAGCATCATCAGCAGGACGACCACGATCCATATCACCCTGTCGCCAGCCTTGATGTCCTTTATCATCTGTGCCAAAGGCCCTGTTTTCTTCTGTTCCTGTTGCATAGTTTCCGAAATGCTGCTTAAAGTTTCCTCACGGCATCCTTGAACTGCTCACCCCTGTCCTCATAGCTCTTGAACAGGTCGAAGCTTGCGCAGCAGGGGCTGAGCAATACCACGTCACCTGGCGATGCAAGCGATGCGCAGGTCCTCACGGCTTCCTCCGCGCTCGATGTATCGACTATCGTCGGAACAACGTCCTTGAAACTGTCGTGTATCTTCTTGTTGTCCACACCCAGGCATACGATGGCTTTCACCTTCTCGCGGGCAAGTTCCAGCAGGGGAGCGTAGTCATTGCCCTTGTCCTTGCCGCCCACAATCCATACTATCGGTTTTGTCTGACATTCAAGGGCATACCAGGCAGCATCCACGTTGGTGGCCTTGCTGTCATTGACATAGAGTACGTCGCGTATGGTCATCACTTTTTCCATCCTGTGTTCTATGTTCCTGAACGTACCGAGACCTCTGCGTATATCCTCGTTGCTCAGGTTCATAACCTTTGCGGCTATCGCCGCAGCCATTGAATTGTATATGTTGTGGCGTCCTCCCAGGGCGAGGTCCTTGAGGAACACGTCGCACTCTTCTCTTTCAGGAACGTTGACGACTATCTTGTCGACGTCCAAGTAGGCGCCGGGATTGACCTGTTTTTTCTGGCTGAATGGCAGTTCCTTTGCCTTGATGATTATCTTGTCGAGGTGGTTGATGGTTATTTCGTCATCACTGCAGAAGATGAAGCAATCGTCCTTGTCCATATTCCTGGTGATGCGGAACTTGGCCTTCACGTAGTTCTCCATATTGTGGTCATAGCGGTCCAGATGGTCGGGCGTGATGTTGGTGATTATAGCTATGTCGGCCTTGAAATCATACATATTGTCCAACTGGAAGCTGCTGAGTTCCAGCACATAGGTGTCGAAGTGCTCGGTGGCGACCTGGTAGGCGTAGCTCTTGCCTATGTTTCCGCCCAACCCCACGTTCAGTCCGGCCTGCTGCAGCAGGTAGTAGATGAGCGAAGTCGTAGTCGTCTTGCCGTTGCTTCCGGTGATGCATATCTTCTTTGCGGAATCATAACGGCCGGCGAATTCGATTTCGGAGATTATATGGATCCCCTTCTCAATGGCTTTCTGAACCAGAGGAGCCGTCGAAGGAATACCGGGGCTCTTGATGATTTCACCGGCATCGAGAATCCTGTCTTCGCTGTGACCGCCCATCTCGAACGGGATTTCCCATTTTTTCAGTTCGTCCACATACTTCGGGGCGATGGTTCCGCTGTCGGAAAGAAAAACGTCGAAACCTTTGACTTTTGCGAGAACGGCACTGCCTATTCCGCTTTCGCCGCCGCCTAAAACAACAACTCTGCTCATATTATCTTACTTTTAACAATGCAATTGACAAGACAGCCAGTATTATCTGTATGATCCAGAATCTGGCAACTATTTTGGATTCCGGCTGAATTTCCGCCGGAGACTGGATCAACGCGTCCACTCCCTCTTTCTGGAAATGGTGGTGCAGGGGAGCCATACGGAAAATGCGTCTGCCTGTCCCGTATTTCTTTTTCGTGTATTTGAAATAGCTCCGCTGCATTATCACGCTCAACGCTTCTGCGAAGAATATCCCGCAAAGGATGGGCAGGAGCAGCTCTTTGCGTATAAGTATCGCGCATACGCCGATGACACCTCCGATTGCAAGACTGCCGGTATCGCCCATAAATACCTGTGCCGGGTAGGAGTTGTACCAGAGGAATCCGATGAGGGCTCCTATCATTGCCGCAAGAAAGACGGCCACCTCACCGGCACCGGGTATGAACATAATGTTCAGATAGCCTGAATAGATGACGTTGCCGGAAAGATAGGCGAACACCAGCAGTACAACGCTTGAGATGGCGCTTGTTCCTGCAGCCAGGCCGTCCATTCCGTCGGAAAGGTTCACGCTGTTGGAGCAGGCGGTAATCACCAGTACTATCATTGCAAGGTAGATGGCCCATTTGCACCACCAGCCCCATTTGCCTGTGAAAGGGGAAAGCCACTTGTAGTCGAATTCATTGTTCTTGACGAAGGGGATGGTGGTTTTCGTGCTTTTTACGATATCCTCCTTTACCGTCACGATGGAGGTGCTTACGTTGCCTTCTTCATCTATTACATATTCCGTTTTCTGTTTTTCGGGAACTTCCTCACGTACGAGAATCTTGGGACTGTAGCACACGGTCAGCCCGATAACGAGTCCGAGGGCAATCTGTCCTATCAGCTTGGCCTTCTCGCTCATTCCCTCCTTGTTGTGCTTGAATGTCTTGATGTAGTCATCAGTGAATCCCAGCACTCCGAGCCATAGCAGGGTTATGCAGAGGAGCAGGGTGTATATGTTGGTGAGGTCTTCCCACAGAAGCACGCCTGTGAGTGTGGAAAGAATGATTATCAGCCCTCCCATAGTGGGAGTGCCTTTCTTCTGCAATTGTCCCTCGAGTCCGAGATTGCGGATTTCTTCACCTATCTGATGCCTCTGGATGAAACGTATTATTCTCTTCCCCACGAAGAGAGCCATCAGGAGTGCGGTGAGTGCAGCCATCAATGACCTGAAAGTCAGATAGTTCATAAGTCCCGCTCCGGGGATGTCGAAATCCTTCAAATATTGAAACAGATGGTATATCATATACTAGTCTTTTAATTCATCAAAAATTTCCCTTACGATTTCGTGCTCGTCGAAATGTCTCTTTTCTTTGCCGATGATCTGATAGTCCTCGTGTCCTTTTCCCGCCAGCAGTATGGTTTCATCGGCACCGGCTGTAAGTATTGCCGTGCGTATGGCTTCGCGTCTGTCTTCCAGCGAAAGCACCTTGCGGCTGTCCGCCTTGGAGATACCGGCCTTGATGTCGGCTATGATATCGACCGTAAGTTCCGTGCGGGAGTTGTCGGAGGTTATTATCACCTTGTCGGAGAGTTTCGCGCTTATCGCGCCCATTTCGGGACGTTTTGTCTTGTCCCTGTCTCCCCCGCAACCGAATACGCAGGTTAGGGTGCGCTCGGGAGCGATTTTCCTGAGAGTTTCCAGTACGTTCTCCAGTGCGTCGGGAGTGTGGGCATAATCGATCACCACGTTGATTCCGCTGGGACCCTTCATCTGTTCGAGGCGTCCGCATACCTGCCCTATCTTGCTGAGTCCTACAAGAGTTTCCTCTTTCGTCGCTCCGAGTTCCACTGCGGCGCTGTATATAGCGAGGGCATTGTAGGCATTGTGCCGGCCGATAAGCGGGCACCATACCTGTGTGCCGTCAATCTGCAGCAACATACCGTCAAAACTTTCTTCCAGTATCCTGCAGCTGTGGTCAGCCATCTTACGGCAGGAATATCCCACTATCTTTGCGGGGGTATTCTGCACCATTACCATACCGTTCCTGTCATCGACGTTGGTGATGGCCTTCGCTCCCTTCGGCAGATTGTCGAAGAACAGTTTCTTGCACCTGAGGTACTCGTCGAAGGTTTTGTGGTAGTCAAGATGGTCGTGGGTAAGATTGCTGAAAATACCCACGTTGAAGTCCAATGCGTGCACCCTGTCCTGCTCCACGCCTATGCTGCTCACTTCCATAAAGCAGTATTCACAACCTTTGTCCACCATTTCCCTCATCAGCGAGTTGATGGTCAGTGGGTCCGAGGTGGTGTTGACGGCTTCGTATTTCACGCCGTCCACATAGTTGGCGATCGTGCTGAGCAGGCCGCATTTGTAACCCAGGCCGGTGAAAAGGTTATATAGAAGCGTCACCGTGGTGGTCTTGCCGTTTGTTCCGGTGATGCCCACAAGTTTGAGCTGGCGGCTGGGCTGACCGTACCACTGGTCGGCGATTTCAGCCAGGGCCCTACGGCTGTTTTCCACCCTTATCCACT
This sequence comes from Bacteroidales bacterium, assembly GCA_024402005.1. Lineage (GTDB taxonomy): Bacteria > Bacteroidota > Bacteroidia > Bacteroidales > UBA932 > Cryptobacteroides. The sequence continues at coordinate 24,422 of JAKSJV010000010.1, forward strand.
CGATGCCGGTGCGGGCTTTTTTCAACGCTTCCACCTGCTCTTCGTCCTCATACACGATTCCTGTCGCGCCTTTTTCCAGAGCGGCATTTATATATGCGTGACCGTCCGCATTGTAGCCTTTGACTGCAATGAACAGACTGCCAGGTATAACTTTGCGGCTGTCCGTAGTGACCGATGTGTAATCCTTAATCTTCATTCAAACAGTAAATTTTATCAGCTATTTCCCTGAATGGAGGCGCAGCGTAAGTGGCTCCGAAAAAGTTTCTGGCCGAAGGTTTGCTCCATACCACGACGATTCCCGTATATTTAGGGTTATCGGAGGGGAAGAATCCCACGAAACTGCCCTGCTGGCTTTCCACCCCGTTGTCATCGTATCCCCATTTCCCGTTGCTCATCCTGAACAGCCTTTGTGCCGTGCCGGTCTTTCCGGCGATGGGGCACACCGCTCCGTGAAGCTGCCAGTAGGCAGTGCCACCTTTGTCGCTTGTCACAAGACCCATCACTTTTTTCAGCGTGTCGGCGGTGGCCTGGCGGCAAATGCTTTCGTGCATTACCGTGGGCTCGAATTTCCTCAGTACCTCGCCACCGTCCACGATGGCATCGACGAGGTATGGCTTCATCATCTTTCCGCCGTTTGCGATGGCATTGTAGAACGTTACGATGTTGAGGGGGCTGAGTTCCATACAATAACCTATCGCCATACGCGGGAACGTGCCTCCGTCCCAAAAGCCTTTTGCCGTCCTCTTTTTGATGCTCGGGTCGAGTATGAACGGGGGAGTGACTCCATTGAGGTCGAAGTCTATAGTATCGATAAGGCCGAAACCTTTTATCTTTTTGATGAAGCGCGCGGGGTTCTTGCCGTAATTGTCGCAGACCAACTGCCTGAACGGGTTGTTGGCGGACATCTCGAAAGCCTCGCGGAGTTTGATGATTCCTCCGGGATAGCGTTTGGGACCTACGTGCTTCGTGTCGTCATATACTTTTCCGTTGTATGTCCAGTGACCTCCGTATGTGGGAATCTTGTGGTTGAGGGAAGTCACGTATCCGTCTTCAAGCATAGCCATCACCACGGCGCCCTTGAATACGGAACCGGGCGCTTCGGCATTGCGTACCGCGTAATTGTCCCATTCCCCTATGTTACCCTGCTGGTCGCGGCCGAGGTTTACCATCGCCCTTACGGCCCCTGTCTTGGATTCGAGTATTATCACGCAGGCCTTTTCGATAAGATCACTGCTCTCTACGGTCTTTCTCAGGGCCTCATCGGCGATGTTCTGTATGTCTATGTCTATCGTCGTCCTGATATCCACTCCGTTGTCGGCCGCCTTGTTGCGGGAGTCGTTGACTGGAATCATCCCATAGTCGCTGCGGCGTAGAACCTGGCATCCGTCCTTCCCGTGGAGATAGTTGTCGAATGTCCCTTCTATGCCCTTGCCGTCACTGGTGCTGTCGGCATTGTTCTTCACGTATCCTATGGTCCTGCGTGCAGAATAACCGTATGGATACAGGCGTTTCTGACTGCGTTCTTCCATATATCCGCCGTGGAAACGCCCCTTGCTGACGATGGGCATCTTACGGACCTCGTTTATCTCGAGCTGCGTAAGATTCTTCCCCAGAAGAAGGAAACGGTTGCCCTTGGATCTCGCTTTCTGGAGCATTGAATAGTATTGCTCTTCGGTCTTTTCACCTACGACTCTTGCAAGGTCTTTTGCCAGAGGACGGACGTTGTTGCTCCAGGCGGTATCCTTGGCTATCGTACAGTCAAGGCGGGCTTCGTAAACCAGCGTCGAGGTAGCGAGTATCCGGTTTTTATAGTCCAGGATGTCACCTCTTACAGGGGTGAGCGCCGTCATTCTGTTCTGAGGCACCAGATAGGGACCGAATTTCTTGTCTTCCTTATAGCAGATAACCTTCACCAGCAGAATCACGCAGAGCGCGAATCCTGCCAGGATGAACAGGGCCCACAACAAGGTCATCACCTTGTCGGATTTCTCTATGGGTCTCAATCTGTTGTCGTTATCTGTCATTTCCTTTCGCTATGTTTCTTTTCTACCTGATCCGCTGGGCCTGCTGTACCGGAATCTTTACGTTGCTGCCTTTTTCCTGCAGCATATCTTCCACCTTGCATACGCTGTCAAGCCCTGTGAGCCGGCAGGTGAGTTCTGTGTGGAGGCTTTTCAGATTTTCCAGTACCTGTTTGTTTTCTTCTTTGCGGTGTATGGTGCTCTCCATATTGAGGTTCGCCCAGATGAAGGCTGTGGCCATAATGAAGAAGAATATTATCTGGGGCAGGTATTTGTCTGCCTTGAGGCGCAGCAGCAGTTTGCCTTGCAGTGCCGCTCCCGTTATCTTTTTCCACTTTTCACTCATTGTCTTTCCTCCTTTCGTTTTGCCTCTCTGTCGCCACGGCTTTGACGGCGACACGGAGCTTGGCGCTGCGTGCGCGGGTGTTGGAGGCAATCTCGCTCTCGTCCGGCTCTACGGGCTTTTTGGTGACGGCTTTGAGCGGTGAGGCGATATTGCCGTATAAATCCTTTTGAGGCTGTCCTGCGATGTTGCCGCACTTGATGAAATTCTTCACCATACGGTCCTCCAGGCTGTGATACGTAATGATCACCAGCCTTCCGCCCGGTTTCAGGGCCTGAGTGGCGCCGTAGAGGAATTTTTCCAAATCACGCATTTCTCCGTTCACCTCGATTCTGAGGGCCTGGAAAATCTTTGCCAGAGCCTTGTGCTCCATCCTCTGAGGCAGAACCGGTGAAAGGACTTCCTGCA
>JAKSJV010000100.1 GCA_024402005.1 Bacteroidales bacterium
TCCGTATTTGCTGTCGCAAATACCCGGCTCGGCCGGACCGCTGATGCGGTCTTTTCAGGCCACTTTTCTGTTTTTAGGGGGCCCTGCCCCCTGATCCGCTTCGCTCACACTCCGTTCCGCTCGCTACCCCCGCGGCCTTTGCGCCTTTCCGTATTTGCTGTCGCAAATACCCGGCTCGGCCGGACCGCTGATGCGGTCTTTTCAGGCCACTTTTCTGTTTTTAGGGGGCCCTGCCCCCTGATCCGCTTCGCTCACACTCCGTTCCGCTCGCTACCCCCGCGGCCTAACGGACAGTGTAGGTGGTTCCGTCTTTCAGGACAATTGAGATGTTGAAAGATCCCGGCTTGGAGAACGTGCCGGTCACGGATGCTGTGGTTTCATCTCCTTCTGATTTCGGTTTGAAGGTTGTTTTAAGTCCTGTTCCGGAAAGAGCGCCACCGTCCGTACACGGAATATTTTCTATATGGAGATAATGAGCCGTATGATTACCTTCCGCTTCGATATATCCGACATACAGATCCAAGGTATTATCGTTCGTTACGGTATTGAAATCTATTACATTCCAATCTTTTTTCTCATCAACCGTGCAAGAATATGCTCCGGAGTATTTGAAGATTGTCGGCATCTTTGTACCTGCCCGCAGAATCCTGATAGGTTCGCCGATTCCCCTTTCGACATAAAAGATGATGTTTTTATTGTTCGCCATATAGCTACCGTAAGAAAACATCTTTTTGTCAACACAGCTCAATGTATAGCCATCGACGCTCTCTGTGATTTTCATCTTCTCCGTCAGCCCGCCGAAAAATCCGGGTCCTCTGAACACTGCAGTTGCAGTATCGTCTCCGGTTGCGGTAATCGTGACGCTTCCGGCATCCAAATATTTGTAGATTAGTGCCAAACTGGTTACGCTTTCCTCGAAATAGCAGTCGTATGTCCCCGCTACAACCTCTGCCGGTTTCACTTCAGGCTTTGGTGCGGGTTCGGGAGTGGTTTCGGTTTTGCCGCAGGCGCAGAATGCTGTCATTGCGGACAAGAGAATAAATTTTGTAATGGTTTTCATTTTGCATTATAAAAGATGTTGCGAATTTACATAAAAATCATCAGTCAGCAAAAAACAATGGAACTGCCCAGCAGCGTATGCCTGGTCCTGTATTCCATTTTGCCGAGTAAAGTGCGGGACTTGACCAGCGAAATCTGCACCGGAGGCAGTTTCCCCTCGAAGCACAGGTCATTGAACCTGTTGAAAGCATCCTATACGCGCTTGCGGATGAAGGTGAGGCCGTCGCGGAGGGGGAGGATCACCGCCTCTACGCGGGGGTCGGCGGCGACAAGGTCGTTGAAGCGCAGGATTTCAACACTCTGGGCATCGGTCGGGAGAGGGTCTTCCACAACCTTGCCGTCCCAGAGGGTATTGTCGGCCAGGATCACACCTCCCTGGCGCACTAGGGGGAGAACGGCCTCGTAATAGGCGCAATATTCACGCTTGTTGGCATCAATATAGGCAAGGTCGTACAACGGTCTTTGTCCTGATTCGCACTCGGAGGCGAAAGTCTGCAAAGTCTGCTTGGCATCGCCGACAAAGAGGGAAATGAGGTGTTCGACTCCGGCTCTCTGCCATCCCTCGTGAATGAGTCCTACCAACTCGTCATTGATTTCCAGGGTGTCAAGATGCCCGCCATCTGCAAGCCCCTTCGCCAGGCAGACCGATGCGTAACCGGTGAATGTCCCCAATTCGAGAATATTCCGCGCATCAAGACTACGGGCCAGAAGTGTCAGCAAGCCGCCCTGAACCTCACCGGAAAGCATTCTCGCGTGATTCGTATGGAGATTGGTCTGCCTGCGTATCCACAACAGGTCCTCGCTTTCGGGGATGCTGTGACCGGCTATGTATTTGTAGATTTTGTCCATCAGAGATAAACCAGTTTGCTTAATTTATCCTCCGCAAATATCTCGGTGGCCATCTGCCGGACAAGAGCAGGAGAAATCGTCATCAGACGGGCCGCGAGCTCCTCCTGCGGCAGGATGTTTCCGAATACCGCCAGATTCTTGCACATGGACAGACACTGTGCCTCGCCGCTTTCACGTGAAATGGCATTCTGTCCCAGCAACTGCCTTTTGGCCGCCTTGAGTCTCTGTGGGGAAAGCTCTTTTTCACGGAGCTTCCGCAATTCACGAAATATCACTCTCCCGCATCCTTTCAGATTCTCCTTGTCGCACCCGAACGCAATCATAACTATACCTGTATCGGAATACGGAGCGTATGAACAGTCCACATTGTAAACCCAACCGTTTTTCTCCCGCAGGATACGGCCCAGAATACTGTTGGAGGCCGGACCGCCGAGCATATTGCACAGCAGAATCGTGGCAAGTCTCCTTTCCGTATCATCATACAGCGACGGAGCCGTGCTGCCGATGATGCAATTCACTTCGTGGTTTTTCTTGTCTATTGTTATATCGAAGACGTTATTGTAATCAAACGGCTTGTCCGATTGCGGCAACCGGCTTCCCACAGCCGGATATTTGGCAAAGGTCCTTTCTATTATCCTCTCCATCTTCTTCTCAGGCAGAGGCGCAACCATAGTGAAGGACATCCTGTCCGGGGTGAAGAACTGCGCGCGGAAACGCCTGAGTTCATCGGCGGTAATTCCCTGTACCGATTCTACTGTTCCGAGTATGGGCCTTGACAGAGGGCTGCCCGCAAAAATCTTCTCCTCGAACACATCGTATATGTCTTCTGAAGGAGAGTCTTTGTAAGATGCAATCTCATCGATTACGACGCCCTTTTCAATTTCGATCTCATTTTCGGGGAAGGTGGCCTCGTAGGCTATTTCCGCCAGCAGGGATGCTGCCTTGGCCATATCATCCTTCAGCACCGTTGCGTGCAGCACAATCTCCTCCCTGGTCGTATAGGCGTTCAGCTCGCCGCCCAGTTGCTCCAGATAATTGTTGATCCATTCCGACTTGTGTCGCAACGTGCCTTTGAACAGCGTATGCTCCACAAAATGGGCGATACCGCTGCTGTAGGTCCCTTCATTGCGTGTACCCACCTTTATGCTCAAGGCGCAATATCCGACCGCGTTGCCGAAATTCCGCACCGCATACCTTATCCCGTTCTTCGCCTGTGAAATAGTCATTACCTGTTTGAAAAATTCTTGATCTCCGAATAGGTGAAACCGCAGGGATTCAGGGCATTGGCTCCGCGCCTGTTCATATAGTAAATCTCATTGGTCTGAGGATCGATGACCATAGTGACACATTCCGATTTTTCTCCCGGAGACAAAGGCCCTGCCATATAGCCGACCAGGCAGTCGCCGGCCCTGTCCGTCATCGCTTTCGCCAGATGTCCGTCATCGGTAATGATTACGTTATCACCGGTCATACCGCCCTGCACAGATGCGTCCGCAAGGTCATTACGTGAAATCATAACGGGCTTGGTCCATTTGCCGATTGCATCGGGAGCGTTCACCCTGACGCAGCTCCCGATATTGAATTCCCTTGACAGGATGAAGGAAATGTGCTTCTGGAGCACATCCACGAATGCCGGAACAAATGCGCTTTCCCTGACGCCGTCCCTGTCCGTTCCCATAAACGGAACATAAGCGATTCTGTTGAGCCCTTTTATTCCACTGCCGGCCTTGGGAGAGCCCTTGAACACGGTGAGTCTGGATATTCCCCTCAGATTCTCTTCCGTATAAGTCGAATCGACAAGAACCATAAAGAAGAACTCGTCCGACGTTTTCCTTTTTTCAAATTGTTCACGCGTACAGAACTCGAAAGATGAAATATACCATACGTCCTGTACGCTGCCGCGTAATGCCGAATCCAATTGGACATTGCCGGTCAGGACAATCTCCATCGGCTTTTCATACAAGTCCGAAACCATATATTTCTTCGTTTCGAGCTTGATCTGGGCGCATAACGCCACGCAGAAAAGCGAACAAACGGCAGCAAGTATGTATTTTTTCATATATATTGCGGTTTTGCAAAAGCAAAGTTACAAAAATCTTGCTAAATTTGTAGGATATGACAGACTATATAGTATCAGCCAGAAAGTACAGGCCGGAGTCGTTTGAAACGCTTATCGGTCAGGACAACATTGCAAAAACCCTCAAGAATTCCATTCAGCGGGGGCAGCTCGCGCACGCATATCTTTTCTGCGGACCACGTGGCGTAGGCAAGACAACCACGGCGCGCATTTTCGCAAAAATGATAAACTGCTCCGATCCGTCCGCGGACGGGGAGCCTTGCGGGAAATGCGAATCCTGCGTGTCCTTCGCGGAAGGACGGTCATACTGCATCTTCGAGATGGATGCCGCATCCAACAACAGCGTCGAGGATATCAAGGACCTTATCGACAAGGTCCGCATTCCTCCCCAGGTCGGAAAGTACAGCGTGTATATCATCGACGAGGTCCATATGCTGTCGCAACAGGCCTTCAACGCCTTTTTGAAAACGCTGGAAGAGCCACCCGAGTACGCCATTTTCATTCTGGCCACTACAGAAAAGCACAAGATTCTGCCTACCATCCTGAGCCGTTGCCAGACTTATGACTTCAACAGGATAACAGTGGACAACATTGTCCGCAACCTCAAAGACATTGCGGCTAAGGAAAATATAGACATAGATGACGAAAGTCTGCACGTAATAGCCCTCAAGGCCGATGGTGCAATGCGTGACGCACTTACTATATTCGACCAGACCGTGGCTTTCTGCGGTACGAAGGTGAATTATGCCGATGTCATCCGCAATCTGAACGTGCTGGATTATGAATACAGTTTCTCTCTGGTGAACAATTTCCTGGGAGGAGACTATGCTTCGGCCCTTCGCACTTTCGATGAGATTCTTGCAAAGGGCTTCAACGCCCTGCACTTCATTTCAGCGCTGTCATCCCATTTCCGCGATCTTCTGGTGGCAAAAGCCGGAGGTGTGGATTCCCTTTTGGAACTGGCTGAATCACTGAAACAGCGCTATCGCCAGCAGGCGTCCTCCTGCAGCGAGAAGTTCCTGTACGAGGCCCTGAGCCTTACCACAAGTTGCGAACAGGGGTACAAGGCCGCCGTCAATCCGCGTCTTCACATCGAGTTCTGCCTGATGAAACTCTGTTTCCTCAACAGGCAGGCAGATGC
>JAKSJV010000101.1 GCA_024402005.1 Bacteroidales bacterium
AGCCGGCCCACGGTGGCTCCGTGGCTGCATTTCACGTCATCGGCATATATTTCCAATTGGGGAAGGGTTTCAACTGTCGCTTCATCGGAAAGCTGCAGGTTGCGGTTGGTCTGATAGGCCTCCGTCTTCTGGGCATCACGGGCAACCACTATACGCCCGTCGAAGCGCACTTTCGCCTTCCCGCCTGCTATGCCTTTGAACAGCTGGTCCGATGAAGATTCACCGACCAGATGGTGCATATTGACTGTTATATCCAAACGGTCATCACCGGTACAAAGGTACACGCCCTTCAGACGGACAGTCGTGGCCGGATGCGCTATATCGATATCGAACGATACCTGACCGCCTCCCAGGCACACCAGAGTGAGGTCGAGATGCTCGCCCTGCCCCGGGGATGCCTTGAAACCGAGACTGTCACCCCTGTCTATTATCCTGTTCCCGTTAAAAAGAATCATAGCCCTGTTCTTCAATCCTGCCGACAAGTTCACGACCGCCGCTGCATACTATGCGCCCCGCCTTGAGTATATGCACATAATCCGGCACTATCAAATCCAGCAGCCGCTGGTAATGCGTAATCACGATGATCGACTTCTGCGGCGTTTTCAGCAGGTTGACTCCTTCCGCAACAATACGCAGCGCATCCACGTCCAGTCCGCTGTCCGTCTCGTCAAGTATGCTGAGCGCCGGATCCAGCATCGCCATCTGGAATATCTCGTTCTTCTTTTTCTCACCTCCGCTGAAGCCGACGTTCACGTCACGCTTGGCAAAATCGGGATTCATCTTCACGAGACTCATCTTCTCACGCATCAGCCTGAGGAACTCAGCTCCGCTCAAGGGACCCAGCCCCTCTGCTTCACGACGGCAATTCAGCGCCGTCTTCATAAAGTTGGAAATGCTCACGCCCGAGATTTCCACAGGATACTGGAAGGACATAAAAAGTCCGGCCCAGTTACGCTGTTCGGGGGTCATCGCCAGCAGGTCCCTGCCCATAAACTCTATCGAGCCTTGTGTGACCTCATATTGGGGCTTGCCCGTCAGCACACAGCTGAGCGTACTCTTGCCTGCGCCGTTGGGACCCATCACGGCGTGGATTTCGCCTTCGTGAATCTCCAGGTCAACGCCTTTGAGAATTTCCTTGTCGGTACCTGCAATCACTGCGTGGAGATTGCTTATTTTCAGTATCGTCTTCATTACGCTTTCTTTTTATAGAGTTTCATCCAACCCGCAAGGGCCACGATGCCGTTTATGAGGTACAAAGCACACACAATCGGCATAAATACGTGCCCCACGGACAGATGAAGCATTATCTGAGTTATATTCACAAGCAGCCACAATATCCAGCAATCCCATTTCTTCAGGGCTGACAGAAGCTGGGCCGTAAGAATCAGGACCGTTACGCACGAATCCAGGTAGGGGTGCGGATCCTTTGGGAAGAGGCTGTCCAGCAGCCATCCCCAGCCACCGGCAATGACAAGGACACTGACCACAAGCAAAGCCCTTTCCACCCACGAGAGCATACTGACTTTCAGCGCCTTGGCATCCTGCGAACTTTCCTCGCCTTTGCGCGGGTGTGTCCAGCGATAGTGGCCCAGTATGTTTATTCCCAGCGACACCGGCTGCAGAAGCAGGCTGGCCAGCAGGTTCTGCTTGTAGAACAGCAGGAACAATGCAGCAGTGTAGAGATACCCCACCCAGAAATTGTACTTGCTGTTGCGTCCGGCAAGGAACACGCAGGCAAGACCAAGCACCGAGGTGACAAGATCCATCATCAGCACGGGACTGTCCCCTATGCTGAACAATGTGGTTCCTATTATCTGATTAAAATCCATATATATTCCTATCCTATCGAGCCTTCAAGGCTGACTTGCAACAACTTGCGGGCCTCAACGGCAAATTCCATCGGCAATTTTGAAAGCACTTCCCTCGCATATCCGTTAACGATAAGGCCGACAGCCTCCTCCGGGCCTATTCCCCTCTGGTTGCAGTAGAACAGCTGGTCTTCACTTATCTTCGACGTCGTCGCTTCGTGCTCGACGACAGCAGACGCATTCTCGCTCTTGATTACGGGGAAGGTGTGTGCGCCACAGGTTGAGCCTATCAGCAGGGAATCGCACTGTGAATGGTTGCGTGCCCCGAAAGCGCCGCGTCCCATACGCACGAGTCCGCGATACGAATTCTCGCTGTGGCCGGCGGAAATACCTTTGCTGACGATGCGGCTGCGGGTGTTCCTTCCCAGATGAATCATCTTGGTTCCCGTATCGGCCTGCTGGTAGTTGTTGGTCACCGCCACACTGTAAAATTCGGATGTCGAATTATCCCCAAGAAGTATTGTGGAGGGATATTTCCAGGTAATGGCCGAACCCGTTTCGACCTGCGTCCAACTCAGGTGCGAATTCTCACCGCGACAGATACCGCGCTTGGTGACAAGGTTCAGTATGCCTCCACGGCCCTGAGCGTCACCGGGATACCAGTTCTGCACCGTGCTGTATTTCACCTCGGCGTCCTTTTCCACGACTATCTCCACCACTGCGGCGTGCAGCTGGTTCTCATCACGCATAGGAGCCGTACAGCCCTCCATATAGCTTACATACGACCCCTCGTCCGCAACGATCAGGGTACGTTCGAACTGTCCCGTGCCCCGCGCGTTGATGCGGAAATATGACGAAAGTTCCATCGGACACCTGACACCCTTGGGTATGTAGCAAAACGAACCGTCGGTAAATACCGCTGCATTGAGCGCAGCATAGAAATTGTCGCCGCTGGGAACAACGGTGGCCAGATACTTGCGTACAAGGTCGGGATACTGCTGAACAGCCTCGCTGAAAGTGCAGAAGATTATGCCTTTTTCGGCCAGAGCGGCCTGAAAAGTGGTCTTCACCCCCACGGAATCGAAGATTGCATCGACGGCCACCTGCGAAGCGGCGCCTTCTCCAGATGCCTCGCCGTCCCGCACGTCATCATCCCGTACGCCCGCAAGCGCTTTCCGTTCGTTCAGAGGAATGCCAAGTTTGTCGAAAGTCTTCTCGAGTTCGGGGTCGATTTCCGTAGGCATATCCGCCTGTTTCTTGGGGGCGGCATAATAGATGATGTCCTGGTAATCGATTTCCGGCAGATGCAGATGGCCCCAGGTAGGAGCTTTCATCCCGAGCCATTTCCTGTAGGCGTCCAGACGGAAATCGAGCAGCCACTGCGGCTCTCCCTTCTTTGCCGAAATCAGGCGTATGATATCCTCCGACAGGCCATTGGGCACGAATTCCTGCTCCACGTCCGTGGTGAATCCGTGCTCATACTCCCTGTCCAGCGCCTCTGTCAGTATTTCGTCTCTTTTTGCCATAGGGATACAAAGGTACGAAATAACTCTCTAATAATTTCAATTTCATTTCCCCAGACAGATTTTCCCGAAGAATTCAGGCCGGTGGAAATCCGGATCCGGAACATCTATCGGATTCCAGGAAACGAAATGCGGATGCGCGGTCAAGTCTCCGCATTTGTAGAAATTGCCGAATAATGCATCCGGCAGATCCGCAGGATTCAATTTCCGTGCCCTTCTTTATCAGGACTGACCCTATGCAGGTAACTTCTATGTTAAAGTAGGTCTTTCCGTCTGCAGAAAGAAACACTTCACAGCAGCTGTCCTCCCACGAGCGGCCGTTGTCACTCATTTCCACGGCCCTCAAATCCTTTCCAGTCACATCGAACATAACAGCCAGGTGGCTGTCTCCCCTGGCTATCCTTACTGAACATTCAGGAGCATAGGGATATGCCTCAGGCCAATTTACGCTGTCGATTGCCGCCATCGCGGATTTATGCCTCATAGTGTCTTCCAACCTATCCCACGACAGATTCTCAATCCCCTCTACATAGGGTGCTTCAATAGTTTTGACGGACTTCATAATATTCGATTTCAATTATTCAAAAATGGCTGTTATCAGATCAAATTTCGACAAAGCGCTCTTGAACAGCGCAATCTGGATTCGCGTGCGTACAAGGTTGTGCTCCGGATATTTTAGCTACCGCTAAGTCAATTGCAGATGGTATTCCTAGTAAGTATCTCCGTTCAGGTAATCCGTAAAGAAACGGACCGCCTGCATAAACGGGAACAGCAATACTCCATACGGGAGATTCTCCTTCTCGACCGGCGTCAGGAAAGATGCCGTCGACTCAAGATATCCCTTAGCGAAGGGCTCGAAGATATCCATCCTGAATGAAACCTTGTCAACCGCCGGATCGTCTTCTGCCACCGTGTTCGCGCCGGTACGCAGGAAATCACCGAAATCGGAGAATACGAAACTGGGCATAACCGTATCGAGATAAATGACACACAATACATTACCCTTGTCGTCGAACATCATATTATTGACTTTGGTATCGCAATGGCATATACGTTTGGGCAGCTTCCCTTCCCTGTACAGCCTTTCCGCCTTGCACATCTCTTCCTGATGTTCCCTTATGAACCCCAGTATCGATTCCGATTCCGGCAAAGACAGACGCCCCGCCTTATCTTCGGCTACGGCCTCATCCAGCTGACGCAGCCTCAACTCCATATTATGAAAATCCGGAATCGTTTCCCCAAGTTTCTCCGGAATGTCGGCAAGCATCGCTTCAAAGTTTCCGAAAGCTTTTCCTGCATAATACGAATATTCGGGCGTTACGGCTTCATAGGTGAATGCATCCTTAATGAAAACGGAAACACGCCAGTATTTGCCATCCACGCAGCAATATGTGGCATCACCACCCTTGACCTTGACGTACCGCAGCACCTTGCGGTCAAGGTCCTTCTCTCCTTCCGAAACCAATTTCTTACGGATGTGGTCCGTCACGGCCTCTATGTTGTGCTGCAACAATTCCACATCCTTGAAGATGGCGTTGTTTATCCTCTGTAACACATAATCCGGTCCATTACCGGAAGTGATGACCTTGTAAGTGTCGTTGATGAGCCCGTTGCCCAGTGGTTCGACACCTGCCACTTCACCTGTAATGTCAAACCTGTAGACGATTGCCTTAAGCGCTTCCATACATTGAATAATATCTTTAAAATTAATAATAATCG
>JAKSJV010000102.1 GCA_024402005.1 Bacteroidales bacterium
CCGTCTTGGCCTTGAATTTGAAAAGGTTCTTGGTGTATTGCAGGTACATAAAGCCGAGCACCGAAGTCTCGCGGTCTTTCACCTTCATTGTAACGCCAACGCCGTCTATCTTTCTCGTGCTCACCGGGCATATACTGGTCACATCCACACCCACACGGCCGAGAAAACCTCCGTCCTTATATGAAAGTCCGAGATAGAATTCGGGGGTCTTGCTGTATTTTATATAATCCGCCGATGAATTGGCGGTAACCTTCGTAACCTGACCTGCCGCATTCTTCTCTACAGTCGGCAAACCGGCAGAACAATACTGCATCTGCCATATTGCGGAAGCGGTAATGGTGAAATTGAGTCCGAGGTTAAAATCCGCCGTCATCTGAGGCGTACGGCTGAAGGGGCCGAAAGGCATACCGCTGTCAAGAGCAAGGATATCAGGCAGGTCGGCTGCCATAGGATGCCAGGCCTGACCGGCCTTGAAGCCTATCGTATATTCAGGGGCATCGGGGTTCGTCCATTTCACCGTCATATATGCCTGGCGGAGGCGGAGTTGGGCTGTACCGGTAGACCCGGTAAGTCCGGCAAAGAAGTCGGCTTCCACCTTGCCCCCGAACTCGTTGTCACCTATCCAATATCCTGACACATCCACACCAAGACGGGAAGTGATGGCCAGCATACGGAAGGCGCTCTTCTCGTTGAGATCCTGCCTGTTGGGATTATTCTCATCGGTGGTATTCCAGTTATTGTCCTTGGGAACCCAATAGTACAGATCGCCGCTCCCGGCATAACTGTCACGAGTGTCGAAAGGCATATAGTTGCGGATGAAGCCATAGAATTTGTAATGGCTCTTGAGGTGGTCCACAATCTCGGAGTTCTTCTTTTTCTTTGATTCCTTTGGTGCGTCTGCCTGCTCTATCGTCTCGGCGGCATATGCGCAAACAGCCGTAGCGACAAGCGCCACGGCAGTCAGAATTATGTTGAGTTTCTTCATATCAGACTATGCGAAAGGGAACCATTTGGTCACCCAGAAGAATCCGAGTACGAGGCCTATGACGCCTACGATAAGACCCACCTTGGTCATATCTTTTGTTTCGACAAGACCGGTGGATGCGGCAATCGCATTCGGAGGTGTGGAAATAGGAAGACACATCGCGAGTGAGGCGCAGACAGCCACGAAGACTGAAAGGCCCTGCTGTCCGCCGAAGGCGAGGAAGGCATCTGCATTGCCGCTCTCGAGCAAGCCCTTGCCCATTGCTATCATAATGGGTATGAGAAGGGCTGCAGTGGCGCTATTGCTGATGAAGTTGCTCAACAGGTAGCAGATGAGACCTGCAACCACGAACACCACGATAATGCTCATCGCACCGAAATCAATGCTCTCGATAAGGGCTTTTGCAAGACCGGTCTTGTCAAGGGCATATCCGAGGGCGAAACCGCCGGCCACCAACCAGAGGACTTCCCAGTTTATCTCCTTGATGTCATCCTTGCCGAACACGCCGGTTGCGGTATAGACGCACAGGGGAATCAAAGCCACGATATTGGAGCTGATGCCGTGAACCTGCTCCGTCATCCACAACAGGATTGTGACGGCAAAGGTAATCCAGGCCACATAATCCTTGTAGGTCTTCTTGTGATCGTCCTTCTTGATTTCGAGAACTATTTCCTTTGATTTGAAAGGATAGAAAACCAGAAGAAGCACCCAGGCCAGAAGAATCATCACGATTACGAACGGTATCATCTTACCGGCCCACTCGGCGAAACCGATGGTGATGCCGGCCATAGAGTCGAGGTTTCCGACGGCGGTGGCATTCGGAGGGGTTCCGATGGGAGTACCTATACCTCCGACATTTGCCGCGATGGGGATGGCAAGAGCGATTCCCACCTTGCCCTTCTTGTCCGTGTCAGGCAGAGATGCGAAGACAGGGGCCAGGAAGGCGAGGAACATAGCCGCAGTGGCAGTGTTACTCATAAACATAGAGAAGATGGAAATGACTATCAGCACACCCAGAAGCACGAATTTCGGTTTCTTGCCGAAAGGCTTCAGGAGTATGCGCGCCATAGTGACGTCCATTCCGTACTTCGATGCCACGATGGCCAGTACGAAACCGCCGAGGAACAGCATCACCACGGGATCGGCGAACGCGCGCATAAGCTCGGTATAAGGTACGAACACACCTTCGTTGAATACAGGTTTACCTGCAGCGTTGAGTATCGCCTCACCGGTGGCGGGGTCCACCGCCTTTGTCATCAGGAAGCCTATGCTCTTGTTGGAAATGGTGAGCAGAGAGCCTACGATAACCATAAGAGATGTCACCCAGTTGGGAACAATCTCGAAAATCCACATCAGGGCCGCAAAGGCGAAGATGGCGATTGTGCGCTGCTGGGTGACGGTAAGGACATCACCGAGGCTGCCGAAGCATTCCTTCGGAGCGCACCACAGAAATACCGTAACCAGCAGCACTATGGGCAGCAGGATACAGTATTTTACATTAAACTTCTTTTCCATAATATTACTATTAAAAAATTTGCGTCACTTTTTTGAAAGCGACGCAAATTTAGTCATTTTTATCGAGATATGAAACTACTTGCTCTCGGCCTCTTCGACGGCCTTGAAATACTTGTAGGAATTGTACTTGCACTCGCCTATGGCAGCCTCATCGCAGACAATTATTCCTGCGGGATGGAGCTGGAGAGCCGATACGGTGCAGGCGTGGCTGCAGGGGCCTTCGATGGCGTCACGCAGGGCGCGGGCCTTCTTGCTGCCGAATGCGAGGATCAGCACCTCTTTGGCGTCGGTGACTGTGGCGACACCCACTGACATAGCCTGTGCAGGCACCTTGTTGATATCATTGTCGAAGAAACGGCTGTTGACCTTGCGGGTGTCCTCGGTAAGAGTCACCACCCTCGTGCGGGAATTGAGCGAACTGAACGGCTCGTTGAATGCGATGTGCCCGTCCTCGCCTATGCCGCCGAGGAAAAGGTCGATACCGCCGGCTGCAACAATCTTCTTCTCATAGTCGTCGCACTCTTTCTTGAGGTCCTTTGCGTTGCCGTCCAGAAGGTGAACGTTCTTGCGGTCGATGTCAATATGGTTGAACAGATACTTGTCCATAAAAGAGTGGTAACTCTCGGGATGTTCTACGGGCAGAGCCACATACTCGTCCATATTGAACGTGACGACATTCTTGAAACTGAGCTTGCCGGCTTTCACCAGACGGGCGAGTTCCGCGTATGTTTCAATAGGGGTTGAACCTGTTGCAAGGCCGAGCACGAACGGCTTCTTTGAAGTTTTTGCCTTTGCATTGATCGCATCTGCGATGTAATGAGCGGCCCAGATTGAGGCCTTTTTCTCATCATTTCTGATAATTACTTTCATAATTGTTTTGTTTTTTGACGTATTCGTATATTTAGTCGTCACAAAGGTAGATAATTTTTGGAGAAATATATTATTTTTGCAATGCTTTTTCATAGAAAACATTTAAACGTCATACGATGAAAACCAATGAAATCATGGCCTACCTTCAGGCCAAATACCCCGGAGAGGCCGAATACCATCAGGCTGTACGCGAGGTGCTTGAATCAGTAGAGGAAACCTACAACCAACATCCTGAATTCGAAAGGAACAAGATTGTCGAAAGGATGGTGGAGCCCGACAGAATCTTCACCTTCAGAGTTACCTGGGTGGACGACAAGGGAGAGGTGCAGCACAACACCGGCTACCGCATCCAGTTCAACAGCGCCATCGGCCCGTACAAGGGCGGCATACGTTTCCATAAGGCCGTCACGCCTTCGATGCTGAAGTTCCTCGGTTTCGAACAGACCTTCAAGAATGCCCTTACGACACTCCCGATGGGCGGTGCAAAGGGTGGCTCGGACTTTGATCCCGTAGGAAAGTCAGATGCCGAGATAATGCGTTTCTGCCAGGCCTTTATGTTGGAACTGTGGCAGTGCATAGGCCCTGACCAGGACGTTCCCGCAGGCGACGTGGGTTGCGGCGGACGCGAAATCGGTTATATGTACGGTATGTACAAGAAACTGGCCCGCGAATACAATACGGGAGTACTCACAGGCAAAGGCTCCACCTGGGGAGGTTCCATCCTCCGTCCGGAGGCGACAGGCTTCGGTGCGCTGTACTTCACACAGCACCTCCTGACAAAGGCCGGCAAGGACATCAAGGGAAAGAAAGTATGCATATCAGGTTTCGGCAACGTAGCCTGGGGCGCCTGCGCCAAAGCCACCGAGCTAGGAGCGAAGGTCGTCGCAATTTCAGGTCCTGACGGCGTTTGCGAAATCCCCGGCGGCATCAATAAGGAAATGATCGACTATATGCTGGTTATGCGCGCTTCCAACCGCAACAAGGTTCAGGATATGGCGGACAAATTCCCTTCGCTTTGCTCATTCACGGCCGGGAAGAAGGCCTGGAGCGTTCCCTGCGACATCGCCCTTCCCTGCGCTTTCCAGAACGAGCTCGCCCTTGAGGATGCACAGCAGCTGAAAGCCAACGGATGCTGGTGCTGCTGCGAGGTGTCCAATATGGGCTGCCAGCCTGAGGCGATACATTTCTTCCAGTCAAACGGAATACTCTTCGCCCCCGGCAAGGCGGTCAATGCAGGCGGCGTGGCAACATCCGGTCTTGAGATGACCCAGAATGCCACCCATATTTCCTGGAGCGCAAAAGAAGTGGACGAGAAACTCCATTATATAATGGAAAGCATCCACGAGCAGTGCGTCAAGTTCGGCACCCGTGCGGACGGCAGCGTCGATTACGTCAAGGGAGCCAACATCGCAGGCTTTATGAAAGTCGCCCAGGCGATGCTTGAGCAGGGACTCGTATAAAGCAGGAATATTCTAACAAAAAAGCCGGTCAGAATTCTGGCCGGCTTTTTTATGATGGTATCAGTGATTATTCCTGATTGCCTTCTGACTTGGGTTCCTCGTTGTGCTCGTGATGCTCGCGACGGGGACGGTCACCGTGGAAATCGCGGCGGGGTCCTCTGTCACCGTCAC
>JAKSJV010000103.1 GCA_024402005.1 Bacteroidales bacterium
AACTCAATCCGAATCCCACGACCACTGCGAGAATCAGATAAATTGCGAAGTTTTGATTTTTTACGTACATAATTGATATTTTTAGAATTGTTTCTTTCAGCTTTTTTCGCTTGCTGATGCAAAGATATGACAGGTTTCATCTCAATTCCAAACGGATTGTGAATTTGAGAATATATTTTGTGAATTTGAGAATAAAAAAGGCTATTTTTGCGCTATGGATTCAAAGACACTATACCTCATTCTGCAGATTCTGCCCGCCGTCGTAATCCTTTTCTGGGCCGTGGCGATTTTTTTCAAGAAAGGCATCAGGAAATCCCAGCTGCTTATGGTGGCGGGGATGGTTATGGCAATATTCTCAACAGTGGACAGGAATATGGCCGTTCTTTTCATCTATCCACTGTTTTTCCTCGCAATAAGGGAGGTGACGCTCCGCGGCGACATCCCCAAGTGGGACTGGCTGATTTTCCTGCCTTCATTAGTTCTCGCCGCGCTGAAAATCCCGGTCGCGACCAATATATTCCTGTGCCTGCAGATGATGACTTTTTCCATCTGGGCCGTGGTCGGGGTATCCCGCTACAACAAGGCCGTCGCCGAATTCTTCGATACGGAGAATGACTCGGCGGACCGGCTTACCCAGATTCTCCTCTACCTCATCGCCACCATCGTGGTACTGGAAGTGCTGGCTTTCCTGCCCTACCGGATTTTGAAGACACCGCCCGTTGCCGTGTCCCTCTCCCTGTTCGTGACCGCAATGCAGTGCCTTCTGGGATGGAACGTGTACAAGCTCGACACCCTGCCGGAAATTCCCGTGGAGATGCCGAAACCCTCACCTGCCGTACCCAAGCCCCAGCCAAGGCAGGAAAAGGCGGAAAACGAACCTGACAACGGGATTATCAGCCGTATCCTGGAGGAAAAGATGTTTCTGGACCCGACCATCTCCCTTGCTTCAATGGCGGAAAGGCTCAATACAAACAGGACCTATCTTTCAAACAGCATCCACGGCCGCTACGGCCAGAACTTCTCTGATTTCATCAATCACCGCAGGATAGAGTATGCCCTGGAACTGATGAAAGAGGAAAGAGACGGCACAAACATAAAGGACATAGCCGTCCGCAGCGGATATTCGCATCTCCAGTCTTTCTACCGCAATTTCGCCCAGATTATGGATATGACCCCGAAAATGTGGCTGGCAGACAACAGAAAGGGCAAATGATATCCGTTCTTCCCGCATCCGTCCTTCCGATAGCCATTTATCTGGTTATTCTGAAACTTCTCGACAGCTTTGCACTTGTCAGGATGAGGCGCATCGCGGTCTGCATCGCCGCCGGTATAATCAGCTGCCTGGCGGTCTGGCTGCTCTGCCGTGGCACGGGGGCCATCGGGATATCGGGAATGTCCGCCGTCCCGCTTATAGAGGAATTTGCCAAGGGATGCATAGTCATCTGGCTGGTTGCCGACAGAAAAATCAAGTTCCTTTCCGAGGCCCTGATATACGGAGCGGCCGTTGGAGGAGGGTTCGCTCTTCTCGAGAACATAATATATGTGCTGTCCAACCGGGATATGAATTTTTCGACCGCATTCTTCAGAGGATTCGGATGCGCATTCCTGCATATCGGATGCACGGGCCTGGCAGCCTGCCTGCTTCACCTTTTCTCCCACAGAAGAGCTTTTGCGGCATTTGTCCTGCCTGCATTCCTGCCTTCCGTCCTGCTTCATCTGGCGCACAACAACCTGCAACTTCCGGCCCCTGTTCTTCTGGCCGTCACGATTCTGGTCTTTGCCGTGATTTTCCTGATAATGTTCGCCCTTGACGAAAAGAGGATTTACAGCTGGATGGACCACAGTATCAGCACCGACGTCCAGACACTGTCATCAATCAGACGGGGCAGTTTCGCCGCCACGAAGGCGGGGGAATATCTGCTTGGTATGAAAGAGCAGTTCCAGCCCGAGGTTTTCTTCGACATAGTAACCTACGAGGAACTCTATCTGGAATTGAAGATTGAAAAGCAGAGCCGTATGCTGCTGAGCCAGGCGGGATTCACTCCCGACAGCAAGGATGACGAGGCCTTCCGGCAGAAAATGGATGAACTCGCCGCCCTGCGCAAACAGATTGGAAAGACCGGATTCAGGATTCTCAGGCCTCTCGTCCAGGACGGTTCAATCTGATTCTTTTTTTGTACCTTTGCATTTGTGTTGACACTATGAAATATATCTTTGTTATAAACGACCGCTCGGACAAGCTCGTTTTCCGCGAGGAAATCCAGAAACAGATTGACGAGATCTGCCCGGGGGCGACGCAGTACTGTACCATCGGCGTGGGGGACGGAACCCGGTACGTGCGCTCCTACTGCGAATTCCATCAGAATGAGGAAGTCTGTTTCGTCGCCTGCGGCGGCAGCGGTACGTTCAATGAGGTCGCCTCGGGGGTGATGGGCTATAAGAAAAAGAGCGTGGCCATTCTTGCATACGGCACGACCAACGACTTCACCAAATATTATCCGGGAAGGAATCACAAATCGTTGCGGGACATAGTCGAGAACGGGGAAACCGTACAGATTGACGCAATCAGGTGCAATGACGACTACGCATTCAACGTCATCAACATAGGCTTCGACAGCAGAGCCGCTTACGAGACAAACCTGTATCTCGAGGCCGGAGTCAAATACGGATATCAGAGGGGCGTGATCAAATCAATTTTCACAAGCCGGTTCAACAATTTCAGAATAACCGTAGATGGAGAGAGAATCACGAAAGGCCTGACATTGCTTTGCACCGTCTCGAACGCCCAGTACTGCGGAGGTTCGTTCAGGTGCGCTCCCCGGGCGAAGGTGGATGACGGCCTGATGGACATATGCCTGATTCGGGGAATCAGCCTGCTCGGTTTTCTGATGATTCTCCCGAAGTTCATCAAGGGCACACATCTGGACAACAAATTCTGTATGAGGAGAATGGTGTACCGACAGGCCAGAAAGGTGGAGTTCAGCAGCAAAAACCTTACATACATAAGCAACGACGGGGAGATTCTCGCCTCCGACCATTTTGATTTTGAAATAATTGACAAAGCCGTCACACTCAGGCTGCCTTGTCTCGGAAAGGAGGATGCCCGATGAAACTTGATCAGTCGTTTACCGCAAGGTTGAGTCTTTATATCCTGCTGGCCACGTCGATTTTGTGTATCGGCGGACTGGTATATGCCGAGTTTTTCTTCGTAAAGACACTGAAAAAGACCGTGGCCAAAGATGCCGGTGAGGTTCTGAATCTACAGATAAAGGACATCGAGAAAATTCTGGGCGAGGTGGAGAATGCCACCGAGAATATGGTCTGGGTTGTGAAAGAGAACGTGGACAATCCGGACTTTATGTTCAATATCTGCCAGAAGACATTGGAATGCAATCCGTACATCAACGGTGTGGCAATCGGATTTGAACCTTCCTATTATCCGTCGAAAGGCAAATGGTTCGCCCCCTACGCCGTCATAACTTCCGAAGGAAAACAGGTCCTGTACCAGTGCGGAAACGAGGCATACGACTATTTCGACCAGGAGTGGTATAGCCTGCCCCGGAGCAAGAAAGCAAAGATATGGACAGACCCCTATTACAGTTCTGCCGGATTGGAGTATGATTTGGGACAATATCACACGACATTCTCCGTCCCCCTGTCGGATGAGGATGGAAACATCTTCGCTGTAATGCAATCTGATGTCTCCCTGCAGGATATAACCGACAAGCTTTCCTCCCTTAAAGGATATGAGAACTCCTATACGATGCTTCTCGGACGGACCGGTTCCTTCATCAGCCATCCCGATTCCTCGGTAATGAGTCTCGCGACGATATTCGAATTTGCAAATGAAATCGGCCGCGACGACATCACGGCGCTGGGACTCGATATGGTTTCAGGCAAGAGCGGCGCCACTACCATAAAGGGTCGGAACGGCAAGAACTATGTCGCATACGGCTCCCTGTCGAACGGCTGGTCAATGGCGATTGTCTGCCCTTACGCCAGTGTCTATGATGATATCGAGAGGACGAATGCGCTCCTGTTCTCCGTGATAATCTTCGAACTGATTCTGTTGTTCCTTGTCATCCGGAAGATTGTCAGCCGCACGACCAAACCGATTACGGAATTCGTATATTCCGCACTTACCATAGGAAAAGGCAATTTCAATGCCCGCCTTCCCGAAATCAAGACCCACGACGAACTGAGGAGGCTGCACGATTCTCTTGAGTATATGTTGCTGTCATTCAACGAATACATCAAGCAATTGAAGTTGTCAACCTCGTCGAATGAGAGATATGAAAGCGAACTGAACATCGCCAACAAGATTCAGAAGCAGATGCTCCCATACGCTTTCCAAAAATCCGAAAAATTCGACATATATGCCAAACTGACTCCGGCCAAGGAGGTGGGCGGAGACCTGTATGACTTCCTGGTCCGTGACAATTATCTCTACATTGCCATAGGAGACGTGTCCGGAAAAGGCGTTCCCGCCGCACTGTATATGGCAATAACCCGCTACGCATTCAACTTCATCGCCTGCCTCGGATTCGGCGTCGATGACGTGATGAAGAGAGTCAACAAATCATTCTGCGAAGGAAACTCGCTGATGATGTTCGTCACGATGTTCATTGCGAAAATCAATCTTGACACTTACGAGATGGAAATCTGCAATGCCGGCCACAACCCGATTGTAGTGAAAGACCCGGACGGAAACGCCAGATTCCTGCATTCAAACTCCAATCTCGCCATAGGACTTGTGGATGAATTCGACTTCAAGAAGGAAGTTCTCCAACTTGAAAAGGGAACCCGCCTGCTGCTCTACACCGACGGTGTCACGGAAGCGGAAGACATTGACAAGAATCAGTATGGAGAGGACCGGTTGCTGGAATTCGTCCGGAACATACCTGAAAATGACAGTTCGGAGGATGTCATCGACAAATTGTTCTCCTCAGTGAAGGATTTCACCGGAGAAAATGAACAGAATGA
>JAKSJV010000104.1 GCA_024402005.1 Bacteroidales bacterium
GCCGCAAATATATGTACATTATTCCGTACATACAAATATCGGACTATTTTTTCTTCAAGCAGGTCACTCGGACCAAACTCATATGGGTATTAGGAATGGAAAAACATACGTTCTTTATTCACTCGTCCAGACGGCTGAGCGGATGTTGTGAATTTTCAGGATTATTCATAAATTTGAAGATTCAGTGTTTTAGAATGAATATGAACAGGACAATAAGGACTCTTATTCTGCTTTTTCTGACATTCTTTGTCTATACGGCAAATGCCGGAAGTAATCAGGACATCAACTTGACGGTCAACGGATTAAGTATGGAGATAAACGTACATCCGAACCGGTCGGCATCGTTGACATCACTTTATCAATGGCATTTTACTGATGCCAGCTTATTCGAGATTGTCGTCAGGGACAGTTATAGCGACCGGGCTGACACACTTGTCTCGAACAAGGGATGGACAGAGTTGAAGGTTAAGAAACACGGGCTATCCTATATGCTGACCTTTTCCAAACCGAAGGATCTGAAGGATGCTGACGATCTTACCGTGAGCCTGAGAATCCAGTTGCCAAATACACATTGCGACCATTGGTACGAGAAGGATGCCCTGCGATTCACTTGGGAAGACTGCCACCTGCCGGAGACATACACACTGGAATCGGCCACCCTGCTCCCCTTGGAAATAGAAAAGCTGACCGCGGAGAGTCATTTCTTCTATCCCTACGCTTCTGGCATTGCCGGTACGTCCGAGGAGGGACACGATGCCGTGTATATGCAATATCCGGCCGGTTTCGGTGCCTCCATGCCTTGGTTCGCCTTCTGGGACAAACAGGGCGGGGGACTCTACATCGGTGCCCACGACAGGAATGCAACGCACAAGGAACTCTATTTCGAGGCTGAGCCCAACGGCATTACACGACTCGGTATGACATATCCCGGTACCGACAACCGGAAATTTGCTCCGTGTGAAATCGTCTTGGCGCCCTTCCGTGGCGACTGGTTCGATGCAGCCATGATGTACAAGGAGTGGATGAAGAACGAATCGGCCTGGTATCCCGGTGAACTGCTGGGTGTTCAGGGCAGGAAAGACACGCCGATGTGGATGAAGGAACTGTGCATCTGGTTGAGCGGGAACGGTTTCGACAAGAGGGTGGAGGATTTCCAACAGGAAATGGGCGTACCCGTGGGCCTGCACTGGTATAATTGGCATCAGATTCCGTTCGACAACGACTATCCCCACTATCTGCCCGCCAAAGAGGGCTTCCGGGAAAGAACCAAGGAATTGAAAGAGAAACATATCTATGTCATGCCATATATCAACGGCCGTCTGTGGGACACGCGCGATCATATTATGTCCGATTCCCTCTTTACTGCTCAGGCACTCCCCGCTGTTTCCAAGCAGAAAGACGGTAAGCCGAACACAGAAAGCTACGGCAGCAAGGAGGTGGACGGAAGCGATGTGGTGCTTGGCGTAATGTGCCCTGCCACAAAGGTATGGCGCGACAAGATGGCCGAGGTCGTTCTTATACTGACAGAGGAGGAACAGGTGAACGGTGTCTATATGGATCAGATAGCAGCCGCTCCTCCCAGGCTCTGTTTCGATGCCACCCACGGACATCCAACCGGAGGAGGCGACTGGTGGACGCCCGCCTACCGTGAACTGCTGGCAAATATCAGGGCAAAGATGAACCCTGAGGCCATATTGACGACCGAAAGCAATGCCGACGGCTATGTGAACCAACTGGACGGCTACCTTACCTGGCAGTTCCAGCACGAGAATCAGGTACCGGCCTTTGCCGCCGTCTATGGCGGTATGATTCAGTTTTTCGGCCGCAGTTACACACTGAACGACGCGCCTCTTGCCAACAGGATGAAACTGGCTCAGTCTCTCGTCTTCGGTGAACAGTTGGGATGGATGACTATAGACATCTTGCAGGACAGGCCTTTTATGACCTACCTGAAAGAGGCAGTACGCAACCGATATCTCTACCGCGAGTTTTTCTATCGCGGCGAGATGATAAAGAGCCCGAAACTGATTGGCGAGAATCCCCTTTGCACCACCGTATGGACGTTCAATGGGAAACACGAGATGACGATGCCGTCCGTCCTGTGCGGAGCTTGGCAGATAAAGGCTGATGGACGGAAACTCTATCTCTTCACCAACTATTCCGACCGTCAGGTGACACTGGACATAGAACTGGCCGAGGGAGACTCGCTGGAACCATTCCGCCACACCTTCGCCCCCGGAGAGGTCTATGCTTTTGAGACAAGATAATGCCACCTTATCCTCGCCACAAAAGAAGACCGCTACTACGGCTGCAGTGTCCGCCTGCCAACCGGTGGAGGCCGCAGCTTTTATAAACTCCTCAAAATTGTCTTGACAATACAAGAAATAGTTGTACTTTCGTGCTGTTTATTCTCCGGCGAAGATAATAGGGATATCAATATCAATATGATGTCCCGGCCTTGATTTCTTATAAATTCAGCCATCTTTAATACACTGGAGAAGATTCTGAAAATCAGTATATTACATTTAGTAGCGCGTCTAACATAATGGTGCATGCTACTGATTTCCAGCATACCGGAGCATCTCTGTCATCCGTTGTTGATGTTTTCCTCCACGTATTTGAGCATTCCAGCCTCATCAAGGCTTGAGCGGAGTTTCGTGTCGTCGAAGGATTTCAGATACTTTATGTAGTAGTCAACGATATTGTCGGAAAAGACACCTCTGCCGGTATATATCTCACGGTCCTTGTCAAGTTCGGAAGCGGCCTCCACGCAACAACCGGGAAGTTGCTCGAGAGCCTCCTGGATTGCCTTGTTGGAGGCTTCGTGAATATTCACTCCGAGGCCGACAAAGGTGCGTTCGGCAACTTTCAGTGAATCCGGCATCTCAAAACCGTGACGCGCCGCGCAGCACAGCGCCGCCATAAGCAGATAGGTGTCAGCGAAGCCGTCGGATGCCCTCCATTCGAAAGTCTGCTTTTCGCTGAAGTCTTTTTCTTCGACATTTTCTAGAGGATTGGCGGCCGCGGCCATATCCATCTTCTTCAGCCAGCCGAGAGGTACCCTGACAAGGGCACTGCGGTTGGAGTATGACCAGCAGAGAGATGTGGGGGCCTCCTGATGGGGGACAAGCCTCATAAATGAAAGGGGGTGGGGATTGCCGAAAGCGGGCAGGGAAGTGCCGGCATCCATAAAGCCTGCAATCGCCTTCTTCGCCTCGTCCGTAATCTCGCCGTTCCGTACCGTAGCGCTCTTTCCGTCCTTTGAGAATTTGCAGTGGACGTGCATTCCCGAACCGGCCTTGCCTCCTGTAATCTTGGGGGCGAAAGTGAGTGAAACGCCATACTCGTAGGCAAGTTGTCTCATTATCCATTTGGCTATTACGAGCTGGTCGGCCGCATCTTCTATGTCAACGGGGAGAAACTCGATTTCATTCTGTTCGTATATTTTGCCGTCCAGAGTGAAGTTGCCCACCTCGCTGTGACCGTATTTTATCATTCCGCCGCAGCTCGCTATCATACGCATCGCTT
The DNA here is from genome assembly GCA_024402005.1 of Bacteroidales bacterium. Lineage (GTDB taxonomy): Bacteria > Bacteroidota > Bacteroidia > Bacteroidales > UBA932 > Cryptobacteroides. The sequence continues at coordinate 3,529 of JAKSJV010000104.1, forward strand.
CCCGGCGCAGGGTTTCGAATTTGTTGAAAGGGGAGCTCTGATGATATCCTTTCTGATCAGGTGTGGAGTACTGGCCGTCATCCTCACCGATTACGTAATATTCAAGTTCTCCCATTGTCTCCATAGTCAGACCTGTAATTTCCTTGAACTGTCTGTGGGCCTTGTGAAGGATATACTGCGGGCTGCTTTCGAACGGCTTTCCTTCGCGGTCGAAGAAACAGCAGAGCAAGTCGACGGTAGGGACCTCACTGAACGGATTGACGAATGCCGTCTTGTATCGGGGGATGACGTACAGGTCGCTCTTGCCGGCTTCAATGAAAGGGAACAGGCTGCTGCCGTCCACTCTCTCTCCTGCCTGAAGAATGTTCTCGAGGTGTTCCTGACTGTTGATGACAAAATTGAGAGTCTTCAGCTTGCCGTCCCATCCGCAGTAGTGGAAATTGATGAATTCCACGCAATTTTCCCTGCAGTATCGGATTATGTCGGCACGTGTAAATTCTGATGAGGGTTTTCCCAGAAATCTGACTATTGGGTTCGGATTCATTTCGATTGAGGTTTTCATTTCAAAAGAGTTTTTGAGTGTTTTTTTAATGCGCCGAAGATAGTCATTATTAAGTCATTATTAAAAAAAACTTGTTAGAAGCTGTTTGATTTTGTGAGAAAGGATTATATTTGGTAACTTGCACGAAAACAAGCCTTATGAAGAATTCGATTCTATTTTTCATTGTTTCCGCAATGCTCTTGATGTCGTGTTCGCAGAACCCGTCAGCCCCCGATTTTTCAAAACAGCTTCAGTGGTGGGAGGAGGCCCGTTACGGTATGTTCGTCCACTGGGGGATTTCAACAATGGAAGGTATGGAGATCAGCTGGCCGAGAGAAAGTTTCGGCCCGGAGAAATACGATTCCCTGTCATTGCGATTCAATCCTGTGGACTTCGATGCCAACGCTTGGATAGATGCTGCCGAAAAGGCGGGTATGAAATATATAGTCCTGACCACAAAGCATCACGACGGATTCTGCCTGTGGGACACGAAGACAACAGAGCACAACATAATGAACACACCGTATGGCAAGGATGTGCTCAAACAGCTTGCAGATGCCGCTCACGAGCGGGGAATGCGCCTTGGCTGGTACTGGTCGGTACGGCAATGGGATGACGCAAACTGCTCCAACGCCGACCCCGAACTCAACAATCTCTACATAGAGAAGATGAAGACACAACTGAAGGAGATACTCACCAATTACGGCAAGATAGACCTGCTCTGGTTCGATT
>JAKSJV010000105.1 GCA_024402005.1 Bacteroidales bacterium
CCATTTCTGACAGAGCAACGAGATTACAGACCATTTCGTTTTTTGCGTTTGTAAATTTTAATTTACCTCGTTATCTCTCTTTCAATATTGTCAAAGAACTTGCAGTTCTTGCCAAAGTATTTGCAACTTTTGTCGTTTCAATCTGGCGTAAGAACTACCCTTCATCGCTAAAGGGACTGCAAAGATACGCACTTTTTAATTACTTGCAAACTTTTTTTAAGTTTTTTGTATTTTTTTGAAAAAACCGCCTTACACCTATATATAATAGGAGGAAATTTGCCTACATTTGCAAGCGATACAAATAAATGTGATAAAGAAATGAAACCGCTGCTTGAACCGAACAGGAACTATCCCGAAGTGACCGCCTATTCCGTGACGATAGGTCTGCTGATGACCGTACTTTTCTCCGCAGCCGCCGCATACCTGGGCCTGAAGGTGGGTCAGGTGTTCGAGGCCGCAATACCCATCGCCATTATCGCAATGGGCCTGAGCAATGCCACGAAACGCAGGAACGCCCTTGGAGAGAATGTCATAATCCAGTCCATAGGGGCCTGCAGCGGCGTTATAGTGGCAGGAGCCATATTCACGCTTCCGGCCCTGTATATACTCCAGGCAAAATACCCGGAACTTACGGTGAATTTCACAAAAGTATTCCTCTCATCGCTTCTGGGCGGTATTCTGGGCATACTTTTCCTGATTCCTTTCAGAAAATATTTCGTCAAGGAAAAGGACGGGGAATATCCTTTCCCCGAGGCCACAGCCACGACTCAGGTACTTGTGAGCGGTGAGGAAGGCGGCAAAGGAGCCAAAACCCTCCTTGTCAGCGGTCTTATAGGAGGTCTCTACGATTTCATCGTCAGCACATTCGGGTTGTGGGCGGAGACAGTCAGCACGGCGATGACAAGCTGGGGAGCGGCAATAGCCGACAAGGCAAAACTCGTTCTGAAACTGAACACCGGTGCGGCCGTCCTCGGTCTTGGATATATCGTAGGGCTGAAATACGCCTTCATCATCTGCTGCGGGTCCTTCCTCGTATGGCTCGTAATCATTCCCCTGCTGAACATCTTCTGGGGAGGTCAGGCACTTGACCTTATGCACAACGGCATCACGCAGACCGTGGGCGAGATGAGCGCACAGCAGATATTCACCACCTATGCCCGCCACATCGGCATCGGTGGTATCGCAATGGCCGGATTGATAAGCATCATCAAACAGTTCGGCATCATAAAAAGCGCCGTAGGCCTCGCGGCCGGAGAGTTCAAGAAGGGCTCACAGGCAAAGGGCAAGGTGGAACGCACGGACCGTGACCTGCCGATGAAAATCATCGTAACGGGCATAGCCGTCACCCTGATTGCCGTATTCCTGTTCTTCCAGTTCGGAGTCGTCCACAATCTGTGGCACGCCGTCATAGGCGTTCTGGTCGTAGGTGTAATCGCCTTCCTGTTCACCACGGTTGCGGCAAACGCCATTGCGATTGTTGGCAGCAACCCCGTCAGCGGAATGACGCTGATGACTCTGATACTCGCATCACTCATTATGGTGGCCTCAGGACTGAGCGGCACCTCCGGAATGACGGCGGCGCTGATCATAGGCGGTGTGGTCTGCACGGCCCTCAGTATGGCCGGCGGCTTCATCACCGACCTCAAGATAGGATATTGGATAGGCACGACCCCCGCAAAACAGGAAAGCTGGAAGTTCCTCGGCACGCTGGTGGCCGCAGCTACGGTGGGCGGAGTAATGATAGTGCTGAACAAGGCCTACGGCTTCACTGGCGAAAACGCTCTCGTTGCGCCCCAGGCCAACGCAATGGCGGCCGTGATAGACCCGCTGATGAACGGCGGCAGCGCACCCTGGCTGCTGTATGGCATAGGAGCCCTCATAGCCCTGATCCTGACTCTGTGCAAAGTGCCTGCACTGGCATTCGCCCTCGGTATGTTCATACCCATCGACCTCAACCTGCCCCTGCTCGTTGGCGGGGCCATCGCCTGGCTGGTGACATCACGCAGCAAGGATGAGGCCGTGAACAAGGCCCGCGGAGAAAAAGGCACGCTCATTGCATCGGGCTTCATCGCAGGCGGCGCGCTGATGGGTGTCGTCTCAGCGATACTGAAGTTCGCCGGAGTGGAGCTCTGGATTGCCGAAGGATGGTGGACCAACCCTCTCGCCTGCCTTATGTATATTGCAATTATCGTATGGTTCGTTATGACCGTACTCAAGAAGGATAAATAATATGGAAAAACTGGTTGACAAATTCCTCAGATATGTCTCTGTAGATACGCAGAGCAACGAAGACAGTACATCACAACCCAGTACGGACAAACAGCTGAATCTGCTGGGAATGCTCCGGGACGAGCTCAAGAGCCTCGGCATCGAAGCGACACTGGACGAATACGGCTACGTTATGGCCCGCATCCCTTCGAACTGCGGCACGGACAAAGTTCCCGCAGTAGGTTTCATAGCGCACGTGGACACGGCTCCCGATGCGTCCGGCAAGGATGTGAAACCGCAGATAATCGAAAACTATGACGGAGGTGACATACTTCTGAAGGGCAGTGGGGCGCACCTCAAACCTGCCGATTTTCCGGAACTCCTCGATTATAAAGGTCAGACGTTGATTACCACCGACGGCACAACCCTGCTCGGGGCGGACGACAAGGCCGGCGTGGCAGAGATAATGTATGCCGCGCAGTATTTCGCTACGCATCCTGAAATCAAGCACGGAGACATCTGCATAGGCTTTACCCCTGACGAGGAGATAGGCCGCGGAGTGGTGAAATTCGATGTAAAGAAATTCGGCGCCCGGTATGCCTACACTATGGACGGCGGAGCGGTCGGAGAACTTGAATTCGAGAACTTCAATGCGGCTGCGGCGACGATAAAGATACAGGGCCGCAACATACACCCTGGCTACGCAAAGGGCAAGATGCTGAACTCGATGCGTGTGGCGATGGAACTCAACTCCCTGCTGCCGGCAGACCAGAAACCGGAATATACCGAAGGTTACGAGGGATTTTTCCACCTCATCGGAATAAACGGCACCGTGGAGGAAACGACGATGAGCTACATCATCCGTGACCACGATATGTCCAGATACGAGCAGAAGAAGCAGGAAATCGCCCGCTGCTGCGACTTCATCAACGGCAAATACGGCGAAGGTACGGCGAACCTCGAACTGAAACACCAGTATTTCAATATGCGCAAGGAGGTAGAACCCCATATTCACATAGTGGAGATAGCGGAAAAGGCGATGGAGATGGAAGGCATAGTCCCGAAGGTGCAGCCCATACGCGGAGGTACGGACGGGGCCAACCTGAGCTATATGGGTCTGCCCTGCCCCAACATTTTCGCAGGCGGACTGAACTTCCACGGCAAGCTGGAATTCGTGCCTGTCGAGAGTATGGACAAGGCTGCCGCCACGATAATCAATATCGTGAAGCTGTTCGCGCAAAAGTGATAGCGAATTTCACGAACTTTAAACCTGATACTATGTTCGTGAAATTCGCTGTCACTTTTGGCTCTGACGGATAATAGAAAGAGCCGTAGCATTAAGCGCTGCTCGTCAGATCAGACCGGCCGGCAGGGACATTGACAGTATCTTCTTTTTCTCATCGATATCCGTGACGAGATCTTCGTGAAGAGGCACCAGAACGGTGTCTTTGTGGGTTTTGACTTCCAGGCAAGGATTGCCGGGGATATCCTCTATGCCGAGAACGTCGCCGACGAGCGTCCCGGAGTCATACAATTTCCATCCGGTGAAATCCCGGAATCCGTCATCGCCGTCCAAAGCTGCGGCAGGATAATAAACCGCCCTCCCGACAAGTTCCTCGGCATCTTCCAGGGAGCGCACGTCCGTGAGATACGTCAGAAACCTTGTTCCGCTCTTTACAGACAGTCCTGAAAGAAAAAATGGAACCGGCAATCCATCAAAATCGATGAACACCGGTTCCGTTTCGCTTATATCTTCTGTACCGAAGTCCCTGAGTCCTATGAGAACCTGACCGTCGGTGCCATTGGATTTCAGCACCTGACCAATTTTTACAAATCGATCAGAATCAAGCATTGCTACTCTGCGGGAGTTTCTGCAGGTGCTTCGGCAGGAGCTTCTGCGGGAGTTTCTGCAGCAGCTTCCTCTGCGGGTGCTTCTGCGGCCTCCTGTGCGGCAGCTTCTGCGGCAGCTTCTGCGGCAGCGGCCTCTTCAGCAGCTTTCTGCTCTGCAGCAAGTGCAGCGGCGGCATCAGCGGCTTTCTTTGCGAGAGCCTCAGTGCGGGCAACCTTCACTTTCTCCTCAGCTTTTGCAGCCTCGGCAGCTTTCTTTGCAGCTTCTTTCTGCAAGCCATCCTTCTTGCCTGCTACCTTCTTGTCCTGCTCGGCCTTCCAAGCATTCCATTTGGCATCAGCCTGCTCCTGGGTGAGTGCGCCTTTGGCAACACCGCCCTGAAGGTGCTTACGCAGCATAATACCCTCGTAAGAGAGAATGCGGCGTGCGGTAAGAGTGGGCTGGGCACCGACTTCGAGCCATGCGAGAGCGCGTTCTGCGTTCACAATGATGGTTGCGGGGTTGGTGTTGGGATTGTAAGAGCCGATCTGCTCGATGTACTTACCGTCGCGAGGTGCGCGGGTGTCGGCCACAACAATGTGGAAGAATGCGAAATTCTTCTTTCCGTGGCGCTGGAGACGAATTTTAA
>JAKSJV010000106.1 GCA_024402005.1 Bacteroidales bacterium
TCCGGAACGATCTCGAAGAGATCCGCCGAAACCTCGTCCGCAAGCTTCTCCGCAACAGCCTTGGTCACGCCGGATGCCGAAAAATAAGCGACAAGAGCCTTGCTCCTGCCAGTTGAACATGATGTAAGTGCCATAATCATTACAATTGCTGATAATATTCTTCTCATAGTTATGTGTTGATATCATTAATCCTTCGGCAGCACGCACTTCCCCTGCGCCAGGTCATCCACGTCGTGGCCGCGAACACCTCGTCCCGCGTGCGCCCCTTCCGCTCCGCTTTCGCGATCAGCAGCGGAAAGACCTTCGCGAATTGCATGCTTAATGCTTTGTTCTCTGCCATTTCTTCATAGGTTCTTTGCTTTGTTACTTTGATTCTGTGACGAGACGGACACTATTACCGAAATGGCGCTGAGCTCTGCCGTCAGGGACGACATAACTGCTTGTGAAGCCCAAACGATATATAAACATCGCGTCGCATACAGAAGATGACCAATATTCGCCAATACCGTTTACTTTGACACCGGTGTGACCGCGGTAACCCGCTTCAGAAGTAAGGAAGACTACGCCTTCGGGCAAAGTATTCACTGTCCCTGAAAGTACACCACCAGTATAATTGTCTGGGTAAAGTACTAAACCTTTCTTACCACCATGAGTGATTTCGAGTGAATAAGACTTCCCCGCGCCTGTGCCACCATTTACGCTTCGGGTATTGAACAGATACACCCATTCGTCGTTGGAAAGAGTTCGCCAAGTGTGGCCGTCACCTATTTCCTTACCCCAGTCCACGAACTCTCCGACAAAATCTTCGATCGTATTATCGATGCCGTAGTTAGAATTTTCAGTTGACCAGCCGAAGAGATCAACATCTCCAGCCGATATACCGATAGTGCTGTTTGCTCCGCCTTCTCCCAGACAATCATACTGGTTTGCGGCGAACTTCCATGCTGTTGGATTACCGCTTGCATCAATCGTCGCAACGAGGTTGCCTTTCGAGAAATATACTTTCTTAGTGTCGCTGACGCTGAATTCACCAGCAAGTGCACCTTCAGGAAGTATGGACTTTTTAGGGCCATTATCCTTGCTGCAGGACCCCAGGAGCCCGATTATCAGAGCTGCAAGGGAGATTGTCAAGAGTTTTCTGTTCATTTTTGCTGTGATTTGAGATTTTAAATTTACTCAAAATCCGCGGAACACAAACAATTTTCATCGAGCCGGTTTTCGGCAAATACGTGTCTATTCTGGGCTCGGAGCGGTGTTTCGGACACGAAATCCGCAGATTCATGTCTGTTCTTCCGGTTGCGCATGCATTTCTGACATGTTTTCGGCAAATTCGTGTCTATTCCTGGCTCGGAGCGGTGTTTCGGACACGAAAATCGCAGATTCATGTCAGTTCTGCCGGTTGCGCATGCATTTCTGACATGTTTTCGGCAAATACGTGTCTGTTCCGGGCTCGGAGCGGTGTTTCAGACACGGAAATCGCAGATTCATGTCTGTTCTGCCGGTTGCGCATGCATTTCTGACATGAAATCCGCAGATTCATGTCAGAAACGCGGCCATTACAGCCTGAGCATATCCGTTGAGCCTATTCACTTGAGACAGACTTCATCTCGCATTTTTTTGTACCTTTGCACAGAATGAGTAGGAGATTTTCAAAGGTCAGCAGTATAATTCTGCTTGTGTTGTTCGCATTTTTCTTTGCGTCAACAAATCTCTTTTTCCATACTCACGAGGGCCTTTCCGGCAAAATCGTCCACTCCCATCCGTGGAGTGCAAAATCCCATAATCATACCTGCGCACAGTTCCAGGCAATAAGCATCCTTTCTGCGAACATTTTTGATTTGTCCGCTTCAATGGAGCTTTCCGACAGCCCGCAGCGGACTCTTATCGCGTCGGCGTATCCCGACTACTGCGTGGTTGCCACGGGAGGACATCCCGTAACGATATCCCTGAGGGGCCCTCCGATGTTTGTATAATACCTTCTTATTCCGACCGCCCATCGTGAGCGGCCTTGTTGTCGTATTATATAAACATCAAAATCACACATGAAATTCAAACATATTTTATGTGCCCTCGGCCTCGTATTGAGCCCGGGAGCATTCGGCGCGTATGCGCAGTCAAACACTGATTCTAGCATTCAGGGACACGTAACGGACGCAAAAACCGGCGAACACCTTCCATACATAACGGTGATGCTGAAGGGAACGCAGATAGGCACGCAAACGTCTTCATCCGGACACTATTCTCTCAGGAATGTCCCGACAGGACAATATGTACTTATCGCAACGGCTATAGGATATTCGGACAGTTCGATCAGTATCGAGGTGAGACCGGGAGAGTCACAGGAAGTGAATATCTCCATTTCAGAAGAACAGCTTGCGCTTGACGGAGTTGTGGTCAGCGCGACCAGAAGCCACACATCCAGAAAGGAATCTCCTATCCTCGTAAACGTTCTGGATCCCAAAATATTCGCCACGACATCTTCACCGACGCTGGCGGAAGGGCTTGCGTTCCAGCCCGGCGTACGGGTGGAGAATGATTGCCAGAACTGCGGCTTCGCCCAGGCCCGTATCAACGGCCTGTGCGGGCACTATTCCCAGATCCTCATAGACTCGCGCCCCGTATTCTCCGCTCTCGCCGGAGTGTATGGGCTGGAGCAGATACCGGCTTCGATGATAGAGAGGGTGGAGGTCGTCCGCGGTGGAGGCTCAGCGCTTTACGGAGCGTCCGCCATAGGTGGCACCATCAACATAATTACCAAGGAAGCAAAAGTGCCCAGCGCAAGCATCAGCCACAGTCTCACTTCAATAGGGGTCAGCAATGCCTTTGACAATATCACCAATGTCAACGCCTCGATGGTGACTGACAACGGTAAGGCGGGAGCCTATGTATTCGGGCAGAAACGCTCGCGCGACAGCTACGATGCCAATTCCGACGGCTTCAGCGACATCCCCACCATCAATTCAATCACCGTCGGGACACGGGCGCACCTCCTCGTCACATCTTATTCAAAATTGAGCCTTGAATATCATGGCGTGAAAGAATACCGTCGCGGAGGCGACAGGCTCGACAGGCCGGTGCACGAGGCTCTGATCGCCGAGCAGACCGAGCACGTGAACAACAGCGGCTCCCTCTGTTACGAAGGCCAGAGTGCTGACAACAGGCACCATTACAGCGCATACACATCCGCACAGCTCATCAACCGCAACAGCTACTACGGCAGCCAGATGGATCCCAACGCATACGGGAAGACTTCGGACATCACGGCCGTGGCCGGAGGGCAGTATTCTTATAATTTCTCGAAGTGCCTGTTTATGCCTTCGCAGCTGCTTATAGGGGCGGAGTACAATTTCGACAAACTGCACGATGTCTCCATAGGATATGACCAGACTACCGACCAGACCGTAGGAATCGTGAGCGCATTTGCCCAGAACGAATGGAAGAACGAACACTGGTCCATCCTTGCCGGAGTGAGATTCGACAAGCATAATCTGATAAAGACTCCGATATGGTCGCCAAGGTTCAATATCCGATACAGTCCATTCCGCGACCTTGGGTTCAGGGCGGTTTATGCCAGCGGTTTCAGAGCTCCGCAGGCATTCGACGAGGACCTGCATATCTCCGTCGTGGGTGGCGAAAGGGTCAGAATCCGTCTCGCGGACAATCTGAAGGAGGAGAAATCCCATTCGTTCAGCCTGTCCGGAGACTGGTACCACAGTTTCGGAGCAGTGAAGTTGAATCTGATGGCCGAAGGATTTTATATCCTGCTTGAGGATACCTTTGCGCTCCGTCAGACCAGTGATAGGGCTGATGACGGTATGAGCAGCGTGATGGAACGATACAACGGATCAGGGGAGAGCGTACTTGGCTGCAACCTGGAAGCCAAGGCCTATGTAGGTAGCAAATTCAGCATCCAGGCCGGCGTCACGTTCCAAAGAAGCCGCTATGCCGAGCCCGAGGTCTGGAGTTCCGACCCGGAGGTCGAGCCGACTTTGAAGGTATTCCGATCCCCGGACTCATACGGATACCTCGTGGCTAACTACACACCGGTCAAAAAGCTGAACCTGAGCATCAACGGAACATACACGGGACCGATGCTGACCCAGCATATGGAGGGCAGCGGCACACCGGTTGACGTGGCTGTGACTACGCCTGCTTTCTGGGATATGGGAGCCAAAGCCGGCTATGAGTTCAGGATAATGAACAGCTGCTCTCTCGAGGTGTCGGTTGCGGTCAAGAATGTCTTCAACGCCTACCAGAAGGATTTCGACATCGGCGAGTTCAGGGATTCCGGATACATTTACGGGCCCTCTCTTCCCCGTTCGCTTCAGTGCGGAGTCACGCTTGCTTTCTGATATTTGACACCGGCTTCGATGAGCGCCGCCCCTAGACCGCAATAGAAGAATGCGATAAAGAAAGGCGGCGGTGCTAATACGAATCTTCTCATTAAGGGAAATCCCGTTACTGCTTGGGAGCCTGTAGAAAATGCGTATTTTAATATGCAAGCTTTCCTTTTTTCTGGATCATAATGAAGTTGTGATATATGGTTGATTGGAGTTTATTGGGTTGCACCTCGTCCAAATGGCTTGCCAACCTCGCCCGTTTGTGCTTCATTCTTGTGTCTTAGCATTGCCAGACTCGTCCGCTTGTGTGT
>JAKSJV010000107.1 GCA_024402005.1 Bacteroidales bacterium
TATTACACCCTTGACGGGTCGGAACCTGACGTGAACTCCATCCGTTATGAAGGTCCGTTCAGGATAGACGGTCCCACGCACATCAAGTCCATAGCATACAGGAACGGAAGCTGCAGTGACGTGGTGGAGAATTATCTCTATACATCCGGCAATGAACCACCCGTAAGGTACAAACTTTACCTGAATACCGGCGACAGGACTATGCCTGACTTCACCAAATATGGCAAGCCTGACAGCGAGGGCTATATCTCAACTTTCGCCCTCGATGAATTCAACCTCAGCACGGCGGATTATTTCTCTGTCCTTATGACTTCCAATCTGGTGGTTCCCGAGGAGGCGGACTATGTCTTCGAGGTCTGCGCCGATGACGGAGCCTGCCTGTATGTGGACGGAAAACTCGTCGTGAGCAATCCAAACGCCCATTCCGTAGCTGTCCTCGCGCGCGGCCCTGTCCATCTTACAGCGGGGAAGCATCTGTTGAAAGTTGAATATTACGAAGTTACCTCCACCCAGGGCCTGTACATCAGGTACAGTGTAAACGGAGGCGATTTCAATCCTTTGTTTCTGGCAGAACTCGAACGATGAGAAGAATGTTATTGTGCGCTCTGGCGGCAATGTGCTGCTGGACGCTTGACGCAAAAGTCTATGACGTAAGGGAATTCGGAGCCGCCGGTGACGGCAGGGCCCTGGATTCTCCTGCTATCAATGCCGCAATCAAGGCGGCTTCGGAGGCGGGCGGAGGACAGGTCTATGTGCCCGCAGGAACCTACAGGTGCTATTCCCTGCACCTTGCCAGCCATATAGACCTGTATCTTGAAAAAGGCGCGAGAATACTTGCCGCCTTCGCGTTCGAGGACGGGGAATATGACCATCCCGAGCCCAACGCCTTTGATATGTACCAGGACTTCGGACACAGTCATTGGCACAATTCCCTGATATGGGGAGAAAATCTGGAGGACGTCAGCATTTCCGGCCTGGGAATGATTGACGGAGAAGGGCTGTACAGAGTTTTCCTCGAGAACGGCGAATACAACATACGCCACTTCTATGCTCCTGACAGGTACACGACCGAGGCCTACAGGGATGGTATAGGCAACAAGATGATTGCCCTCAAATCCTGCCGTAACGTGGTCATCAAGGACGTCACCCTCTATCGCGGGGCCCATTTCATACTGCTTGCCACGGGTGTGGAGAATATGTATCTGCAGAATCTGAAGGTTGACACCTACTATGACGCGTTTGACATAGACTGCTGCAGGAACGTCACCGTAACCGGCTGCCAGGTCAATTCCGCCTATGATGACGGAATGGTGCTGAAGGCCAGCTACGCTCTTGGCTGTTACAAGGATACGGAGAATGTTACAATAACAGGCTGCAACATAAGCGGTTACGCTTTGGGCACCGTCCTGGACGGAACGCTCGGCGAGGTGCCTCTTCATCGCAGCACCTACGGTCACAGAGGTACGGGCCGCATCAAGCTCGGTACCGAGAGCAGCGGAGGATTCAAGAACATATCGGTCTCTAACTGCACCCTGGATTATTGCGGAGGCATACTCCTGGAGTCAGTCGACGGCGGAGACCTGCAGGATGTGGTCATCACCAACATCACTATGCGTAACATCATTGACGCTCCCATCTTCATCAGGCTTGGCGCTCGTATGAGAAGCCCCGAGGGTAAGGAAGTGGGCCATATACGCAGGGTCCTCATCAGCGACATCAATTCCTACAGCGCAAGACCTGATTTCGCCAATATCATCAGTGGCATCCCTGGACATTGTATCGAGGACGTCACTCTGCGCAACATCCACCTGCACAGCAAGGGCGGTATGTCGGCGATGGAGCGTGGCTATCTCCCTCCCGAGGAGGAGAAAGGCTATCCTGACGCACACCGTTTCGGCCTGATTCCGGCGGGCGGAATGTTCATACGTCACGCCGAGAACATCACTCTGGACGGAGTGTATTTCAGTTTCGAGAAGGCTGATGCCAGACCTCTTTTCGTGGCGGATGACGTCAGGAACATCAGGTGCAACGGCATCTTCAGGGAAAACAAGGAAGTGAAAATCAAAATCAACTGATATGAAGAGAATATTATTGGCCGCCCTTTGCATTCTGGCGGCAGGCACCCTTCAGGCGAAGAGTCCCAGATTGTCCTTTGATGAAAAAGGAGAGTTCCGCATCATGCATCTGACTGACTGCCATATGCAATATGAGAAGCCCGAACTGTGGAACCGGACCCTTGCCAGGATAGACACGATCCTTAAGGCGGAACATCCTGACATGGTGGTGTTTACCGGCGACATCGTCACAGGCGCCAGATCCCTGAGAGTGGATATGTGGCACGTGCTTATAGACAAGATGGATTCATATAAGATTCCTTACGTGATAGCTTACGGCAATCATGACGCGGAAGGCTTCCCTATGCTCAAGCGGCCCGAGATGTCCTCTTTGGTGACGGCCGGCAAATATGCTCTCAACACCCTGAATGAGAAGGGAGAACTTGCTGACATGCGCATCCCCGTTCATGCGCACAAGGACGGAAAGCCGGCATTCGACATTTATGTGCTGGACTCCCACGACTATACCGAGACAATGGGATTTGACAAGAACTATGGCAAGTATGCCTGGTTCACTCACGCTCAGGTGGATTGGCTGAGGAATGAGTGCGTGGCTTCCACAAAGGGCAACGGAGGGGTGAACATACCGTCGATGGCATTCTTTCATATCCCTCTTTTCGAATACGGACAGGCCGCCGACAAGGGCCCGATTATCGGTGTCAGGGGGGAAAGGGAAGCATGCGGAACAATCAATTCGGGGATGTTCGCGGCAATGTTCGAGACGGGCAATGTGATGGCTGTGTTCGCGGGACACGACCACAACAACAATTATATCGTAAACCATTGTGGAATAGTACTGGGTTACGGTGGCTTCTCCGGTGATGACACCACATACAACGATTTGGCCCATGGCCTCAGGATGATTGTGGTGAAAGAGGGCTCCCCTGAATTCACTACTTGGATTCACGATGAGGACGGCCGTATCAGATTCTTTGCCGAATACAGGAACAAAGAACTGAAACAAATCAAGAAGTGAAAACGAAGAATCTCATAATTGTCTTCCTGGCCCTCTGCATGATGTATGCGGGTGTGTGTCTTGCCGACGTGCCCGAGCCGGCAAGACCGGTATTCAAGGTGCTGCCCATAGCGTTGCTGCTGGTCAATACTTTATACCTTGCACTCAAAACGGGGGACAGGGGCCGCTACCTGATGTCGGCTGCGCTTCTGTTCTCTGCCATAGGCGACATAAGTGGCCCGTTGATGACTATGGGTATATTCTTCGCTCTGTCACACTGCTTCTACATTACCGCATACAGCCGCCATTTCTGTCTGAAAACCGTGAAGCAATGGGTCTGCATTGCTATTCTGCTGCTGATAGTGGGTACTGTGACGGCAATATCCCTGCCCGGACTTCTCAAGACTTCAGGGCCTGCTATGATTGCAGTGGGATTGACTTACCTTGCGGTGCTGACGGCAATGTCTTTTATGGCAATCAGCCAGTCCCGTCCCTGTTGGATACTGTTTGCCGTCGGCTCTCTGCTTTTTGTCATTTCCGACAGTTCCATTATTGTCAGTACTTATGCCTTTGCCATTCCCGCAAGGCATCTGACGGTTATGAGTACCTATTATGCCGCACAATTGCTAATGAATCTGAAATGAAAAGGATTTTCTTTGCACTCTGCCTGTCTTTCCTGACAGTATCCGGCCTGTATGCGCAGTCAGCCGGAGAATTCTCTTACGACGGCCATAGCCGGAGGATGTATGCGGCCGCAGAGAGGCGTTTCGCTTTCGACAGCTTCGGCGCGGAACTTTATGATGAATGGCGTGACAGTCTGCGATGGACCTTAGCTAAGACGCTTGGTCTGGATGTGATAGAGATGACCAATCCGGGCTTCATGCCTGAGGCGGTTCGGGTTGATTCTGAGGACCTGGGATATGCTGTGCGTCAGCGGTGGAAGATAAGGACGGAGGAGGATGTCTGGTTGCCTGTCATAATAATGCTTCCGAAAGGAGAGGATGGCCTAGTGCCGCTTCTGCTTACACCTCACGGCCACGCCAAGAATACGGAGAGGGCTGCCGGTATCTATGTGAACGAAGAGGACAGGAAGAAAGGGGAGGAAGGAGAGAGAGACATAGCGGTCCAGGCCGCAAAATTCGGTTTTATCGCCATAGCTCCTACGGAAAGGGGCTTCGGCGAGACGCGGTCCGCCACGGACATTGCTGCGGACAATACTTCATCCTGCCGGGATCTTATGCTCAAAGACCTGCTCGTGGGACGCACCCCGGTAGGCGACAGGGTCTGGGATATAATGAAGATACTCGACTGGGCGCTCGCAAACCTGCCTGTTGACAGACGAAACGTCATCGTCACGGGAAACTCGGGCGGCGGAACTGTATCGCTGTATGCCGCTGCTCTCGATGAGCGTATTTCTATGTCCCTTCCCGGTTCGGCTTTCGCCACTTTCGAGGGCAGCATAGGATTCCGCCGCCATTGCGAGTGCAATTACATTCCCGGCATCCTGAATCTCTGCGAAGCCGGAGAAATAGCCGGGCTTGTGGCTCCCAGACCTTTCTGTGCAGTCAACGGGCT
>JAKSJV010000108.1 GCA_024402005.1 Bacteroidales bacterium
CACAACACAACCCATGCACTACGGTTGATCTTCTGGTGAGTATGTTGGAGGAGAAGCGATAAATTAGAGCAATTGTCTGGCTTGTCGGCGAGATATGGAGTCTTATGCCAAGCTGCCATTATCTGTAGAGGATACGGGGAACCATCCTTTGTATTTATGGATTTCATTGCACCGAAAGTAGTGCAATTTTTGGAATATTTTGCACACAAATCAGTGCGGTGATCTGATAATTATTAGAAATACAATCTTATGATTTTCTTCTGATCATCTTCGGATAGTTGAGATTTCGCTGCAGATAACAGGTCCTGATATGAGGCATTCCTGGGCGTGATGACACGTCTGCGTTGCTTGCCGTCCACCGTGGCGTAAAGGTGAATATTTGATGATTCCGTAATCTCAAATCTCAGTAATTGAGGGATATCCGCATCTCCTGTATTGAAAATTCCCGGTGAAAGTTCGTGCAGGCGGTTTTTCATGATTCGGATAAGGAATGGTGCGATGCCGTTTGCAATGGCGAGGTTCTCAAATTCAGAAAGGGCAGTCCGGACCTTTGCAATGTATTTTGCCGGATTCTTGATATCGTTGCGAATCGCGAACTCCTTCAGGTCATCATCCGTTATATCTTCGTGTTTGCCGCGGATGGAGAATACGTGTGCCTTTTGCGCTGATGTGCCATTCTTTAGTATGAAGCACAGGTCGTAGGCCGGAGATAGGTGCCAGTTTCCGTCCCTGTCCATAATGAATGAGAAGTTCTTCGGGTGGTCATCGGTATTGTTCGATAGAACATTGAAAACGGTCCGCAGGAACAACTCGTTCTGCTCGTCCTTCGGAATTGACAACAACCTGCAGGTCTCGAAAAGTGCCTCATAGGTGTCAGCCTCCGGGTTAACTGCTGCAAGAGTCTGGGTGAATATCTTCTCGCCGTCCCTTCGGTCGAAACGCTCCGTCAGGAAATGCTTCGTCCCTTCAACCTCGATAAGCTGTGACGGCATCATTGTGATACCCGCGGCGGTGGCAATGTCATACCAGGTCTTCTCCGTCTCTGAAATACAGAATTCCGGAGTGTTGAATTTCAAGATATAATATTGTCTGTCAGGGTCAGTTGATGTCTGTCCGGAGTATATGTCACCTCTTTCATCCATAGCTATGATGGCCTTCTTGAACCGCCCGCCTGCAGATGTGCCGACGGCCATCAAGGCCTTCTGTGTGAGAGTCTCATCAGAAGATATGCGTGCATTGTCCCTGTCGCGCTCTATCTTCTTCGCCAATTCGTAAAGTTTTGGGATTACGAGCTTTTCGTCCGTGTTGAAAGTATCTTCGCTGCAAGGAAGAAACTCCAGCGCACCCATAGCCCTGGCCCCGATGAACGACAGTTTGGCAAGAGGAGTCTTGTCCTTCTCGTGATAACCGTTCTCGGCAAACCACTGGTCAAACAGGCTGTTGCCCCAGTCGTCCGGCAGTGAATCGGCGATGAACGGAGGGAGCCTCTGGTATTTCGGGGAATCTGTGTTCCCGAATATGGCAAAGCGTGACTCCGGATTTTTGATGGACGCGACTAGCGGAGCGATGTCAAGGCCGGATGCCAGGAATTCTTTTGAAAAGAAAAAGTACGAATTACCCTTGGCGGCATTCCAGCAGAGCTGCCCGATTTCTGCACCCCAGAGTCTTACGCTCAAGCGGCCTGTGTCAATATTCTTAGCCATTGTTCTTTCTGCTTACCCGCTGTCTGTTGCGGGCTTTATCTGTGATATATGGATTGAAGGGTTGCTCAGGAATCAAGTTGTCTATGCGTTCCAGAAGGCCCACCTGGCGCAGCAAAGACATCAGATTGGTAACGTTTATGTTAGTTGCCGTACCTGTCTCGAACTTGTGTAGGGTGGAGACGGACACACCAGCTGCCTTCGCAAGATTATCTTGTGAAAGATTGAGTCCCAGCCTGTAATCCTTGAATCTCAGTCCAAGCAGTTGGAGTATTTGTACGTCAGAGTATTTCTTGAGTTCCATATGTGTATCATTCAATTGGATGCAAATATAATA
The DNA here is from genome assembly GCA_024402005.1 of Bacteroidales bacterium. Classification (GTDB taxonomy): domain Bacteria; phylum Bacteroidota; class Bacteroidia; order Bacteroidales; family UBA932; genus Cryptobacteroides. The sequence continues at coordinate 2,038 of JAKSJV010000108.1, forward strand.
TATTATAAGTTAATGTGCAAATTATTCATTAACTTTTAATATGTTATATGTTACATCGCGCATAGCGATTGAATGGCGGAAATGAAGGCCTTCGGGGACAGCCCGGAGGCTTTTCTCATCCTATACAGATAGGTATAGACGGTTCCTGTGGATATTATAATAGGAATATAGGCTCTTTTCTTTGAAAAAAATGTTACATTTGTAATGTATTCAATAACGATATGACAAGTGAAGAAAGAATTCTGAATGCTCTCAAGATTGCCGGTGACACTAAATTCGCGTTCATCGGCGAGGGGGTCCTGTCCAAGGTGGCAGGTACGTTCAAGGAATGTTTTCCCGGCAGAAAAGCGGTGGTGATTGCTGACTGCAACACCTGGCCCACAGCGGGGGAAAGGGTTTATGCCGACTTGAAGAATGCCGGCGTGGATGTGGAGAAGTTCCTCATTCCCGACGAAAAGTTCCACGCCGAGTGGAAATATGTAGAGATGGTGGACAAGGTTCTCGACGAGACCGGCGCAGTAGCCGTTTCGGTGGGCTCCGGCGTCATCAACGACCTTTGCAAACTGTGCTCGGCGCACCACAAGCAGTCGTATTTGAGTGTTGCTACGGCAGCATCCGTTGACGGTTATTCGTCTTTCGGGGCATCAATCACATACAAGGGCCTTAAGCAGACTTTCGAATGTCCGGCTCCCGTTGCGGTGATAGGTGATTGGGACGTGATTGCAAGCGCTCCGGCCTGGATGACGGCCGCCGGCTATGCCGACCTGGCAGCAAAAGTGCCGTGCGGTGCGGAGTGGATGATTGCCGACCTGTTCGGTACAGAGCCCATACATCCGGCGGCCTGGCACGTGCTCCAGGACTGCCTTGACGAGATGCTTTCCGACCCGGAAGGCGTCGCACGCAAGGACAAGAAGGCAATCGGCCTGGTATTCGAGGGACTGTTCCTCAGCGGCATCGCGATGCAGGCCGCACGTTCCAGCCGCCCTGCATCCTGCACGGACCATCTGTTCAGCCACTATCTGGATATGACGGCACACCGCTACAAAGGCGAACTTCAAAGCCACGGTTTCCAGGTGGCGATAGGGACGCTCACGATGTGCGCCTTCTTCGATGAATTCCTGAAGCTGGACCTTACCGGGCTGGACATTGACAAATGCGTCGAGGCCTGGCCTTCGCTTGAAGAAGAGCAGGAGCGTGCCCGTGCAATCTTCAAGGATTTTGTGGATCCGGAGCTCGGAGCACGTGAAATGACAAAGAAATATGCCGACAAGGATGAGGTCCGTCGTCAGCTGACCCTTGTCAAACAGCAGTGGCCTTCGCTCAAACAGCAGTACCGCGCGCAGGTCTATCCTTTCGAAAAGATGCAGCGTCTGTTCAAGACGGTGGGTGCGCCTACGGATCCTTCAGACATAGGTGTAAGCCGTCAGATGCTTCGCGATATGGTGCCTTTCACACAGGTGATGCGCTACCGCATCAATCTTCTTGACCTCGCGAAACGCGCGCAGATTTATGACCTTCTGGTGGAGAAGGTGTTCGGCAAGGGCGGTGCCTGGGAAATCAAGTAAAAAACAAGATGATATCTATATGAAAAGATTGACAACAGTATTGCTCGCACTTTCTCTGGCGGCAACTCTCTATGCCCAGAGCCAGGAGGTGCGCTATTTCTCCCATCGCGGGGGACGAAAGGAGTATGATGAGAACACCCTCAGCGCCTTCGAGGCCAGCTACGCGGCCGGTTATCGCGGCTACGAGACTGATGTCAGGATGACAAAGGACGGTGTTCTGGTGATTCTTCACGATGCGGACCTCAAGCGTACCACCGATATGGAGGGAAAGGTTGAGGAAATGACGGCGGCCGAGATACGCAAGGCCAATACCAAGGGCGGCCACAAGGTGATGTTCCTGGATGAACTGATCGACTGGCTGAACAAGAAAGGAGATGTGACCTATGTCGAGTTCGAACTCAAGACAAGACCCAAGGAACTGTATCCCGAAGAGAGGCTTCACGAGTATTGCGACAAGCTGTACAAGAAGGTCACGGCCAACACCCCAAAGGGTGCCAGTTACATTTTCACTTCCAGCGATTATCGCGGGTTGCTTTATATCAAACATAAACACCCTGAAGCCGAAATGCTTGCCATTACAGGCAAACCCTGCTGCGATGAAACCATAGCGCTGTGCAAGGCTCTCGGTATAAACAGATTGGGAGCTACTATGGACGGAACTTCACGCGAAGCTGTGAAGAAAGCCCATAAGGCCGGTATCATTGTAAGCCTCTGGCCGGGCAACAGCCCTGAAGACGCCGTATTCGGGGCATATTTGGGTGCGGATTATCTTTGTACCGACGTACCTGTGGCCGTAAAGGAATTTCTTGACAGCAAGGCTCCCTGGATCAAGGCAATCTATTGATGATATCGGCTGCGACCGCGTCGAATTCGAGACCGTCGGCATCTATGATGATGTCGGCGGTTTTTTCGTAAATGACTGAACGGTCGG
>JAKSJV010000109.1 GCA_024402005.1 Bacteroidales bacterium
GATGCATAGAAGGCGCGGAGAGCCGTGGATGAGACCTTGATGAAGCCCTTGGCGTCCTCGCTGGTCCACCCTTTCTGCATCTCTCCGTATTCCCCGAACTTGTTCTTCACAAGGTCATTCTCAGTATCGACACCGACGGTCGAGAAGGTGTATGGACGGAGTTCCATAGTGACCGTACCGCTGACGTTCCTCTGGCTGCTCTCGAGCATCTTCTCGATATCCCTCATCACAGGCTCCATATACTGGCTCTCGTGGAGGAACATACCGTACCAGTTGCCCACCTGGTCCTTCCAGTACTGCTGCCACTTGCTCAGGGTGAACTTCTCCAGGAACTTGTGGGCGGAGATTATGAGCATTGCGGCGGCGGCCTCGAAACCGACGCGCCCCTTGATACCTATTATTGTATCTCCGACGTGCATGTCACGCCCGATGCCGTAGGGAGCGGCGATTGATTCAACCTTGCGGATTGCCGCGATGGGATCGGTGAACTTTTCTCCGTTCACACCGACAAGTTCCCCCTTGCTGAATTCAAGGCTCACCGTCTCGCTTCCCTGCTTTGTAACCTGCTTGAGATATGCGCTTTCAGGAAGACCCTGCCGCGAATCGAGTATTTCGCCACCGCAGATGGAGGTGCCCCAAAGTCCGACATTGTATGAATATTTCAATTTTGCGAAATCCGCCTTGAACCCGTGTTTGTTCAGATAATCGACTTCCTGCTGCCTTGTCAGCGCCATATCCCTGGTAAGCGTTATGATTTCAACTCCGGGAGCGGCCACAAGGAAGGTCATATCGAAACGGACTTGATCGTTGCCCGCCCCGGTCGAACCGTGGGCAATGGCCTGTGCCCCTATCTGCTTTGCATATCTTGCGATGGCAAGTGCCTGGAAGATGCGTTCGCTGGAAACGCTGATTGGATATGTGCCATTGCGGAGCACGTTGCCATAGACCATATAGCGGATGCTCTTGTCATAATAATCTTTCGTAACGTCGAGGGTCACGTATTTCTTCGCCCCGAGTTTGTAGGCGTTCTCCTCGTTGGTCCTGAGCTGCTCCGCAGAGAAGCCGCCGGTATCTGCACAGGCCGCATATACGTCATACCCCATTTCCTTTGCAAGATACATTACGGTAAAGGAGGTGTCGAGGCCGCCGCTGAAAGCGACGACAACTTTCTTTTTCTGGGCCTCGGGATGCTTTGCGGGGTCGTAGAGCATACCCGTGCAGAGGCATCGGGTCAAATCGTTGCGGCAAAGAACGTCGTAATTCACGCAACTCTCACAGCCCTTCCAGAAAGTGGGGTCATCAGTCAGTTCTCCGAAAGTGACTGGTACATAACCGAGCTGGGTGTTGATGTTCATCACGGCCTGACCGGTCGTAAGACCGAAAATCTTGGCATCGGGGAATTTCTCGCGGGAAAGTTCGAACGCCTTGCGCTTGATTTCGGTGGCGACTCCCCGGCCCCTGTATTCGGATTTGACAATCAGTCCGGAGTTTGCCACGAATTTTTCATGACTCCAGCTTTCGATATAGCAGAATCCCACGAAATTGTCACCGTCCATCGCTATGATGGCCTTGCCCTCGCGGATTTTGCTTTCGACATATTCCGGCTTGCGCTTTGCAATGCCGGTACCCCTTACCTTTGCGGCATCCTCTATGGTCTTGAGGATTTCAGGGACGTATGGAAGATGTTTCAGAGAAGCTACTTCTACTTTGATTTCGCTCATATTGAATATTAACGTTTGATTTTCAATTCTATTGAAGGAAGATAATGTTCGAGGGACGAAACGACCTGCTGGACAGTGAAGCGCGTCCTGAAAGTGGCGAAGATGGTGTCGTCACCGGCAATCGTGCCGGCAATCTCAGTATCCATATTCCTGTCGATGACAGATGCTATCACATTGGCGAATCCGGGGATTGTCCTGATGACAATGATATTCCCGCAGAATTCAACGGAAAGGATGCCGTCAGCCGGCCTGATTTCACGATAGGCCTTGTCAAAGCTGTTCTCGTATGAAGGAAGCCGGTAGCAGTAGCCGTACAGCTTGTCATATACCTTTGCCACGCCAAGGTCCTTGAGAAGTCTGGAAAGGGTGGCCTGGGTGATGGAAAATCCCCTTGCCTCCAGGTATGACATCAGTTCCTCCTGATTATGGATGTTGCCTGTGGCGATAATCGCCTTGATTTCACTTTTGCGGTCTGTCTTTTCGTTCATTTTCATTTTGAATATGTATGCAAAATTATGAATAATTTTTTGAATAACCAACAAAAGTTGCGCAAAACGCGAGTGACTCGCGTTTTGCGCAAACATTCGTTTTTTTCGGAAACAATGACTAATTTTGTGGGATATTAGAATCCACACAGAATGTCATCCGAACTTACACTGGTCACGCAACTGGCCATAATCCTGATTTCAGCGGGATTGTTCACGGTAATTTTCAAGGCGCTCAAGCAGCCTCTGATTCTCGGTTATATCGTAGCGGGGTTCATCGTCGGACCCCATCTCGGCCTGGTACAGCAGTTTTCTCCGGAATCGGTTCACCAGTGGTCGGAACTCGGCATAATCTTCCTGCTTTTCGGTCTCGGGCTGGAGTTCAATTTCAAGAAACTGCTCAACGTGGGAAGCGCGGCGATAATTGCGGCGATAACGATATGCATAGGTATGTTCGTCACCGGCTACACGCTGGGGACCGTTATGGAATGGACGAAGATGGAATGCATCTTCCTGGGAGGAATGCTCTCGATGAGTTCCACCACCATAATAATAAAGGCATACGATGATCTCGGACTCAAGAACGAAAGGTATGCGACCCTGGTGTTCGGCCTCCTTGTCGTGGAGGACCTGCTGGCAGTCCTGATGATGGTCCTCTTCTCCACCATCGCCGTCTCGAACAAATTCTCCGGAACGGATATGCTGCTGTCCCTTGGCAAACTGGTCCTTTTCCTGGTTGTCAGTTTCCTTATCGGGATATTCGCCCTGCCCACACTCCTTAAAAAAGCCAACAAATATCTGTCAGACGAGATTCTGCTGCTCATCAGCGTCGGGCTGTGCTTCATTATGGTGGTGCTTGCCAATTCCGTAGGGTTTTCCTCCGCGCTGGGGGCATTCCTGATAGGGTCAATCCTCTCCTCGACGACAGAAGGAGAACACATCGAGCGCATAACGGTCAGTCTCAAGAATCTGTTCGGTGCCATATTCTTCGTCTCCGTGGGAATGATGGTCGACCCTGTGGTCATCTTCCAGTACTGGAAGGTCATCCTTGCCATCACGCTGGTTGCGATGGCCGGAATCCTGATTTTCTCCACCACGGGAGTCCTGTTCGCGGGAAGAGGTCTGGATACGGCAATCCACGTGGGCTTCAGCCTTCCCCAATTGGGTGAATTTTCATTCATCATAGCGGGGATGGGATGTTCTCTCGGCGTACTGCGCGATTTCATCTATCCGTCAATAATAGCGGTGTCCGTGATAACGACGTTCACCACACCATATATGATTAAGGCGGCGAATCCCGTTTCCAGATGGTTCCATAAGAAGATGCCTCAGAAATTCATTGACCGGCAGAGCCTGAAATCAGAGATTTCGAACCTGACCAATATGGCGGAGAAGAACGACTGGGCCGTCTTCATCAAGAAATATCTCAGAAGGGTGGCACTCTACAGTATGCTTATCATCGTCCTCATAATAGGATTGAACAAGGCTATGCCGATGTTGAATGCCCGTATATTCAGCGATCCGGAATCCATGACGTGCAAAATCGTGGACGTCATCGTCACTCTTGCCGTCATCTTTCCTCTCCTGTACGGACTGGCCGTCAACGGAGATGATTTGAAATCGCTCGCCCAAATCCTTGTCAGGAAGGACTCCAGGTCAAAAATTCCAGTCCTGGCTTCGATAATTCTCCGCGTATTCATGGCTGTCGAATTTGCAGTGTTCGCCATAATGCCCTATCTGAAACTCAGCGGATGGGAATTGGCGCTGATGTTCGCCGGACTGTTCCTGGTCTTCTTCATTGCCAGAAGAGTATCGCTTCGTTTCACCGGACTTGAAGATATGTTCATCGCAAACCTGCACGCCAAGGAGGAATATGACAAGTCACAGGCTCCAGTCACCACCGCCATAAAGGCACGGATGGAGAATTACAACGTATTCATCGAAAACTGCAAAGTATCCTCCGATTTCTCCTATGCCGGCAAGAGCCTCCGCGAAATGCCGTTCAGGCACACTTCCGGCGTCAACATCATCAAGATTCAACGCGGAACGAAATCGATACTGATTCCCAAGGGAGAAGAGTTGATTTTGCCGGGAGACCTTCTTCTGGCTGTCGGAACACGTCAGCAACTTGACAATTTCATCTCGCAGATGAAAGAATGTTCACAACCCGGAACTGGCGGAGAATCGGATTTCGACGTACGCACAATCACCCTTTACGAAAAATCCGAACTCACGGGAATGAGACTGGGCGACACCAATATGCGCCATTCCGGCTGTATGGTGATAAGCGTAATGAGAAACGGCC
>JAKSJV010000011.1 GCA_024402005.1 Bacteroidales bacterium
AAGGGCATCAACATCAACACCCACGACGGCCTTTTCGACGGCTATATGGATATCTGGGTACACGATACGGAAACGCTGGATTCCGTGATAAAACTGCTTGGTGAAATCCGGGGTATCCAGAAGGTAATCAGAATCGACCTGTAGATTATGAAATTCAAATCCCTCATACCTCTTGTCCCGGCCGGAATCATTCTGGCGTCGATGTTCGTGTCGCACTCCTGTGCCAATACGACGTCCGCCCCGACAGGTGGCCCGAAGGACACCATACCGCCCGTTCTGGTGGCCGTGTATCCTCTTCCCGGACAGATGAACGTACCGCAGCACAGGACTGAAATGGTCTTCAAATTCAATGAATACGTACAGGTCAAGGATCAGAAGAACATAACCTTCTCCCCTCCTTTGGAGAAGCCCTTCAAGACAAGAATCTCCGGCAAAAGTATAATCGTCTATTTCGACGAGGACCTGTTGCCTAACACGACATACACCATAGACATAACCGGGGCCATCGTTGACGTCAACGAAAGCAATCCGTTCCCCGGGTATGCGCTGACATTCAGTACCGGTGAGAGAATAGATTCGATGTACGTTACCGGCCTTGTCCAGGATTGCATAACCTTGAAACCGGCAAAAGGGGCGACGGTGATGTTGTATAAGGATCAGGCGGACTCCGCAGTCTATCAGCACAGGCCGGATGCCGCCGTCAAAGCCGACGACTGGGGCTTCTTCTGCCTGAGGAACATCCAGGACACCGTTTTCCGTATGTATGCCATAATCGATGAAAACGGCGACAATATGTACAATCCTGAAACCGAGAAGATAGCCTTTCTGGATTCCGCAATCACACCGAAAAACAAAGTGGGCAGAGATATATACGAGCTCTATAAATTCGATATGATGGATACTCTGTCCTGCCTGAAACGTAAGACGGAATATGAGCTCAACCTGTTCAAGGGCAATCCCGGCAAGCAGATGATAGTCAACAAGGTGAGGGTTGACGACAGAACCTCGTACATTACCTTCATGGCCCCCGACCCCCAGATACGCAAGGTTTATTTCAAGGGCATCAAGGCCAAGGACGTCATAGCCCAGTTCAACCCGGAGAAGGATTCTCTCGTGTTCTGGATAAACGAGCGCAAGGCGCAGCCGGATACGCTGAAGCTGACCGTGGACTATATGAAGACGGACTCTACCGGAAAACTGACCAGAACAAAAGAAAAAATCAAGCTTGTCAAGCCAAAGGAGAACAAACTTCCGGCAAAGAGCTATCGCAAGGATATCAAGCACGAAGACACGATAGCCGTCTATAAGGTGAATTACAAGGCGGAGACCTTCGAGCAGGACGGAATAGCCGTATCTTTCAATTACCCTCTCGTCAAGGAAGCTTTTGACAGTCTTAAATACGAGGTCACCAATGCCCGTCAGAAAAGGGAAAAAGGGAAATACAGTATTGAGAGGGACACCAACGACATCAGGACGGTAAGGATAAGGCATATGGGAAAGATCCTGCCCGGATATGAATACAAGCTTACCGTGCCGGAACGCAAGTTCATGGATATCAACGGATATTACAATGACAGTACCGTAGTGAGCATCAAACTCCCTGACGATGACAAGCTCAGCACTTTGACCCTGCACGTGACCGGAGTGGAGAAAGGAGGACCGCAATACATAATCGACCTTATGGATGAAAAACGTGCGGCGGTATTGCGCAGTTATACCATAAATGCCGATTCCGTATTGCCCTTCCCATACCTGAAGGATGGCAATTATTGCATCAGGGTGGCCTGTGATGCCAACAGAAACAATATGGTGGATACAGGTGACCTGCTGAAACACCTGCAACCGGAGAAAGTAAGATTCTACAAATTGAAAGACAATGACTTTCTCCTGGCAATCCCCTCTTCTTCTGAGGTCAGCCAGGATATCGATATAAGGAAAATGTTCGAATGATAAAACGTTTGGTAATATCCGTCGTGGCTATTGTGTCCGTCTGCCAGGCTGTCTCCGCCCAGCAGATAGATACGTTGCATCCCATACGGATGCCGCTGGATACTGCCAAAATATTGGAGAACTATTCCAAAATCAATGACTACAGCCTTTTGGGCGTAACTTATGGGGTGGGGTTGGCAAACTGTTCTTTCGACCCCGTCCGCAACGCCGAATCGGTGTTCATGCCAGTCAATGTCGGCATCACCTATACGCTGTACGGCAAGCTTTTCGGCTATATGCCCTATTTCGGCATTCAGGCCAGCATACTTTATTCCAAGGACGGATACAAATTCAAGAAGAATGACGGTACGGGATATATGGACAATATCCTCAATGCATACAAGGCGACGATAGAGACAATCGAAGTCCCCTTGCTGGCCCATCTCCACTTCGATTTCTGGAAGATGAAGGTGATGGCCGACATAGGTATTTACGGAGGATACAGGATGTCAATCAAGCGCGAATACCTCAGCACAGTCCCGGAAAGCAAAAAGACATATATGAACACTTTCCATCCAAACGAGAACAGGTGGGATTACGGTATAAAGGGAGGCGGCGGTTTCGCCCTGGTCTTCGACCCTGTCGAGATCCACATAATGTGCTTCTACAAATATTCCTGGTGCAATCTGCACCAGCCGAATGTCGATGCGCATACTATGGAACATACGGAGATGTCCAAATACTATTACAAGTGGTCTTATCCGACGAATCTTTCCTTCTCGATAGGTGTACACTACCAGCTGACCAAGAGAATCGGCAAGACACGCTCACAGATGAAACGGGAAGCCAGGGAAGACGCGATTCGCATCCTGACGGAAGAAAAGCAGCAAAACGATATTATTGAAACTGAAAATGATACGGATAACAGCCAGGATAGGTAACGTTTCGGTCGGTGGAGGCAATCCGATCGTTGTTCAGACTATGTGCAATACGCATACCGCCGACATAGAGGCTTCGACGTCACAATGCATCCGGCTTGCTCAGGCAGGTGCAGGAATCATACGTCTGACGGTTCAGGGTATGGCCGAAGTCCAGGCAATCGGAGAAATCCGTTCCGGACTGCGTAAGGCAGGATACGACACTCCACTCGTTGCCGACATTCATTTCAGGAGCGACGTGGCGCTGGCTGTTGCCAAGGTGGTTGAAAAGGTCAGGGTGAATCCAGGCAATTTCAATCCCGACCACGGAAAAGCCTGCGCGGACTTCCGCAAGCTGATAGCGATCTGCAAGGAACACGGCACCGCCATCAGGGTGGGCATCAATCACGGATCCTTGGGGAAAAGAATCACGGAACTTTACGGCAATACGGCCGAAGGTATGGCGCAGGCTGCTATGGAATGGCTGCAGATGTGCATTGAAGAAGACTTTTTCAACGTCGTGGTTTCTTTGAAGGCTTCCAACGTGCTGGTTATGGTGCAGGCATACAGACTGCTCCAGGAAAAGATGGAAAGGTCAGGCTATATCTTCCCTACCCACCTGGGCGTTACGGAGGCCGGCAACGGAGATTCCGCGCGCGTAAAATCTGCCGTAGGCATTTCGGCGCTGTTGTCGGAAGGTATAGGCGACACCATACGAGTATCGCTCACGGAAGACCCCGCAAATGAAATCCCCGTAGGGAAAGCGATCGTCGACTGTGTCAGGAATGAAGAAAAAGGTTTGGGAACGATTGACCTGCCGGAATGGGACAAATATCTGATATCGGTATGCTGCCGTTATGGCAAAGACCTGCTGGAGAAGAAGATTGACAGCGTCGCCCTGAACGGTCCGTTCGGCAAGGAAAAGGATGAATATCTGAATAACGAGTTGCTGCAGGCCTGCAGACGGAGGTTCTACAAACCTGAATATGTGGCCTGCCCGGGGTGTGGAAGAACAATGTTCAATCTGGAGAAAACTTTCGAACAGGTAAAAGCCGCAACTGCCGGCGTTGGCAAAAACGTTTGCATTGCCGTAATGGGGTGCATTGTCAATGGCCCCGGTGAAATGGCAGATGCCGACTATGGTTATGTCGGCGAGGGACGTGGTCTTGTTTCAATATACAGAAAAAAAGAACCTATCTATAAGCACATCCCCGAAGAGGAGGCTATAGACAGGTTGTTGTCTCTGATTGATGCAGAGAAATAATCCTTGAAGATTACTTCTTTGATTCAGCGATAGAAACTTTACGGAATTCTTTCAGAACTTTCTCAAGTTCGATAGAAGCCTTGCGTGCGCGAGCACCGGCAGTTTTGTTACCGGCAACTGCTTTGTTTGCATCAACTGAGATGGCTGCGAAGAGCTCATCAATCTGTTTAACTAATTTTTTCATTTTTAAAAATGTTTAAAAGTTATTGCGATAGCAAATTTAGTTAAAAAATTGTAATTTCAAAGCTTTACTGCGGAAAAAGCTGATTTTTTTGCCTATTTCAGCCTTGCAAGGGGTGTTTCTATCGATTTTACCTTGTCCCCTACCCGTACAAGTATCTCCGCATCCAATGGGAGGAAGATGTCAAGACGGCTTCCGAATTTGATGACACCGCACTGGTCTCCTCCCTCGAAGGAATCTCCGACGTGGGCATAATTGACGATTCTTCTGGCGAAAGTTCCGGCAATCTGCTTGAACAGGACTTCAGTACCGGCTCCGGGGCCAGAATATGTGGAATCACCATATCTTACTCCGGCACTCGCGTGTTCGTTAAGTTCCGAGGCCTTTGGCATAAAGGCAAGCAGATATTTGCCGGGATGATACTTATAATAGGTGGCGACTCCGTCGAATGGCCAGAAATTGGTATGTACGTTGAAGAAGTTCATATATACCGATATCTGGATACAGTCACGCTTGAGATATTCTTTTTCAAAAACTTTCTCTATGATGACCACCTTGCCGTCGGCAATCGAGGTCACAAGCCCGTCTCCCTGAGACCTTTCCCTTTCCGGAACACGGAAGAAGAAGACTATGAACCAGGTGAACCACAGTAAAACCGTTATAAGAGGCCACATGATCCAGGGATTCTTTATGAAAACGAATGATATGACGGTAAGTGTCAGGCATACTGCCGAAACCCGATATACGGTGCCCCTGCTGTCTTTCTGGATTTTCATTTTCTATAAGGTTGTAATGAGATGAAAAATCGATAGGTAAATCACTCCGGCCGGAACGGCAAAAAGAGTCGAATCGAGACGGTCGAGCAATCCGCCGTGTCCCGGGATGATGGTTCCGGAATCCTTCACTGCGTAGTGCCGTTTCCACTGGGATTCGAACAAGTCTCCGTAAACACCGGTTATGTTCATCACTACACTCAGCGCAAGCGCGTGGTACCAGGTCATTTCGGAAAGACCCGCAAATTGCCAGAAACCGGTAAAATACATTACCAAAGATGCCGCTATTGCTACTGCAAAACCTCCCCAGAATCCTATCCAGGACTTCTTTGGAGATATGCTGGGAAATAATTTCGAGCCGTATTTCTGTCCGAAAGCCATACCGAAGACATACGCTCCGATATCGGATACCCATATTATGATGAAGAATGCAAGCAGCATCCATCCGCTGTAGTCCCCGTCAGGGTTCATTACAAGAAAGATATTGATGCTCAACGGTATGGCGATATACAGGAGAGCCGTATAAACGTTGGCGAATTTGCCGAAATCAGTCTTGTCCTTTACGTACAGTGAGTTCACCATCACCGTAATCAGAGGAATCAATGAAAGGAATATGAATTCCGCAGTGACACAACAGAATGACCTTACCGCCCAGACCAGAGTGAAGAACGAAAGTCCCGTGAATATCGTAAGGCATTGGGAGAATCTGTATTTTTCTCCCATAGTCATTGCCATGAATTCGTGCAGCATCACACCGCAGAAGAACAGCATTATCGCAAGGAACGAATACTTGCACCACAGTATGCATCCTATCAGCAGAATCAGGTAGGCGGTACCGGATATACAGCGCTTAAGCAAGCTGCTCATCTTTCTTTCCTCCTACTTTAGGACCGAAAATAGCTTCCACGTCATCTGCGAATATCACCTCGTCCTCAAGCAATTTTTCAGCAAGTTTTACAAAACCTTCCTTATTGTCTTCCAATATCCCGCGTGCACGGTCGTGCGCCTCGACTACCAGACGCTTGGCCTCTTCGTCCATAAGTTCCGCAGTCTTGTCGGAATACGGCTTCGTCAAATCATAACCCCTGGAACCGGTGGAATCATAATAGCTGAGATTGCCGACCTTGGGTGACATTCCGTAATATGACACCATACCGTAGGCCATCTTCGTCAGCCTTTCCAAATCGTTGAGCGCTCCCGATGAAACAGTACCGTTCATCAATTCTTCCGCCACGCGCCCTCCTATCAGACTGCACATCTCGTCCATCATCTGATCTTTTGTCATAAGCACGTGCTCCTCCGGCAGATACCAGGCGGCACCAAGGGCACTGCCTCTCGGCACTATGGTCACCTTGAACAGAGGGTTGGCATTCGGCAACAGCCAGCTGACGGTTGCGTGGCCGGCCTCGTGATATGCGATACTCTTCTTCTCTTCAGGAGTTATTATCTTCCCCTTTTTCTCCAGACCGCCTATTATGCGGTCGACGGCATCCAGGAAATCCTGTTTCTCGATGGCCCCCTTGTCCCTGCGTGCGGCGACCAATGCGGCTTCGTTACATACATTGGCGATATCGGCTCCGCTGAAACCGGGCGTATGCTTTGCCAGAAATTCAAGATCGAAATCAGAGGCCACCTTTAGACCTTTGAGATGTACCTGAAATATTTCCTTCCTCTCATTAAGGTCGGGCAGATCAACGTGAATCTGTCTGTCGAAACGTCCGGCACGCATAAGCGCCTTGTCGAGAATATCGGCCCTGTTGGTGGCGGCCATCACTATGACACCGCTGTTGGAACCGAATCCGTCCATTTCCGTGAGCAACTGGTTCAAGGTGTTCTCACGCTCATCATTCGATGAAAATCCAACGTTCTTGCCTCTTGCGCGACCGACTGCATCGATTTCGTCTATGAAGACTATGCAAGGGGCCTTCTCCTTCGCCTGTCTGAACAAATCACGGACACGGGATGCGCCTACGCCGACAAACATCTCGACGAAATCGGAGCCGCTGATACTGAAGAACGGTACATTGGCCTCCCCGGCCACTGCTTTTGCAAGCATAGTCTTGCCTGTACCGGGAGGGCCTACGAGAAGCACCCCTTTGGGTATTTTACCTCCGAGGGACGTGTACTTTTTGGGATTGCGGAGGAAATCAACGACTTCCATCACCTCCTCTTTTGCTCCGTACAATCCGGCAACGTCCTTGAAAGTCACCTTCTGGTCTTTCTTGTCGGCAAGCTTGCCGGTAGTCCTGCCCACGGAGAATATTCCCCCGGGGCCTCCGGGACCGCCGGGCCCGCCCATTCCCCTGTTCATCATACGGAACATGAACACCCACATCAACACGAAGATGACGGGGAAGATTATCCATTCTATGACGTTGCCCCACATATGGCTGTTGGCCGTCATCACCAGTTTGAAACGATCTTCTTCAGGCAACTGGTCATTGAGAGCCCCGAAACTGGCTTCGGGATTGAAACTCTGGCTGACAAGGAAGGTGAAATGAGGAGACTTCTTCGGCAGTTCACCACCGAAATATGAACTGTATTTAGGCAATCTGTCCGGCCTTAGAGTGACAGATCCCTGAAAATCATTGCGTACGAACTCTATTTTCTGGACGTCTCCCTCAAGTATCGCGGACTTTACGTCCTCCCACTCCACTTTCTGGGGATTGGAAGAACCGGGAGAGACCATCATATATATAATAACCCCTATCAGGAGTATGTAGAGCCACGAAAGGTTTAGCGTAATTTTTTTAACCTTCGTCGATTTCGGGTTCTTATTTTTCTTTGCTGCCATCTTTTTCTTTGAATTCTTGTCTTTTCGCATCGGCCCACAGGTCTTCGAGCCTGTAGAAATTGCGGTATTCGGTCTGGAAAATATGGACTACGGCCATACCATAGTCGAGAATAACCCAGATTCCGTTTTCAGTACCCTGTTTGCAGGACGGCTTCATCTTCAGCAATTCCGCCATCCGATATTCGACGTTGTCCGCGATAGCCCTTACCTGCGTAGTGCTGGAGGCGTTGCAGACTACGAAATAGTCTGAAATGGCGGTGCCTATGGGGCGAAGGTCAAGGGAGAGAACATCCTGTCCTTTCTTCTCCAACATTGCATCCGCAATAACTTTTATTTCTTTTTTGACCATTAATGCATAATTTTGTACGCAAATATACAAAAATAATGGAAAAAATATCCCGTTTCAGTATTATCTGGAAGGAAAAAGTCGGCTCTACAAACGAAGAGATGCATTCCCTCCTGCCGGATTTGGAATCCTTCAGCGTTCTGGCGGCCTTTTCACAGGACAAGGGACGCGGGCAGGGAGACCACAAATGGCATTCGGAAGAAGGACGGAACCTGACCTTTTCCATACTTGTAAAATATGACGCGGCGCACCTTCTCAAAGCACGGGACCAACAACTGCTGACTATGGCCGCATCCTTGGCCGCAGTTGATTTCCTGTCGGAAAATAACATTGAAGTATCGATTAAGATGCCGAATGATATTTACCTCAAGGACAAGAAGATATGCGGTATGCTGATTGAAAACGGACTGAACGGCGGCAATATGCAATGGAGCATAGTCGGAATCGGTCTCAACGTCAATGAAAAGGACTTTCCGGAAGATCTTCCCAACCCTGTTTCGATGTCTTTGGCTACAGGATCGGACTATGACATAAAAAAATGCCTGAGGGGTTACCTCAGACACTTCTCTACCCGTTTTGACGCTATTTGGTCAGAACCTGACGTTCTGAAAAGAGACTATAACAGCAAACTCATCTCATTGATGCAATAACTTCCGCCGGATGCCCGGATTTGAAGACGGAGGTGCCTGCTACGAGTATATCGGCGCCCGAGTCAGTCAATTCCTTCGAGTTCATCGGAGAAACCCCTCCGTCGACCTCTATTTCCACATTCAGGCATCTTTTGGATATTTCCTTTTTCAGAGTCCGTATCCTGTCATACGTACCCTCGATGAATTTCTGCCCTCCGAAGCCGGCAAAGACGCTCATCAGAAGGACAAAATCGCAGTGTTCCAGGTAAGGGAACAGTTCCTCGACATTACGGTCGGGATTGATCGCAAGCCCCGCCTTCACATTCGCCTGCCTCAATTTTTCCAATAATTCGACGGGGTCAGGGCAAGCTTCCAGATGGAAAGACACCATAACGACGCCCTTGATTGCAGCGAACCTCAATGCGTAATTCTGAGGATTGACAATCATCAGATGTACGTCCAGCGGTTTCACGGCCGCACCGGCCACGGCCTCGACTATGGGGAAGCCAATGCTTATATTTGGAACGAAAACACCGTCCATAACGTCCATATGGAACAAATCGGCGTAAGTGTTCACGATTTCCAGATCATCCGACAAATGAAGATAATCTGCGGCAAGCAGGGATGGCGCTATCTTTACCATAGTGCGTAAATCAATATGCTTCGGTCAATATCCTCTGTATGTCGTTGACATACTGCTTGAAGAGCCTGTCAATGGCCATAAGGTCGGAAACGGTGGTGCAGGCGTGAAGAACGGTCGCATGGTCACGACCTCCTATCTGCTCGCCTATCGTGGACAGGGATGACGACGTCAGGTTTCTGGACAGATACATTGCAATCTGGCGTGCCTGTACTATCTGGCGTTTACGTGAAGGAGAATGTATATCCTCCGTTGTAATGTTGAAATACTGACATACGGCCTTTTCCACCTTGTCGATCGACAACTCCGATGAAGTGTCGTCGACCAGCATATCCGCAACGCGTTGCGCAAGCTCAATCGTAATATCCTGATGCCCGAAAGCGGCATTCGCAATAACTGAAAGCAGAGCCCCTTCCAATTCCCTGAAATTGGTCTTGATTCTCGAGGCGAGGAACTGAAGTACGGTATCATCGACTTCCGCTCCTTCCCTGGCTGCACGGGCACGAAGCATCTCCAGACGAGTATTGTAGTCCGGTGTCAGCAACTGCACGGAAAGCCCCCACTTGAGACGGCTGAGAAGACGCTGCTCGAAATTCTGCAACTCGACCTGAGGACGGTCCGAGGTGAAAATCAACTGCTTGTTGTTCTGGTGCAGATGATTGAAAATATGGAAAAATGCATTCTGCGTGCCAGGAGAACACATTTCCTGGATGTCATCTATTATAAGGACATCGATGCGCTGATAGAATGCCAGAAAATCCGTCAATCTGTTCTTGGCGCTTACGGCATTCATATATTGGGTCTTGAAACGGTTGGCCGGCACGTAAAGCACCACGAGATCGGGATACTTCTCCTTGATCCTCAATCCTATGGCCTGAGCCAGATGCGTTTTCCCGAGTCCCGGGCCGCCGAAAATGAACAACGGGTTCAAGGCGGTCTTGCCGGGGGCTTCGGAAATATTCATACCGGCTGCGATACCCATCTGGTTGCAGGCGCCCTGAACAAGATTGGCGAAATTGTATTCCGGCTTGAGCTGAGGATTGATCTGCACCCTCTGTATGCCGGGATAAACCATAGCACCGGGTTTGTCTGCCGGTGTAACGGTAGGCACCGAGACTGTTCCGTTGACAGGAGCAACCCCCGACGGCATAGGAATCCTTACCGGATTTTCATTTGAAACGACAGGGACCTGATAGAAGAGTTTCGCATCGGCACCAATCACTCTTTGAAGAGTTTTCTTCAACAAGTCGAGATAAGTGGCCTCTATCCATTCGCAGAAGAAATGCGACGGAACCTCCACGGTCAAGACGGAATCCTCAAGCTTGATGGGCTTGATGGGCTTGAACCAAGTGGAGAACTGCTGGGTATCAAGGATGTTTCCTATGATCTTCAGACAGTCGTTCCAAACCAATATGTGCTTTTCTTCCAACATCGGGTGCAAAGTTCCTGAATTTTTGTTAAAAAAAAGTGAAAAATGCTATTGTATTTTAATTTTCTTTATTGTAATTTCTAGTCGCTTACTCCTTGGTTTGATATTTTATTATAATTTGAAAATCAACCATTTACGATTCATTATCAGATGTAAATGATTGATTTCTAAAATATTTATAATATGGAATAATTCCAAATTACCAAATATCGGCCATAATCGGACTACAGCATATTGCGTGGCTAAAAAATCGTCACTTTTATATACTTTTTAGGATCTTTTTGTATTGCTTTGATAAGACTGTC
Organism: Bacteroidales bacterium; assembly: GCA_024402005.1. Classification (GTDB taxonomy): domain Bacteria; phylum Bacteroidota; class Bacteroidia; order Bacteroidales; family UBA932; genus Cryptobacteroides. Next base: position 11,208 of record JAKSJV010000011.1, read on the forward strand.
GGCATTATTGAGCAAAGAGTCCAAAGGCGAGCTCAAGTTATCAACAGCATCGTTGATTCTCACGATTGCGGAGTTCAGGTTTTTCACTGTACCCTCTATATCGGAATCGTTCAGTTTCCCGCTGATTCCGGCAACGTTGTCAAAGGTCGAACGAGCGGAGTCGGCAATGGGCGAAAGCTTTTCGGAGAGACTGTTCAGATTAGCGATGATGTTCTCAAGGTCTTCCGATCTGCCTTCAATCGATGACGCGACAGCCTGCGCGGACGCAAGCGTGTTGTTGAGATGTTTTATCGAAGCGCTTATGTTTCCTCTATTTTCCGCCGACAGGACGGCATTGACTTCGGAAACCGTAACCTGAAGGGAATCAGATAATTTTGAAAGCTTGGCAATCATAGTTCCGATGCCGTCTGCCAATCCTGAGATCAATTCGGCGTCCTCCCCTACCCGCATCACAGCTCCGTCACTTATATATTCCCCGGCGGTTCCATAGTCGATTCTTACGCCCTTGCCCCCCATTATGCTCGTCGAGTAGAGTACCAGACGGCTGTCTGACGGTATCTTGAACCTCTTGTCGATGGAACATTCAACTACGAATCTGTCTGAGGCCGGGTCATATTCCACGGAGTTCACCCTTCCCGCAGCATATCCTCTGATCTGCACCGGAGCGGAAGCGACAAGAGTGCCGGCGTCCTCGAAATATCCATAGACCTTTATCTCGCGGCCGAAGATGTCGATTCCACGCAGGATATTGATTACTACGAATGTAGCGACAAGTATCACGATAACGAAAATACCTAGTTTGAATTCTTTCCTAATTGCCATAGTCCATACTTGAATCATAGTTAACCTTATATTCCTTGAATGCCTCGAAAATCTTGCCGGCAATCTGCTCCCGTCCTTCTTCCGTCCTCAATTTGGCAAGGTCGGAGTCATTGGTGATGAATCCCAGTTCCAGCAATACCGACGGCATCGACGTCTTCCATAAAACGTAAAACGCGTGCTGCTGCACACCCTTCGACGCCGCAATCGGGCCTTTGGACATTTCACGCTCGCACAGTGAGGCGAAATAAATGCTTTGTTCGTAGAATGCCCCCTGCATCAGCGTCATAAATATATAAGTGGATTCATCGGCAGGATCGAAGCCCTGATATTTGGTGCTGTAGTCCTCCTCGAGAAGGATAACGGAATTCTCCCTCTTGCACACGTCCAGGTTGCCTGAAACGACGTCGCGATTCGGATTGCTCGATGCACCCAGTACGTGAGATGAATGGCCTGAAGCCGTTGAACCGCGGGGACTTGCATCTATATGAATCGAGATGAAAAGATCCGCACCTTTCGAGTTCGCGAAATCAGCTCTCGACTGCAGAGGAATGAAAACGTCGGTCTCTCTGGTATAATAAACCTTCACCTCATCCCCGTACTCGCTTTCAATCTTTTTCCCGACAAGTTTTGCGATATCCAGGACAAGATTCTTTTCATAAGTTTTCCTGTCGCGGCTCACTGCCCCAGGGTCTTTGCCGCCGTGTCCCGGATCAAGCACTACGGTGTGCAGACGCGTGTCATTCGCCGCCGCCGGATTCATCGGCAGCAGAAGCAGCATCGTCAGTATGAAAAAGGCGTCTTTCGCGCGCATATATACAGGCATTTATTAGACTTACTTGCTAATAAGCAAAAAATATCGTACTTTTGTGCTCTGCAAACATTCTTAGTTGCAAATTTAGCATTTTTTTTGCATTTCCCGCCTCTTAATGCTTCGTTGGAAAAATATACTTTTGTCTGTACTGGCTGTTCTCGCGTTGAGCGCCACCGTTCTGGCGCAGCGTCGCGAACGCCCCGACAGAAGAGGACGGAAGGAAGAGCTCTATGTCCCAATCTATAAGGACACCACGAAAAAAGTGATTCCTGACAGCGTGCTGGTGCGTATGGACTCCATACGGCGCGCCGATTCCCTGCACCGTGCCGATTCAGCGATATTGATGGAAGGAAGCTCGCTCCAGGCTCCCGCATTCTCCACCGCCGCCGATTCGCTTGTGGAGTCATTCAAGGACGGCAAACAGATGCTTTATTATTACGGCTCCGTCAGCGTGGAATACGGGACGATGAAACTGACGGCGAATTATATGGAATACGACGTCGGGGCACAGACCGTATATGCACGAGGCACGCTGAATCCCGCTACCGGCGAAATGGAGGGCAATCCGGTGATGACCGACAATGGCCAGACCTATGAAATGAAGGAGTGCAAATACAATTTCAAGACGAAGAAAGCCGCCATCAAGAATATGGTCACCCACGATCAGGAAGGTATCCTCCAGGGCAACAACATCAAGATGATGCCGGACCAGTCCATCAATATAACAAACGGACGCTATACCGTCTGCGACTGCGAAGAGCCTCACTATTATCTGCGTTTGTCCGCGGCGAAAGTAATGACCAAACCTTCACAGAATACGGTGTTCGGACCTGCCTGGCCAGTAATCGAAGGTGTACCCCTGTTCCCTATCGTTCTCCCCTTCGGTTTCATCCCTAAACGGCCTGACAGGGCAACCGGTCTTATGATGCCGTCCATAGGCGAAGAGGAAGCCAGGGGCTTCTATCTGCGTGATATGGGTATGTATTTCGTAATAGGAGACTACCTGGATATGTCAGTTACCGGCAGCTGGTACACGCTCGGTTCCTGGTCAGTGGATTTCAACAGCCGCTATATGTGGAAATACAATTTTACCGGCAACATAGCGGTGAACTATTCATATGACCAGGTGGGGCAGAAAGGTGAACCGGACTGCACCAGTTCATCCAATTTCGGCGTAAGATGGAGTCATCAGCAGGATTCCAAAGCACACCCTGGAAGCACTTTCAGCGCCTCTGTAAACTTTTCCACCCCGTCTAACAGCCGGTATAATTCCAGAAGCGTCACCGAAGCCCTGAACAACCAGACCAGTTCTTCAATCTCCTACTCGCGAAATTGGAACGGCAAGTTCAACCTCAGCATAAACGCTTTGCACAGCCAGAACTCCCAGGATTCATCCTATGCCATCACGCTGCCCAACCTTACCTTCAGCGTCAGCAAATTCTATCCTTTCAAAAGAAAGAACCGCGTAGGCAAGGAAAAGGCCTATGAAAAATTCTCCCTGGCCTACAATACCACCTTCCAGAACAAGGCCAACTTCAAATCTTCGGACTTCGGCAAGCCCGGGTTCCGCGACAAGCTCCAGAGCGGTATGCAGCACAGCTTCAACATAGGCCTTCCGAATTTTACTATTTTCAAGTATATCAACGTCAACCCGAGCATCAACTACGGGATGAACTGGTTCTTCGACAGTACTGAAAAGGTTTATAACCCTGAAACGGATAAGGTGGAAGACAAGCGTGGAGGGGCATACAGCACTTTCGGAGCCACGCACGACCTTTCCGGCAGCATATCGATGGACACTCAGATCTACGGCCTGTTCAACTTCGGAAAACAGCACGCAATCCAGGCGATAAGGCATATAATCAAACCTTCGGTAAGTTTCAATCTTGCCCCGAACAACACGACGGAGTTCAATGGCTACCGAACATTGAATTACACGGACAAGAGCGGCACAGCCCGTTCTCTGGACTATAACATCTATTCCGGACAGGTATATGGAGTTCCCAGCAGAGGAAGCGCAGCTACGGCCGCAATCAGCATAGGCAACAATCTGGAAGCGAAGGTGCGTGACCTGCGGGACACGACAGGAACCGGCAGCAAGAAGATAAAACTGCTGGACCAGTGCAACATCAATACAAGCTACAACTTCCTGGCCGACTCCTTGAAAATGAATGATGTGGGACTTACGATTTCCACCAACGTGTTCGGCAAAATCGGCATCAGCGGCAACGTCAACTTCGACCCCTATGCGGTGGATGACCACGGCCGCAAGATAAACAAGTTCGAGGTGGCCCAGACCGGCAACCTTCTGCGTCTGAAAAACGCCAACCTCTCCTTATCCTATTCCATAAGCGGTGACGGCCTTATGAAGGGTAATGACGGTACGAAATCGGCCGAAGGGCAGAACAGTGGCGGCGGCAGTCACAGCAGTATGCCGTCATACACCAGGATCTATTATCATCCCGTAACAGGAGAATACATCCCCGGCGGATGGGTTTACTATATGAACCCGAGTTCACCCTGGTCGCTCAATTTCAGCTATTCGTTCAGCTACGCCAAGGATTACCGATATGAAGTGGATCATCTGAACACTTTGAACAGATTCACACAGACGCTCAATATAAGCGGCAACGTCAAAATAACCCAGGCCCTGTCCATCAGCGCATCGACAGGTATCGACCTTATGGCCTTCAAATTCACGACAACCCAGATCAGCGCAACATATGACCTCCACTGTTTCAACATTTCCTTCTCCTGGGTACCTACAGGCAAATGGAAGAGCTGGAACTTCCTTATATGCGCGAATGCCGCGGCGCTGGCCGATCTGCTGCGTTTCCGCAAGAGCAACAGCTTCTGGGATAATTGATAAAGAAAAAACAAATAAATTTTCAATATGCACAACATTATCGAACTGCAGGCAATGGACCTCGAGCAATTGCGTTCATTGGCCGAAGAACTTAAAATCAAGGGAATCAAGAAGAAAGAGCTGCAGGACCTCATCTACGACATTATGGATGCAGAAGCCGTGGTGACCTCCAAAATGGCTCCAGAACCCAAACCGAAACGGGCGAGAATCCAGAAAAAGCCTCAGAAGGTAGAGAACTCCAATCCTGAGGTGAAGGAAACACCTGCCGAGAAGAATGAGCAGGGACAGAAACTGCAAGAGCCCAAACAGGCAAAAGAGCAGCGTAAAAAAGGCCCTAAAGAGCCTAAACAACCTAAACAGCAGGATAAACCCAAACACCAGCAACCTCAGCCTGAACAGATGCCGGCCGAGCCTCAGGAAAAGGCAGCGGCTAACCAGGAAAACCAGGAGACCACCAAGGAAAAACAGGACGCCAATAAGGAAAAACCACAGAAGGACAAGGAGCAACAGGCTAAAAACCAGCAGCCTAAACCCCAACCAAAGCCTCGCATCGAATACGAGGGCACGGTGGAAGCTACCGGCGTGCTGGAGATTATGCCGGACGGATACGGCTTCCTGCGCTCATCCGATTACAACTATCTGAACTCCCCTGATGACATTTACGTGTCACAGCAGCAGATAAAGGCGAATGCGCTGAAAACCGGCGATACGGTGACAGGTGAAATCAGGCCGCCTCACGAAGGGGACAAATACTTCCCTCTCATCAAGATCAAATACATCAACGGACGGACTCCGGAATTCGTGCGTGACCGCGTTCCTTTCGACTTCCTCACTCCCCTTTTCCCTGATGAGAAATTCACGCTTCTCGGGAACGGTCACCAGAATGATATGAGCTGCAGGGTCGTGGATATGTTCACCCCAATAGGCAAGGGACAGCGCGGTCTTATCGTGGCACAGCCGAAAACGGGTAAGACAATGCTGCTGAAGGCCATCGCAAATGCCATAGCAGACAACCATCCTGAGGTTTATATGATTGTGCTTCTGATCGACGAACGTCCTGAGGAGGTTACCGATATGAGCCGCAGCGTGAAGGCGGAAGTCGTGGCAAGCACATTCGACGAGCCCGCAGAAAGGCACGTGAAAGTTGCCAATATGGTGCTTGAAAAGGCGAAGAGGATGGTGGAATGCGGACACGACGTCGTGATACTGCTTGACTCCATAACAAGGCTTGCGCGTGCATACAATACCGTCCAGCCGGCATCAGGCAAGGTGCTTTCAGGCGGTGTGGACGCAAACGCGCTGCAGAAGCCCAAACGTTTCTTCGGTGCGGCCAGGAATATTGAGAACGGCGGTTCCCTTACGATTCTTGCAACGGCACTGACGGAAACAGGCTCCAAGATGGATGACGTGATTTTCGAGGAATTCAAGGGAACAGGCAACCTGGAGTTGCAGCTTGACCGCAAACTTGCGAACAAACGTGTCTTCCCTGCCGTGGACATTACACTTTCGTCCACCCGCCGCGACGACCTCCTCTATACACCTGACGTTGTAAACAGGATGTGGGTACTGCGCAGTTATCTGGCCGATATGACAAGCCTCGAGGCGATGGAATTCCTCAAGACAAGGCTGGAGAAAACGGCTACGAACGACGAATTCCTGAAATCGATGAACGGAGACGCCCTTAAATGACGTTATGAAGGTAGCGGTCTATTCAGGCAGTTTCAACCCCATTCATAAAGGCCACATTGCGGTAATCGGATATTTGCTGGACGTGGCCGGTTATGACAGGGTCTACCTGATAGTGTCACCGCACAATCCCTTCAAGGAGGCTTCACTGGCTGATTCGGGCGAAGCGAGGCTTGCAGCCGTACGTGAGGCCATCGGGCGCAACGGCCTGCAGGACAGGGTTCTGGTGGATGACATCGAATTCGGTATGCCATTGCCGTCCTACACTATACGGACCTTGGACGCACTGCAGGAAAGGGAGCCGGAAAACAGGTTTACGCTCGTTATAGGCGGGGACAATGTCAGCAGGATGCTGGAGTGGAAGGAGGCGGAAAGGCTGATGGAGCAATACGGTCTGGTGGTTTATCCGCGCGAGGGATTCAATATGGTCCGTGATGCCAGGATATTGAAGGAGAAGCACCGCAATGCGGAGCGGATGTTCGAGAGTGGCGACAGGCACAGACCGTTTCACATAAAGCTGTTGAAGGATGCGCCGCTTGTGGGCATCTCATCTTCACAGATAAGGGAGATGGCCTCCCGCGGCGAAGACGTCACTCCCCTGCTGGCTTAAAGATTGTCAAGAAAATAATCGCTTATCTTGTCAATCAGGTGCTCCCTGTCGGTGTCACGCATATTGTGTGCCGCCTTGGGGTAGGTGAAATAGTCCACCTTCACACCATTGTCGATACATTTCTGCAGAAAGCTCAGGGCATGCTGGGGTACGACGGTGTCGTCGTTTCCGCCTTCGATCACAAGGAGTCTGGCCTTGAGGTCGCCCGCCTTATTCAACAGGCTTGTCTTTTCATATCCCTCCGGATTGTCCTGCGGGGTGGACATATAGCGTTCGCCGTACATAACCTCATACCATTTCCAGTCTATCACGGGGCCGCCGGCGGTGGCTGTCTTGAAAACGTCCGGATAGTTCGTCGCCAGACTTATGCTCATAAACCCGCCATAGCTCCATCCACACACTCCTACCCTGTCCTTGTCTATCCAGGGTATTTCCAGCAACATATTCACCGCCTGCATCTGGTCTGCCATCTCGTTTCGGCCGCACTGGCGGTAAATGGAATGCTCATATGCGGCACGGTGGCGCTGCGTCCCCCTGTTGTCCATCACGAACACCACATAGCCCTTCTGGGCCATATACATTTCCCAACGTCGCAAGCCGCCGAGAAAGGTGTTCGTCACGAGCTGGCTGTGAGGACCGCCATATACATATAATATAAGGGGGTATTTTTTCTGAGGATCGAAGCCGAGAGGCTTTATCATCCTGTAGTAGTTGAGGTCCTCCCCGTTCGCGGATGTGACCGTACCCATAACTATTTCGCCGTATGCGTAATCCTTCGTCGGGTCCTCCGGTGCTGCGAGAGTTTCGATTGTCTTGCCGTTTACGGATTTGAGGCGGCTGACGGGCACTTGTGTCAAACTCTGGTACACGTCTACGTATGTTTTGCAGTCGGGGGCCATCTCTATCCTGTGCCATCCCGTCTCTTTGGTCAGCTGCTCCACCTTGCCTGTCTTAATGGCGGCTCTCCACAGGTAATTGTTCACGGGATGGATGTCAGGCGCCGTGAAATACACGTATCTGCCGTCATTGGCAAGGTATTTCATATTCCTGTCGAACCTGGCCAGGCGTTTCACGGTCTTGCTTTTTACGTTCAACAGATACAGGTTCCACCAACCGTCGCGGTTGTCCGTCGAATAGATGCACTCGCTGCTGCTGCCTTTTATCCACCGCAGAGGATACTGCGGTTCCACCCAGGTATCGCTGTGCTCCGTAAGGATTGTCCCGGTCTTCCGACCGCTGGTTGCATCATACTCGTTCAGTTGGAGGTTCTGCTGGGAACGGTCAAGCACCTGGATATATATCTTTTCAGACTCCGGGCTCCAGGTGATGTTGGTCAGATAGGAGTTGTTCTGAGTCTCCTGCTCCGTATCCAGGGTGATTGTCTGTTTTGTCGTGAGATCATATACGTCCACGCTGATCTTCTCCGACTTGCCTCCGGCCATTGGATACCTTATATATATAAGGGAACCACCTGGTTTTGTAATGTCCAGAAGCGGGAATCTGTGAACCTCGGATTCGTCTTTTCTGTAGAAAGCGACCTTGCTTCTGTCGGGAGAAAGGAAGATTCCCTTGTCTATGCCGAACTCGTGGCGGCTCACTGCACTTCCATAGACGATTCCCTTGCCGCCACGGGCGATGAGTAAGGTATCACCCTCATTTGCAATCAAATACAGCGACGAATCCTTTGTCAGGCATTTGGGGAATTCCGGAGTTTCTTCTCTGAAATAGTTCCTGGTTTCCTTCGGAGCAAGTTTGCCTTTGTAAACAACATCCTTGACAGTCAGCATCTTGCCGTCCGCCGGTCCCGCCGGACGGATCTGGTGGAATTCCATCCCGTCGTTGGCATCAAGTGTCGCTGAGCATAAAAAAAGCGCCGGAATGACTCCGAGCGCATATTTGAGAGTCTTAATCATAATCAATTGTCGTACGGAAGATTGGTACCGCTGTCTGCCGCCACTGCATTGACGACATCATCATTGACGCCATAGCCCTGACGTGGTTCAACGTTGTCGATGGCATAGACGATGTTCCTCTGCATTCCGCGCCAGGGAAGCCATCCGTTATACTGCCTGTAACGGAGGGACACGACCTTGCCGCTGTGTTTCATAAGCTCCTTGGCGAGATCCGCATCTTCGATGGAGAAGTCGAATTCATTGCTCTGTACGCCGCTGCCGCCGTTCTTCGACTTGAAACCGGCCTGAATGAGTTTTCCTTCGTATGTTTTCCAAATATATCCCTTGTACATAAGCTGATTGAGTTCGCCGGATTTTACGGCATCGCTGGCCACGGGGAAATAGAATTTGAAGTAGAACAGTCCTGCCAGAACGAGCAGGATGATGATTGTAAACCAAGTGAAAAATTTAGACTTTGTCATAGTACGGTCATTTGTAAAGGCAAAGATATGAAAATTTCGCTAAATTTGCATTCCATTATTTGAAGAGACCATCATTAACAGATATACGACAGCGATATGCCGACAATATTTGAGGACACAATAATCGCCTCGGCGACAATTCCGGGAACGGGAGCGATCTCGCTCCTGCGCATAAGCGGTCCGCGCGCATTCGAGTTGACGGATTCATTGGTCGTTTTCCGCAAGGGAAATGCTTCCGAGGCCAAACCGAACACCATAAAATTCGGAACCATACTCAAGGACGGGACCCTGCTGGATGAGGTGCTGGTGTGCATATACAAGGCACCGCACTCATACACGGGCGAGGACAGCGTGGAGATTATGTGCCACGCATCTTCATACATAGTCACAGAAATTCTGGCAATGGCCCTGGGACTTGGCGCACGTCTGGCAGAACACGGAGAATATACGAAAAGGGCTTTTCTCAACGGCAAAATGGACCTTACCCAGGCGGAGTCCGTTGCAGATATGGTGGCAAGCACTACTGCTGCATCCCATAGAGTGGCAGCGAACCAACTCAAAGGAGGTTTTTCCGCAGAGTTGAAAGTCCTGCGTGAAAAATTGCTGGAAATGGCCTCCCTGCTTGAACTGGAGCTTGATTTCAGCGAGGAAGATGTCGAGTTCGCCGACCGTCAGCGGCTGGATGCCCTGCTGGATACCGTGATGGCCAAGGTCTCCTCGCTCGCCTCCTCCTTCAAATTGGGAAATGCCATCAAGAACGGGATACCGGTAGCCATCGTAGGTGCGACAAATGCAGGCAAAAGCACCCTGCTCAATGCGATTTTGGGTGAACAGAGGGCGATAGTATCGGATATCGAGGGCACTACACGCGATACCATAGAAGAAACATTCAACGTCAACGGTGTACTTTTCCGCTTCGTAGATACGGCCGGAATCAGGGAAACCACGGGAGAAATAGAGCGCATCGGCATAGAAAGAAGCTTCAGTTCCATCCGGAAATCGGATGTTGTGATAATTCTATTGGATGCCGTCACTTTAAGTAATACTTTAAGTTCTTCCGGCGCTTTTCCTGATGAAAGTCTGACGCAGATTCTCTCCGCTGCCGATTTCACCGCCCAGAAGGTGATTTTTGCCCTGAACAAGGTGGATATAGTAGGTAATTTAGTTGATAACATTTTTGTTAATATAAAAAACACTATTGTTTCGTATATTAGTAAAAAGAGTGTTGCGACGTCTAATAAATGTGACGGTGTCCGCTTCGTTGAAATAAGCGCCAAAGAGCTTACGGGTATGACAAAACTGCTCGATACCCTCTCCGAACTGGTTGAAAAGGACATAAATGCCGTGTCCGAAAGCTCAGTTTTGGTTACCAACATGCGTCACTATGAAGCGCTCGTAACTGCGCATAAGAGCCTGCTCGCAGTAAAGGACGGACTCGCCTCCGGCTCCCCCACCGACCTCGTTGCCGAAGACCTCCGCGCCGCCCTCTCCACCCTCGGCTCCATCACCGGTGAAATCACCACCACCGACATCCTCCAGAACATCTTCAGCAAGTTCTGCATCGGGAAATAGATAACAAAAAGCCGTGCAAATCATTGGAAAGCGATGCAATAGTTAACCCCTCTTAATAACTTGATATTCAATAGTATAAATCCAATATAAGCCGAAAGCACATTTTCAACGATTTTCATTAGAAATCAATTAGGGGGACAATATTTTTTGTGTTTGTCCCCCATTTTTTATACCTTTGTATCGTTAATAAATGATACAACTATGGCATCAGTAACTCTTAAACTCTCCACCGTCCAGAACAAGAAGACTGGAAAATCTGAAATCCTGCTGCGTTACCGCAGTCACCGTGAAATCGCCCTGCGTGCACACACGCACGTATTTATCCTCCCAAAGTTCTTCGTTGAAGGAGAAATCGTCATCAAGAACAGAATCATCACAGATGAAGTCCGCGAAGCTCAGGAAGCAAAGGCCACTATCGACAAGATTGTAAGCCATATCACTGAGCAGGGGGACAAAAAAGCCGTCAGTGACTTCACTCTCGACTGGGCACAGGACACAATCGACCGTCTCCTCTACCCCGAGAACTACAAGAACACCAACGTTGACGAGCATTACTTCCTCGACAAGATTGAAGACTTCCTCAAGTTCAAGAAAATCTCCTATCAGCGTCACAAGAGCTACCGGACTATCTTCAGCATCGTCAAGAGATTCGAGCTCTACACCGGCAAACCCATCAATCTCGACAAGGCCACTGCCGACACCCTTGTGGCACTTGAGAAATTCTTCCGAGACGAGCACAAGTTCTTCGAGCCCAAACAGGAGAAATACCGCACCGTCCTCAAGCCGGTAAAAAAGTACAAATACGTCTGGGACAACTCCGAGCACGAGCGCGTCCCTATCGAGCGCAGCGACAACGCCATCGTCACCTATATGAGTGCCGTCCGCGCTTATTGGCGCTGGTGTATGGATATGGGCTACACCAGAAATGACCCGTTCCGCAAATACTCCGTAGGCTCCCAGAAATACGGCACGCCTTACTACCTCACCACCGAGGAACGCGACCTGCTCTACAAAACCGACCTGCACGACAACAAGGAAGTCGAGCTCGCCCGCGACATCTTCGTCTTCCAATGCTATATCGGCTGCCGCATCAGCGACCTCTTCGCCCTCACGGAGAACAACATTGTCGAGTCGGAAAACGGCATTGCGGTCCACTACATCCCAAGCAAGACAAAGGAAGAGAATCCTCGCGTAGTCAAAGTCTACCTCGCCCCTACTGCCATCGAGATTCTGAACAAATACAAGGGAAAGACTCCGAACAGCGTATTCCCGTTTATGACCACCGGCAAGCTCAATGACCTGATTCGTGTCGGTCTCAAGAAAGCCGGTATTGAAAGAGTCGTAACCATCGTCAACCCTGTCACCAAGCAGTCAGAGCAGCACCCCATCTGTGACGTGGCCAGCTCTCACATGGCCCGCCGCACTTTCATCGGCAACCTCTACAAGAAAGTCAAAGACCCGAACCTTGTAGGAAAACTCTCCGGCCACTGCGAAGGCTCAAAGGCATTCGCCCGCTACCGTGACATCGATGACGATATGATCAAAGAACTCACGAACCTGCTCGATTAGTCAGCAAGTCTCTGACAAATAGCATACAACATCCCACTATTTGTAGTAAATTTGTAGGGAACGCCAGAGATGAAAGACTATATGCATCCGATAATTGACTCATTGAAGAAACTCTCAGAGACGGCACGCGAAGTACTGCCGTCTCTTGAGAGATATGATTACCGCAAGGAAGCTGCCGGAGACCTGGAGAAGAAGCTGTCTCTTGATCTGCTTCCCAAACCGCTCAGTGAGATAATAGAAAGTCTGCTCATCTACTGCTGCCCTGTCATCACACGGGATGACAACCTCCCACGCAAAGCCCTGCTCAACAAGCAGAACCTCCAGACATTCATCGAGAACTACAACGCCACCGGCGACTGCTCACTAACGAAGCAGCTGTGCCATATCGAACTGGAACCCATCAAGGATGTTGCCGAATACCTCAAGGAACTCGGATTGACCAATCAGGCCCGGCTGCTCGACAATGCCTGCGAATTCGGCACCAGGCTCCGCTCCTCGAACCGTGAACGTCAGTTCTGTCCAATAGACCACAACCTGCCGCCTGTTCAGATCCATTTCACCGTACCTGCAGAAGAACTCAGCGACAAAGAAAAGTTCGATGCCCAGATGTATTCCGATTTCTGTGGCATATTCAAGCCTGGAGGACTGAACTCAGCACAGAGATACGCCCTTTACGAATCTTTCCATAATCTGCTCTTGAATGACAAGAAAGGCAAGCCGCACCTTGTCATCACAACCGCTCTTATCCTTCTCAAGACAAAGGGCATATACGGCAAGCCGCTCAAAGGCACCTTCAATTTCATACGCTCCACTGCCTTCGCAGCACTCGGTATGCCGGAAACTACGGCCAAGAGTTATCGTGAAACTTCACTCAAGGCAGACGTTAAGCCAAACCTTGCCAGTTATAAGGAAGTTGCTGAAAAACTTCTTATCGCAGCCCTTAGGAACACCCGATAAAAATTCATTAGGAACTTTTAGGAAGATTCCCCGTAAACCGCTCCACCACAAGCGGTTACAATCGTCGTAAAAATACTTCTCATATAGTGGAATAGTAATATTTCGCTTGCATTTCATCAAATTATTTTTGTCGTGCAATCCAATGAAAACGGAATTAAAGCAGTCGTTTCAAAGGATGTAGCCACTGCCTAAAATGGCAACCGCTTTTACTGCTTTGCGGGTGGCTTACCTATTAAATCAACGCACGATGAAGCAAGATTTAATTTCCCTTTCAGAGCAGTTTCCGGGCCTGACGGTCACGGTATCGCTCGAAGACCTTCTCACTGCCGGACGGAAGCTCGGCGAGGAACTCATTGATGGTATCGCACGCGAACGCGAGACGGTTCCCGTCCTTCCGGCACCGGCTGAAGAATTACTTACCAAAGAAGAGACCTGCCGCAAGCTCGGTGTCTCAGGCACTACTCTATGGCGTTGGGCACAAAACGGTTATCTCTCTCCGGTTAAAGTCGGTGTCCAAATACGGTACAGGCTCTCCGACATCGCATCACTCATCTCAAGAAAAGGAGGTGCATTATGAGTCAGCCGAAACACATCAGCGAAGTGCTGCACCAGCT
>JAKSJV010000110.1 GCA_024402005.1 Bacteroidales bacterium
ACAAGCCGCAATTGGTTCCTGCAAATCCGGCTGTTCTTCCTCTGTGCTATGATGCGGCTGCGGCCAACTGGAATACGGCCTGGCGTATGCCTACCGGAGGTGAAGATGCTGATGCGGAATTCAATTCCCTGGGAAGTAAGGCCAATTACACACGCGTTATTGATTATAATGGTACGGGAGTAAACGGATATGAATTAACAGGTAAGGATTCTTCTTATTCCGACAACAAATTGTTCCTGCCTACTGCCGGTAATGGTCACGAAGACATATACTACCATAACAATGAGATTGGTGACTATTGGTCGAATACACTCAACCCGGACCCGGAAAAGACGAACTTTGCATGTCATTTGTACTGTAATAGTACTGATTATGAATACGCTTTCAATCCTGCTTCGAAAGACAGCGAACGCTTCCGTGGCTTCACTGTCCGCGCGGTGTTGCAGTAATCCGTTGAAAATATCCATAAATCTTGCGCGCTGCCTCACCCGGGGCGGCGCGTAGTGCAAAAGGGCGCCGGATTTTTCTCACTCAGACAAGTTATTCCCAACCACCACCGAGGGCCTTGTAGAGGCTGATTACTCCGCAGACCGCATCATAATGGTCGGTAATCTGGAGAAGTCTGGCTGACAGCAGCGACTGTTGTGCCGTGAGGACTTCCAGATAGGTGGACTCCGAATGTCGCATCAACTGTCGGGTGCTGTTCTCCGCTATTTTCAAGGCCTCGATCTGGTCGTTGCGCAAATTCGTCTTGTGTTGTACGGAGTAGCACATCTCCAACGCATTGTTCACCTCCCTTCCTGCATTTATTATGCTCTGGCGGAATTCGGCAGCCGCAGATTCCTGCCTGGCCTGCGCCGTAGTCAGGTTCGCCTTCAATGCTCCGCGGTTGAAAAGGGGCTGTACCAGTCCGGCCCCCGCCGATATCAGCCATCCCACGGGAGATGTCAGGGCTTTTTCCCATCCGAATTCTCCGCTCAACGTGAGGGACGGATAGAAACAGGCGTGGGCATAAGCCGTATTGTAGTATGCCTTCCTCAATTCCTGTTCGGCATACATCACGTCAGGCCTGCGGGACAGAAGCTGCACGGGTATTCCGGCGGCGAGGCGGTCGCTGATTTTCTCGTCTTTCAGACTCCCTCGTCTGAATGCCTGAGGCATTATGCCCAGCAATGCCGCCAGGTCGTTTTCGCTCTGCCGTATCTTTCTCTTCAAATCGAACAGCGAGGCCGCTATGGCGATGGCATTCGCTTCAGTCTGCGATACGGAGGCTTCGTTGGCCATTCCCGCTTCCTTCATCGATTTCATTATCCGCACATTCTGTTTCCACGATTCCGCGGTGGTCTCGGATACTTTCAACTGTGCGTCCAGCATCTCCAGCGTGTAATAATATTCGGCTATTGCCGCTATCAGTTCCGTGCGGACGCTGAGTTCATAGATTTCCGCCTGTTTCAATGCGGCCTTCGCATAACGTTTCTTGTTGAAAGTCTTGCCTGCTATGTCGATTTCCCAGCTTACCGTCAGGGGAACGGAAAATCCGTATGCCGTGCCGCCATAGCGTTCATTGCTGTTGGCTATGCTCCCTGTAGGGGACAAGGCTACGGACGGCAGGTAGGCAAGCCTGGCGGCTTTGAGGTTGGCCTGCGCCTCGATGACCCTCTGACGTGCGGTGATGACGGATACGTTGTTCTCCAAGCCGGTACGTATCAGGCTCTGAAGCAGGGTGTCGGTGAAGAAATCTTCCCATCCCAATCCGGCAATGGTAGTGGTGTCGGCCTGGACATATCGGTATAGGCTGTCCAGCTTCACCTGGGGCCTCTCATATTCCTTATAAACCGAGCATCCTGTCACCAGTATGGCCAGAATGGCTATTTTGATTGCATTTCGCATTGTGCTTTGAATTTCTTCGGTGAAACTTTTTCCTGCAGCCACTCGAACCAGATGAAGAGTGACGGCACCATAAACAATATGCCGAGAGTTCCTATCAGCATTCCTCCGATTACGCCGGCTCCCAGGGTGTGGTTGCCGTTAGCTCCGGCACCGCTGGCGACAAGCAGTGGGAACAGTCCTACAATCATCGTGAGTACGGTCATCATTATCGGGCGGAAACGCTCTTTCGTAGCCATCAGGGCCGCTTCGGCCAGACCCATTCCGCTTCTGCGCTTGGTGACGGCATATTCGGTGATGAGGATGGCTGTCTTAGAGAGAAGTCCTATGAGCATAATGAGGCCGGTCTGCAGGTAGATATTGTTTTCCAGTCCCATAATCCTTGCCAGCCAGAAGCTGCCGCACAGGCCGAAGGGTATGATCAGCAGTACTGCGAATGGCAGGAAGTAGCTTTCATACAATGCCGCCAGTATCAGATAGATGAGTGCGAAACATATAATGAATATCAATGCCGTATTGCCTTTGCTTGTCGCTTCCTCCCTTGTGATGCCGGAGAAATCATATCCGTATCCCGTCGGCAGGTATTCTTCAGCGGTCTCCTGTATAGCCTTGATGGCATCTCCGGAAGAGTATGCGTCGTCGGCCCTTCCGTTCACCTTGATGCAGGGGAACAGGTTGAAACGGCTGAGATTTTCAGGGGCATATATCTTGGTAAGGCTGATGAATTGGGTGATGGGGGCCATATCGTTGCCTATCCTGACATAGACGTTGTTCAGTGACTGCTTGTCCACGCGGTACTGGGGGTCGGCCTGCACCTTCACCTGGTAGAGTTTGGTGAAACGGTTGAATTTGGTGGAGAGCTGTCCGCCGAAATAGCCGTTGAGTACGGATAGTACCTCCTTGGGCGAAATGCCGGCACGCTTGCACTTGGCAGCGTCCAGGTCTATTTCATACTGGGGGTAGTTGGGGTTGAAGGATGTGGTGACCGAACTTATTTCCGGGCGGGCTGACAACTCCCGGATGAACTCCTCGGTGACAGAGAACAAATTCTCTATGGAACCTCCTTTCCTGTCCTGGATATACATTTCGAAGCCGTTCGTTGCTCCGTAACCTGGTATCATTGCTGGCGAGCTGATGAACATCGAGGCGTCGTTCATCTTCGTGGTATAGGCCTTCAGCCTGTCTGTAATGGCATCCACGGTGTGCTCCTTTCCGGGACGTTCATCCCAGGGCTTGAGACGTATGGTGAAGGAACCGTGGGACGATCCCTGTCCAGCCACCTGACCGAAACCTGTCATATTCTCATAAGCTCTTTTTTCGTCAATTCCCACAACGACATCGTCCTCTATCTTGTCCATTATGCTTTTGGTATATGCCAATGAACTACCGGGCTTGGTGGTGACGTCAATTTTCAGCACGCCCATATCCTCTTTCGGGATAAGACCCGTTTTGGTGACGTTCATATTGATCAGCAACAATGCGATTCCGCATATTGCAATGGCCGGAGCCACCCATCTGTGATGGAGGAAGAACTGCACGTGTTTGAGGTAACGCCGTTTGACGGCATTGAAACCGGTCTCGAAACAGTCTCCCAGCCTCGTGAAGAAATTCCTCTTGCCTTCCGCAGTCTCGTTCCTGCCCAGCCACATTGCGCACAGGGCGGGGGAGAGGGTAAGGGCGTTGATGGCGGAGATACCCACGGATACGGCCATAGTGATACCGAATTGGGTGTAGAAGGTTCCTGATGTTCCACCCATCATTGATACGGGCAGGAATACGGCCATAAATACAAGGGTTGACGTTATCAGCGCCGATGTCACGTCGTGCATTGCATCCACCGCCGCCGTCTTGCTTGACGTGTAGCCGGCATCAAATTTGGCCGACACCGCCTCCACGACTATTATGGAGTCATCCACCACGACGCCGATGCTGAGCACGAGGGCGAACAGCGTGAGCAGGTTGATGCTGAATCCCAGCACATACAGGACCAGGAATGTGCCAATGATGGACACGAGCGTACTGATGAGCGGAATCAGTGTCGATTTCCCCGAGCGGAGGAATACGAACACTACCAGTATTACGAGGAGAATTGCCTCCAGCAATGTTCTTACAACGTTTTTGATGGATGCGAAGAGGAAGTCGTTGGAGTTGTTCAGAACCGCCATCTCAAGGTCGATGGGCAGGTCCTTTTCAGCCTGTTCAAGGTATTTTTCTATGTTCTTGATGACTTCCGTTGCGTTGGATCCCGGAGTCTGGTATATACTGATCGAAGATCCGGGCCTGCCGTTGATGCGTCCTATGAACGAATATGTGGTGGCACCGAGCTCTATTTCGGCTATATCCTTGAGTCTCAGCACCTCGCCGCTTGGAAGAGCCCTTATCACTATGTTTTCAAACTCCTTAGGCTTTTCCAGACGGCCCTTGTACCGGAGCATATATTCAAAGGTATTGTCCGAATTTTCTCCGAGAGAACCGGTGGCTGCTTCGATGTTCTGTTCGTTCAGGGCTTCGGTGGTGTCTGAAGGAATCAGCTTGTACTGGGCCATTATGTC
>JAKSJV010000111.1 GCA_024402005.1 Bacteroidales bacterium
CCAATCCACAGCCCACGAAACTATTTGTGAGCCTATGCATTGCACTTTACTGCGAGCCAAAGCAGCCGGGCGTGGCATACTGTTGCAGGGAAATGGAAAATGTAGTATATTTGTACGATATTTCCGAACCGGAATAATTATACAATAAACTACTATAAAATGAAAATTCTATCATTGCAGGATCTGGAAAAGATGAAGGCGGAGTCAGTATCCCGTCCCGAACACGTCCAGATTCTTACTTGCGGTGGCACGGGATGCAAGGCCTCGAACAGTGCGGCCATCGCGGAAAACCTTAAGGCAAGCCTGGAGAAATACGGCGTTGCGGACAAGGTGGAGGTCATAACCACCGGTTGTTTCGGCTTTTGTGAAAAAGGCCCTATCGTGAAAATACTTCCCGACAATACGTTCTACACCAAGGTTAAACCAGAAGATGCCGACGAGATCGTAAGGGAGCACATCGTAGGCGGAAAGAAAGTGGAAAGACTGCTTTACGTCGATCCCGAGACCAATGCTTCCGTCAGCGATTCTCAGCATATGAACTTCTACCGCAAGCAGGTGCGTATCGCGCTTCGCAACTGCGGTGTCATAGATCCCGAGAATATTAAGGAATATATCGCCCGTGACGGCTACAGCGCACTCGCCGACTGTCTGCTCAACAAGACTCCCGAAGAGGTGATAGATGTCGTTAAACGCAGCGGCCTTCGCGGAAGGGGCGGCGCAGGCTTCCCTACAGGCAACAAGTGGGAATTCGCCAGCAAGAGCCAGTCTGATATCAAATATGTGGTCTGCAATGCCGATGAGGGCGACCCCGGTGCATTTATGGACCGTTCCATTATGGAAGGCGACCCCAACTCCATCGTTGAGGCTATGGCCATCTGCGGTTATGCAATCGGCGCAAAATACGGTTTGATATATGTCCGTGCCGAATATCCTCTGGCCATTCACCGTCTGCAGACTGCTATCAGCCAGGCTCGTGAGCTCGGCCTTCTGGGCAAAGATATTCTCGGTACCGGATTCGAATTCGACATCACTCTCCGTTACGGCGCAGGCGCTTTCGTATGCGGCGAGGAGACGGCTCTTATACATTCAATGGAAGGAAAACGCGGTGAGCCCACGCTCAAACCGCCGTTCCCCGCAGTACAGGGCTACAAGATGTATCCTACCAACGTGAACAACGTCGAGACCTGGGCCAACATCCCGGTGATATTCCAGAAAGGTCCCGAATGGTTCGCATCCATCGGAACAGAGAAGTCGAAGGGTACCAAGGTGTTCGCCCTGGCCGGAAAAATCAACAACGTGGGTCTTATCGAGGTTCCTATGGGAACGACTCTCCGCGAGGTTATCTATGAAATCGGAGGCGGCATCAAGGACGGCAAGAAATTCAAGGCCGTTCAGACCGGTGGTCCTTCCGGCGGATGTTTGACTGAGAAGCATCTGGATATTCCTATCGATTACGAAAGTCTTACTGCAGCCGGCTCTATGATGGGCTCAGGCGGTATGATCGTTATGGACGAGGACAACTGTATGGTCCAGGTGGCCCGTTTCTACCTCGGTTTCATCGTCGAGGAGTCCTGCGGAAAATGCGCTCCCTGCCGTATCGGCAACAAGCGTATGCTGGAAATCCTTGACAGGATAGTTGCAGGCAAGGGTACAGTCGAGGACCTCGACAAGTTGGAGGAACTTGCGAACGTTATCAAGGATACCGCTCTCTGCGGACTCGGACAGACTTCACCCAACCCCGTGCTTTCAACTCTCGCCAACTTCCGTGACGAATATACGGAGCACGTCGTGGACAAGAAGTGCCGCGCAAAGCAGTGCACGTCGATGATGAGCTACGTCATCGAGCCTGAAAAGTGCGTGGGCTGCCACCTGTGCGCGAAGAACTGCCCTGTGAACGCCATCGAGGGCGAACTCAAGAGCAAGCACGTCATCGACCAGAGCAAGTGCATCAAGTGCGGCACTTGTATGAGCAACTGCCGTCTGCACGCAATCACCCTTAAATAGTGAATGTTATGGATCAGAACAAAATAAATCTTACAATAGACAATCGCCCCGTATCAGTTGACAAGGGGACGACCATACTTGATGCCGCAAAGGCCTGCGGTATCGAAATTCCCACTCTTTGCCATATCAACCTCAAGGGCACCTGCGTGAACAACCATCCGGCTTCCTGTCGTATCTGCGTTGTCGAGGTGGCCGGCCGCAGAAACCTGGCCCCCGCCTGTGCGACTGCCTGTATGGAAGGTATGGAAGTGCACACCAGTACGATGCGTGTGCTCAAGGCCAGAAGGACGGTGCTGGAGCTCATACTCTCCAACCATCCCCACGACTGCCTCGTATGTCCCAAATCAGGGAACTGCGAGCTTCAGAACCTTGCAAAGAAACTGAAAATACACGAGACTCCCTATGAGGGCGGCGAGAAAACGACTTTTGCCGTCGAGAAGACGGTGTCCATCGTCCGTGATATGAACAAGTGCATCCTGTGCCGCCGTTGCGAGACTATGTGCAATGACGTTCAGACCGTAGGCGCAATAGGCGCTATGAACAGGGGCTTCAATACCACAATCGCTCCTGCATTCGGACAGAACCTTGTTGACAGCGAGTGTACTTACTGCGGACAGTGCGTGGCTGTATGCCCCGTCGGCGCGCTTACGGAAGTTGACAACACCGGAAGGCTTATCAAGGACCTTGCAAATCCCGAGAAGATTGTCATCGTCCAGACAGCTCCTGCAGTGAGGGTGGCCATAGGCGAGGAATTCGGTTACAAACCCGGGACCATCGTTACGGGCAAACTTGTCAGCGCCCTGCGTCAGCTCGGCTTCAACTATGTGTTCGACACCGATTTTGCGGCAGACCTTACCATTATGGAAGAGGGTACCGAGCTGCTCGGCCGTCTCACCAAATTCCTCGGTGGCGACAAGAGCGTCAAGCTTCCTATCCTGACATCCTGCTGTCCGGCCTGGGTGAACTTCTTCGAACATCAGTTCCCCGATATGCTGGATCTTCCTTCCACCGCACGTTCTCCCCAGCAGATGTTCGGTTCCATAGCCAAGACTTACTGGGCTGAGAAAATGGGCATAGAAAGGGAGAAGATAGTTGTCGTTTCAATAATGCCTTGTCTTGCAAAGAAATACGAAAGTGCACGCGACGAATTCAAGGTGAACGGCAATCCCGACGTGGATTACTCGCTTTCCACCCGTGAGCTTGCAGCCCTCATCAAGGAGGCCAACATAGATTTCACTTCTCTCGAGGATGCTGATTTCGATACGCCTCTGGGCGAATCGACAGGCGCCAGCGTAATCTTCGGCGCAACAGGCGGTGTTATGGAGGCAGCCCTGCGTACAGCATATGAAGTTCACACGGGCAAGACTCTGGACAAGGTGGACTTCACCCAGGTACGCGGTCTTGAAGGCGTTCGCGAGGCAAGCGTCGATATGAACGGTTTCGAACTCAAGGTCGGCATCGCCCACGGTCTGGGCAATGCGCGCCGTATGCTCGAAGATATACGTTCCGGCAAGAGCCAGTATCACGCGATAGAGATAATGGCCTGCCCCGGCGGTTGTGTGGGTGGTGGCGGACAGCCTCTGCATCACGGTAACGTCGAGGTTATCGAAGCCCGTCGCAAGGCTGTGTATGAAGAGGATAAGAACAAGCCTCTGCGCAAGTCGCACGAGAACCCCTACATCCAGAAACTGTATGAGGAATATCTCGGCAAACCTCTTTCAGAGAAGGCTCACGCTCTTCTTCATACCCATTATTTCAACAAAACAAAGTAAGAGTAAGAAGTTATGGAAAACAATAAGATATCTTGTGCCGCCGTTTCCAAAATCAAGGAAATCTGCGAAAAACATAACAATGACGCCGGTGAACTGATCAACATCCTTCACGAGACGCAGACTACTCTCGGTTATCTTCCCAAGGATGTTCAGGCACTGGTTGCGAAGCAGTTGAACATTCCTGCCACCCATGTAAACGGTGTCGTGAGCTTCTATGCTTTCTTTACGGAGAAACCGAAAGGCAAGCACCCCATTTCAGTATGTCTCGGTACAGCCTGCTACGTGCGTGGCTCGGAGAAGGTTCTTGACGAAATCAAGAAAGTACTCGGAATCGAGGTTGGCGAAACCACTCCCGACGGAGTCTTCTCCCTCGACTGCCTGCGCTGCGTGGGAGCCTGCGGTCTTGCTCCGGTGATGACAATCGACGGCAAAGTTTACGGTAACGTGGATCCCAAGAACGTCAGGAAGATTCTCGAGAGCGACGAGTTCAAGGGTTAGTCATTCGATAACAAGGCAAAAAAGTTCTGTATGAGAAAATTGTCAGGCGTCATATTTTTCTGCATAATCTTTTTTTGCCTTGTTTCGTGCAACGGCGGTC
>JAKSJV010000112.1 GCA_024402005.1 Bacteroidales bacterium
ACATATCCGTCGGCTTTTGCTTTGGTACACTGCGGAACGGACTCCTGAGGCGCCACGCACAGCGATGGACCGGGCTTTGCCGCCTTGCCTTTCGGGGTGGATATCACGTGGAAAATGCCTGGAGCCACTGCTTCCACCCGGGTAGTTCCTCCGGAAGTTCTCACGCTCACCTCATTCGGTTTTGCGCAAGCTACCGTCAAAGCGGCCAGTGCTGCGACAATCAATATTCTTTTCATAGTCAAAATGAATTTCTTTCCATAATTTCCATACACATCCTTCCGTTATGGTAAGGACACTTCCAGAATCCGGCCCTGTCATCCGCCTTATTGGGAGTGAATCCTCCCCTTCCGTCGGGAAGAGCGCTCCAATACCACTCACCTTCCGGACAGATAATATTGCGGCGTATGAAATTCCATTCCGAGAGAGCCCTTTCTTTCCATATGTCATCTCCTGTCAGCTGGTACCGGTTGACACAGCCAACAACGGTCTCTGCCTGAACCCACCAGTCGCGGGATGAGTTGCGGCGGCCGGTTGCAGGGTCATATTCGTATTCCATCCCGCCATCTTCGGTATATCCTTCCATAGAAGCCGCTGCAACCTTGCCGGAGATTTCCCGGACCTTTGCAAGCAGATTGCCGTCTCCCAGAACCTCAGCCGCCTCGCACAAGAGCCAGGAAGCCTCGATGTCGTGGCCGTATGAGACCATCGTGGAGTGCAGGCTCCAGTCCTCCCCGAAAAAAAGTCCCAGATGACCGTCAGGCTGGATTATCCTGTCAATGAATATCTCGATGAGACCTCTCAGCGCCGAGGCGAGGGTTTCATCACCCCACACGCGGTACAGGGCCGTATAAGCTTCCAGAATATGGAGATGAGTGTTCATCGTCTTGGCGTCATTCTGGTCCTTGTCGCTCAGACGCATATCTTCGATGGCTCCCCAATCGCGTGTGCAGGCCTCCAGATAGCCTCCCAGTCCACGGTCAAGGCTATGTTCCTCAATGGAGCTGAAGAGAGATATCGCAATCTCCAGCGACTGTGCTTCACCTGTTGCCCTGTAATATTCGGCAAGACCGTATATGACGAAAGCTATGGCGTAGAACTGTTTTCTGGTATCCTTCGGCGTGCCGTCCGGATTGAGGCTCCAGAACACTCCTCCATATTCGCAGTCAATGAAGTGATCCCGGATGTATTCGAAGGCACGGGAAGCGATGTCCCGAAAGGCCTCTGTCCCCCTGATGCGGTATGCGGATGCGAAAGTCCACAGAATGCGGGCATTCAGTATGGCGCCCTTCTCCGCTTCGGGGCGGAGAATACCCTTCCCGTCCATACGGCCGTAAAAACCGCCATCAACATCAGTCATCCGCGACGTCCAGAACGGCAGAATATCATTCACCAATTCATTTTCAAGCAAATGTGCAAAATCCATCATAACATGTCAATCTTTATAAAGTTAACAAAAATAAATATTGTACGCAAGTATGAAAAAATACAGATAGTTTTTTGTCAAAATAGTATCATTATTGAAGAAAATTTTCTAACTTTAAAATATGAAAGAAATCCTGTCCGAAATAGTTCCGCTTTCACAAAGCGACTGCTTCTACATCGTGGAACGCAGGAAGAGCAGTTTCAACTACCCAATTCACAGACACAAGGAAATGGAACTCAACCTTGTGCAGGGCGCACCGGGAGCCCAGAGAGTAATCGGAGACAGCGTAGAGACCATAGGCGATATCGATATGGTACTCACCGGCCCCGATCTGGAGCACGCCTGGAGTCAGGGCAACTGCAAAAGCAAAAACATCCACGAGATAACGGTTCAGTTCGACAGTTCCCTTTTTCCCGACAGCCTGCTTGCGAGAAACCAGTTTGCAAGCATAAGGGATATGCTCAAAAAAGCGGAGAACGGCCTCTGTTTTCCATCGGAGACCATTATGAAGACATACAGCCTGATGGACTCGCTCAATGGAAAGGGCACGACCTTCGACCAATTCCAGAATATGCTCAGCATATTGTACATCCTTTCATTATCAGAATATAAGGTACTGGCCAGCAGCGCTTTCACAAAGACCGAGAAGAGCATTGAAAGCAAGCGTATCCATAAAGTGAAAGATTTTATCAATGAGAATCACTCGAGAGATCTCACCCTGGATGAAATCGCATCGGAAATAGGAATGAGTCCGAGCGCATTGAGCCGCTTCTTCAAGGAAAAGACCGGAAAAACGTTGACCGACTACATTCTCAGCATCCGGCTCGGAGATGCATCCAGATCACTCATCGACACCTCGATGAACATTTCCGAAATCTGCTATGCATCCGGGTTCAACAACCTTTCCAATTTCAACCGCCTGTTCCGCAGGAGCAAAGGTATGTCTCCGAAAGAATTCCGCCAGATGTACAAGAAACATAAAATCATAGTTTGACAACTTCTATCAAAATAATACCTAAAAACATCAAATTAGTATTTTTTTGATATCGCCAATCTGAGTAACTTGCAACGTTAGTTTAATAGTTATGGTAGGGTCTCCCGCATACAACAGGTTACTTTCCGTCATCACATTGTGTGTCACGGCGTTGGTGATATGCAGTTGCCTGGGAAAAAAGGAAACGTTCCGTACGTCCGACGGGGCAAGAATTATCAAGGATGGCAAATCAGAGTACTACGTCGGCACGAACTTGTGGTATGCGGGTCATCTCTCCGCCACAGATGAAGGCCGTATCAGACTTGCGGCGGAGTTGGACACCCTGAAAGGGCTCGGCATCACGAACCTGAGGGTCCTTGCGGTGGAGGGTGAGAATCCGGACAATCTGGAATATGCTCTCAACCAGATGAAAAAGAGAGATATGTGCGCGGTTCTTTTCCTCAACAACGCCTGGGAATGGTCTTACGGCTATGCAGATTATCTGGAAGCGGCAGGAGCAGGAATTCAGCCCAGGCCGTTAACCGACGGTTATCCGGCATATATGCAGGCGATGGGTGCTTTCTGCACGAATGAAAAAGCCGTGTCACTCAACCACGAATACATTCGCGGCATCGTCGGCAGATTCAAGGACCACCCCGCCATCTTCAGCTGGCAGATATGCAACGAGCCGCGCTGTTTCAGCGCCGATCCGGCCGCCCGCGACGCCTTTGTGAAATATATACACGAAACCGCAGCCCTCATCAAGTCGATTGACGGCAACCATATGGTCAGCACCGGCAACGAGGGTTCCAGAGGATGCGAAGACGATATGCTGCTTTGCGAGAGAATCAACGACTGCAAGGAGATCGACTATATGACCATCCACATCTGGCCGTATAACTGGAGCTGGGTAAGCGAGAATTCTGTCGGAGACGGCATTGGAAACGCAGTGACCAAGGTGGAACAGTATATAGACGACCATCTTGCCATAGCCGCCCGATTGAACAAGCCTCTTGTCATAGAGGAATTCGGATACCCCCGCGACGGTTTCCAGTTCACCCGTGAAAGCACCACTGAAGGCAGGGACCGGATTTATGACTGCGTCTTTTCCCGCGTTGTGAAGTCCGCCGGAGAGAGCGGACGGATTGCAGGCTGCAATTTCTGGGGCTGGGGCGGATATGCACAGCCGGCTCATATATATTGGGAAGAAGGTGACGATTTTTGCGGAGACCCGTCTCAGGAGCAGCAGGGTCTCAATTCCGTATTCGTTTCTGACAGAAGTACCATAAAGGTCATAAAGAAAGCCACGGAAAAGCTGAAAAGCATAATATAAATTGTATTATCACAATCAACCTAATTTATTAACCAAACTAATTCAACTGTCTTTCTATGCGAAAAATCAGAAAACCGGCTATGGCGGTAATGGCAGTGGCGGCATTGTTGCTTTGCAATGTGTCACAGCTCACCGCACAGGCCCAGACAAAAGTGACCGGTGTCATCAAGGATGCCGTCGGTCCTGTGATTGGCGCAAGCGTCGTTGAAAAAGGTACCACGAACGGTACCGTCACAGACGTGGATGGAGCTTATTCCATCACTGTTAAGCAGCCGAATGCAACGCTTGTCGTTTCATGCATCGGCTATGCCACGGAGGAAATTGCAGTTGCTTCACGCGGAGTGATTGACATCACTCTGTCTGAAGACGCGGAATTCCTCGACGAAGTGGTTGTTGTAGGTTATGGTGTCCAGAAGAAGAAACTGGTCACCGGTTCCACCATTCAGGTAAAGGGTGAGGAACTCGCAAAACTGAACACAACCAGCGCTCTCGGCGCAATGCAGTCATCCACTCCCGGTATGCAGATCATCTCCTCATCAGGTCAGCCCG
>JAKSJV010000113.1 GCA_024402005.1 Bacteroidales bacterium
ATTATCTTACTTTGATGAACTCTACGTCCTTCTCAGCTCTTGCTGCGAGGTCTGCGTTCTTGCTTGCAGCTTCGATGGCAGCCTTGGCCTCAGCGACCTTACCCTGACGGGCGGCGATGATGGCTTTCTTGTAGCTGCACTTGGGGCAAGTACCCTTGATTGAAGCGGAAGCCTTGTCAAGCTGGTTGGTAAGGATGAATGCAAGAGTTTCGTTGCAGGATTTTGTTCCGGCAAGTTTCTTGGCAGCATCGTTGTAGCGACCCTGAAGGATGTCGATGACAGCGAGGTTCTGCTTTGCAGCGGCGAAATCACCGGCAGCCTCGAAGCACTCTGAAGCCTCGACAATCTTACCTGCGCGAAGAGCGATCACACCATTGAGGTTCTTTACGTAAGGGCAGTTCTTGTCAGCGCTTGCAATGACAGACTTGGCGTCTGAATCCTTGCCTTCCTGCAGATAAACGACTGCACTGTTGACTCTTGCCTTGTCGCTGTTGAACTTCTTGATAGCCTGCTTGTAGATTGCAAGTTTCGCGGCGTTGTCCTTGGCGTTGGCGGCAGCCTCGAGAAGAGCGGGCTCGTCAAGTACGTCGATATTGCTTTCAACCAGCTGTGCGAGTTCTTCAACTGTGTAGTTGGTGAATTCGACGTTGGTGACGAAGCGTGCACGGCGGAGCTGAGGGAGAACGTTCTTTGCAAGAGTGCTGTAAACAGCGGACATATTCTTGATTTCACGCTCGCGGACGGTAGGATCGCTGTACATTGAGAGGACGCGGAGGATAAGTTCCTTGTCTTCGATGTTGGAAGCGTTTACAAGAGCCTGGAAACCTTCCCAGTCCTGACCGCTGGCCTTTGTGGTAACGTCACCTGTGTTGAGCTTCTTGGCAACTTTCTTGAGAGCCTTGCTGGCTGATTTCTCACGGTTTGCAGAAAGCTTGTCGTTGAGAGTCACACCACCGTCGGGTGAAGCGTAAGCAATGACCTCTGTGCCTTTGATTTCGCGACGCTCGTCATTTTCAAGAGCCTTGAGAGCTTCCTGCCAAGCCTTGATGTCAGCGCTCTTGAGCTCTGAGTTGCGGACGTCAGCGCTGTTGATGAGGTACATAATCTGAGCCTCGGCTGTTTCGGGGATGATTGCCTGATAGCCTGAAGGAGCGAACGGGAAAGTACCGTCCTTCTCTACGAGCATATAAGTGGTGTTGGCACCGTCAGCAATCTTGATGTCGAAGGGG
Source organism: Bacteroidales bacterium (assembly GCA_024402005.1). Taxonomy (GTDB): domain Bacteria; phylum Bacteroidota; class Bacteroidia; order Bacteroidales; family UBA932; genus Cryptobacteroides. The sequence continues at coordinate 1,230 of JAKSJV010000113.1, forward strand.
AAAGGATATTCACCTGCACCGTAGATGACCTTTGCGCGGGCTACGAGCTGTGATTTCTCCATACCGGGAACATAACCGAAATGAACGCTCTCCTTGATGGTTGCGCCATTGGCCTTTGAAACGGTCTTGTAGTTTTCAGTGATTTTCTCACCCTGATACATAAAGGGTTTGCCTGCTACCTCACCACCTTCGTAAACGAGAACGGGAGTGACCTCAAGAATAGCCTTGGGAAGGAAATAGTCTGCAGGGAAAGTTACGGTTACATCAGCATTGATGTTGCCTGCCACGACTTCGAGAACCTCAGGATTGCAGTTCCAATTTATCAGATTGGCACCGTCAATCATTTTCTGAGCGTTGTTACAAGATACAAGAGCCAAAGAAGCGATGGCTACAAGTACAATGTTGAAAAAATTTTTTCTCATAAAACGTTTTAGTTTGAATATTGAATTAGGTTATTGCCACATTGGGGTGCAAATATATGTATTATTTCACAATTCCTCAATTTTTGTTCTTTTTTTTATTTAATTTCAATGCTGTTCAGCAAATCGAGCTTGCCGTCATCTATCAATTTGAGTATCAATTCCCCGAACAGCGTGTTCTGCCAGGCGAACCAGGCACGGGTGAATTTCGAGGCATCACTGCTGTGGAAGGATTCGTGCATGAATCCGGTTCCGGCATCAGTCTCCATCAGCATCCTCACGCACTTTTCAATCTCGCTGTCATCCTGAGAGGTGAAAGCCCGCATCATTATGCTCATAGGCCAGATGTAGTCGAGTCCGATGTGGGGGCCGCCGATACCCTCTCCGGCAGGACCCTTGAAGAAGTAGGGGTTGTTGTCACTCAGGACAAACTTTCTGGTGTTCTGGTAGATGGGGTCGTTGATATCCACGTCGCCCAGATAAGGCATCGCAAGCAGGGAGGGAACATTCGCATCATCCATACAGTTCGCGTTCCCGAAACCGTCAACTTCGTATGCATAGATTTTGCCGCAGACGGGGTGTTCCACAACCGCGTACTTCTGCAGGGCGGTCTCCACTTCAGCGGCGAGTGAAGTGCAGTCGGATGCGAGGTCTTCCCGGCCGTTGACGGTCCGGAGTATCTCCGCCGCCTTTCTGAGGGAAGTCACCGCGAAGAAATTGGACGGCACGAGGAATTCGAAGAGAGTCGCATCGTCGGAAGGACGGAATGAACTGGCAATCAAACCGCAAGGCTTTGCAGGATTGCCGTGTCCGCCGTTGGATTTCGTGTCGAACTGAGCATCCGTCACCCTTGTGAAATGATACGAGCCCAGACCATCCTTTCTCTGCTGCTCGTGCATCACGGCCAGAACCTTGGTGATGGCCTCAATCCAGGTCTCATCGAAAACCGAGCTGTCTCCGGTCTGCTTCCAATAGCCGTACGCAAGACGGATGGGATAACATTGTGAATCAAGCTCATATTTCCTTTCGTGCAGTTCCGGAATCATATCGGTGTTGTCACTTTCCCACTCCGAACCCGTGGGCCCGTAGTTGAAGGCATTTGCGTAGGGGTCCAGCACAAGGCACTTGAACTGCCTGCGGATCACGCCCTCCAGCATCTTGCGCAGGTCTTCGTCAGAAGATGCGAACTGAAGATACGGCCAGACCTGTGCACCGCTGTCCCTGAGCCACATAGCGTGGATGTCACCCGTAATGACGAAGGTGTCGGGATGTCCGCTGCCGTCATCTTCCGTATATTCCACCGTAGTGTCCAAAGTGTTGGGGAAGCAGTTGGCAAACATCCACTGGAGGCGCGGATTTTTCAGTTTTGCAACGGTCTTTGCGATTACCTCTTCGATGGTGCTGTTGGAATAGGCGCGGCCGCTGATTCCGGGGCGCTGGCTGATATAGGAGCCGTCAGGTGCGATTGTCACAGGTTTTTCAACCTTTTCTACAGGCGCGGGAGCACTCTTGCACCCGAATATGAACAGTCCGGCAGCAATCAGTGCGAGAAAAGAAGCGTGTCTCATAATATTGGTTTCTTACAATTTCAATAATTGTTCAAAGTTAATTAACTTTGGGGAGATTATGAAAAACAATATCCATATCTCGCGTGATATCAACGACATTTTTCCTCTGTTTCAGGAGAGGAAGGTGATTATGGTGGCGGACGAATACTTCCGAAGCCACGACAGTTCCCTAGATGCGATAGACTGCCCCCGTCTGTGGATTTGCGCCGACGAAGGCAAGAAAACCCTGGATACCGTCGGAGGGCTGATTGACAGCCTGCTGGAATATGGAGCTGACCGGGATACCCTCATTCTGGCGGCCGGAGGTGGAATAACGACCGACATTGCCGGATTCACGGCCTCCATCTACAAGAGAGGTGTTGCCCTGGGATCCGTCCCGACAACCCTGCTTGCCCAGGTGGACGCCTCCATCGGAGGAAAGAACGGAGTCAACGTCAATCATTTCAAAAATATGGTCGGCGTGATAAGGCAGCCGGAGTTTGTCTTCATCAACCCCGATTTCAACAGCACCCTCCCCGTGAGGGAATACCGCTGCGGAATCGCCGAGATGCTCAAGATGTTCTGCATTGCGGACAGGAACTCCTTCTTCGGATTGCTTCAGCATAAGGATGATGTCGGCGAAGAATTTATCAGAAAGGCAATTGACGTGAAAACGGATATTGTGGAACAGGATGAGATGGAGCACGGAATGCGCAGGGTCCTCAATCTGGGACACACTTTCGGCCACGCCATTGAAAGATGCAGCCGGGACTATCTCCACGGAGAGGCAGTGTCGGTGGGACTGGTCCTGGCCGGGCAGGTCTCGGTCAGCCTTGGGGCGATGCCTTATGAAGAGTTGTCCCTGCTCAGGGAGAGCCTCCGTTCCGCAGGCCTTCCCATAGGCACGGACATAAGTTTCGAGGAACTCAGGGAAGCTATTCTCCAGGACAAGAAAAGCGTGGGGAGTCTGATTGACTTCGCCCTGCCGTTGAAGATAGGTGACGTCAGATTGAGAAGGCTTTCGATGGAACAACTTGAAGATGGGTACAATCTGCTATAGCATAACGGAT
>JAKSJV010000114.1 GCA_024402005.1 Bacteroidales bacterium
GGACAAAACGCAGATTGTCCTCTATCGAGCGGTCCATCAGAAGCTGGAAGTCCTGGAATATGATTCCTATACTGCGTCTAAGATAGGGAATCTGCTTCCTTTTGAGAGATGACAGTTCGAAATCCCCGACGCGGCAATATCCTCCGGCGAGTGGATTCTCGCCCGTCAAAGTCCTGATGATGGATGTCTTTCCGCAGCCGACCTTGCCGGTGAGATACACGAACTCCCCGCGGTCTATAGTGAAGTTGACATCCTCGACGATAACTATCTCTCCGTTCGATATGTCGGCATTTCTGAATTCCACTATGGGGCTCTCTTCCGTATGCATATGAGAAGTTTTTTCATTGCAAATTTACGATTTTATCGCTAACTTTACGAATTAAAATTCCACTTATGAAATTACGTCCGTACATATTCATAAAACCCGTTGTAAGTCTGTTTCTTGTGCTGTTCTGCACGCTGCTCGCGGCACAGGAAAGGGATCCTCAGCTGTCAAGCAGAATGGAGTCCGCCCGCAAGCTTTACTACAACGGTTCGTATTATGCTGCCGAAAAGGCATTCGGGGAGTTGAGCCGGTCACTTCAGGAAAACCAGTCTCTGGAGAAGTATGAAGTGGATGCTTTTCTGGCGCTGTGCGCGATTGCGACCGACAAACCCAATATGGAAGGACTGGTGGCGAACTACTGCTCCAGCTATCCGGCCGCACCTCAGCAGGACAAGGTGAAGTTTGTCCTTGCCTCCAAATATTTCGACAAGGGCGATTACAAGTCAGCCCTCGAAGTGTTCAGGACAATCAACCCCACCCATATAGACAAGAGTCAGAAAACCGACTTTGAATTCCGCAACGCCTACTGCGAACTGCGGGACGGCAACAGGGAGGTGGCTCAGCGCACTTTTGAAAAGATACGCAGCAGCCAGTATTCCAAGTTCTCCATCCCCAGCACCTACTATCTCGCCTATTCGTATTATCTTACGAAAGATTTCGAAAAGGCCGCACCTCTTTTCGAAGAGTGTTTCCAGGATCAGAGGTTTTCTCTTCTTGCCAGATATTATGCGGTTGAATCCCGGTTCATGATGAAGGATTACCAGTATGTCCGCAAATACGGGACGGAACTGATGAATGACCTTGACAGGGACCTGCAGATCAGTATGGCGAGGATAATTTCCGAGGCCTGTTTTGCGGATGGAGACAACACGGAGGCGCGCAGGTACCTTGACATCTACAGGAGCAGCGGAAAGGAACTGTCGAGGAAAGATTATTACTATTCCGGAATACTGGCCTCCAACCTCAATTCGTACGATGATGCGATAGCCTCATTCACGAAGGTGCTCGAAGCTGACGATGAATTGTCTCAGAGCGCCCATTACCATATGGCCAACTGCTACCTTCAGATGAAGAACAAGGTCACTGCGATGGAACAGTTCAGACTGGCTGGAGAAAAGGATTTCGACCCTGTGATAAAGGAGGACGCCTGCTTCAATCACGCGAAGCTGACTTTCGACATCAACTCGGATATCTCACAGTTTACGGAATATCTGGAAAAGTATCCCGATCAGGGGAAGGAGGATATCATCAACGGGTATATGGCGGATTCGTTTCTTCTTTCCAAGGATTACCGTTCCGCCGTCGACATTCTCGTCAAAATCAAGCGACCGACGGAAGCGGACCTTTCCAATCTGCAGAAGGCTTCCTTCTTCCGGGCTGTCCAGCTTATTGGGAACGGCGGATACAGGTCTGCAATTCCCATGCTCGAGATTTCGATAGAACATGGTGCCGGAAACCCGAGCCTGCAGAACCTCGCGAGATTCTGGCTGGCGGAGTGCTATTACCGTAATGAGCAGTATGTAAAGGCAATAGAGCTGAACAACGGGCTCCTTGCTTCGGGTGAGTTCCAGCAAAGCGGGGAATATGCTTCCGCGCTTCTGAACCAGGGCTACTGCTGCCTCAAGACGGGCGAATACGAGGAGGCCCAGAAACTCTTCAGCGATTATGTGAACGGTCCCTACAAGAGAAAGACAATGCTCAGGGATGCCAAGTGCAGGCTGGCCGACGCCTGCTTTATGCAGAAGAATTATGGTGAGGCTGCAGTACTGTATGAGGACCTTTATACTTCATACCCCGTCTCGGAAGATGTCTATCCCGCCTATCAGGCGGCCGTTGCGTATGGCCTTACCGGAGATTTGTCCAGAAAGATAACGCTGCTGAACCAGATAGTGCGAAGCAATCCTACCGCAAAACTGTACCCGCAGTCCCTGTATGAACTGGGCCGTTCGTACGTACAGACTGGAAAGGGCAGCAGGGCTGAAGAGTGCTTCTATACGCTTCTTGCCTGCAACGACAGTTCATACTATGAAAAGACACTGTTGGAACTCGCGATGCTCAGTACCAACAACCGCAAGTATGATGCTGCCATCGAATACTATAAGACGATTGTTTCGGAGAGACCCCAATCCAGGGAGGCTCAGGATGCCATATCCGGATTGGAAAGCGTATATCAGACCTTGAACAGGCCGGAAGACTTTCTTGCCTATATCGATATGATGGGACTGTCGCACCTGAAGAGTGCCGATGAAAAGGAGGCGATGATTTTCCGTTCTGTGGAGCAGAAATTCCTCTCCGGCAATTATGCCACCGCTCTCCCGTCCCTGAAGAAGTTCGTTGCCAGTTATCCGGCAGGGGCCGACAGGGAGAAAGCCCTGTACTACTGTGGTGAATGTCTGCGGAATCTCGGCCGTCCCGAATCTGCTGCTGACTATTATCTCAAGGTGATGTCCTCCTCCGACCCTGAAATATGGGAGCCGGCAACCGCCAACTATGCAAAGATTGAGTCCGGCCTTCAGCACTATTCCCAGGCGGCAAGAGCCTATGACAAGCTGATTGAGAAGACTTCAAATGAAGAAGTCAGGAACGAGTCCCTGCTCGGACGGACGAAGGCATTGTATGAGACGAAGCATTATTCCAATGCTGTCAAGGACGCACAGAGACTGGTCGCGGCGAGCGGATTGGCGAACTCTATGCGCAGGGAAGCCAATTTCCTGATGGCCAAATCATACAGGATGATGGGGGAGACCGATCTCGCACGGGCCATCTTTACGGATCTGGCAAAGGATTGCAGCGACCAGTATGGTGGGGAAAGTTCATATATCCTCATCCTCGAAGCATACGACAAGGGTGACTTCCCCGATGTGGAATTGAAGGTATATGCCTTTGCCGACAAAGGTTCGAAGCAGCTCTACTGGCTTGCCAAGAGTTTCATTGTCCTTGGAGACTCGTTTGCGGACCGCAATGACTTCACACAGGCCAGAGCCACGTTTGAAAGCATACTTCAGGAATACTCTCCCCGTGAAAACGATGACGTCCTCGATCAGGTCAACAGCCGTATCGAATTGTTGAACAAAATGAACAGGTAACTATGAAAAGAATATTATTGCTGGCGGCTTCACTTCTGTCCTTCTCATCGTTCGCCCAGATTGACCCGACGGTGGAGGTCAACCGCAGTTACGATGCGGCAATCGGAGACATAGTAAAACCGGACCTTCCGGTGACTGTGGCTGATTCGCTTCACAGATTCGACATCAATTTCGACTATTCCATATTCAACAGGCGGTACGCGGAGCTCTATGAGTTCAATCCGTTCGAAGCGACCAGTCTGGGCATCAAAGATACCAAACGTCCCCCTTTGTTCTATTCGAGAATCGGCACGCAATTCCCTCTTATCCCTTCCGCTGAACTCTATTTCCAGTCGGGGACTGACAAAGGAGCCCATTTCACTCTGTATGGAAGGCACGATTCTTTCTGGGGCAAGCTTCCGCAGGCTGTCAATGAGGATATTACATACGATGCGACGAAGATGAAAAACAAGGTGGGTGGCAATCTTACCTATGCGTGGGCAACCGGAGAGATGAACCTCGATGCCAGCTACGGATTCGACCGCTTCGATTACCCTTCGGATATTCACAACAACAATGCGTTTGATATTTCGGCAAAATTCAATTCTGCGAATTCCGAGGAGAACAGCATCTACTATGACGTTACCCTCGCGTATCGCAATACCTTGAAGAAGATGACGAAAGATCAGGCCTATGTTTCGGAAGAGCAGAGGTCGGGTTTTTCATTGGGGGAGCATTATCTCAGGGCGGCCGGTCTTGTGGGTGCATC
>JAKSJV010000115.1 GCA_024402005.1 Bacteroidales bacterium
GGTGCCGCCCACTGTATGACTCAAGTGCTCAATCGAGGTAAATAATCGCGATTCAATTGAATTTCTTTACCAGGATATCTGCAAACTAAGAAATTTTCAATCATCCGCCTGTTTGAATGACAGTAACGTGCCCATAAACTGAATTGAGAGGTTGTGGCCCCCAGCCACCCCACCAATAACAAAACTGCATCCCCGGAGTCCCAATGCTATTTTGCTTTCTCTTCCCACACCACGTTTCCGTCAACGATTGTGGCAACGACCTTGACGTCCTTGATATTGTCGATTTTTTCGGTGAGAAGATTCTGATCCAGAACGGTAAAATTGGCAATCTTGCCTACCTCGATGCTTCCCAGCCGCTTTTCCTCCTTGAAAGAGTATGCGCAGCCTGTCGTAAGCGCCTGCAAAGCCTCATATCTGGAAATTGCTTCTTCCTTCCCGCAGACACCTGCCTCGCCCAACTCCGGGAAAGTACGTGTTACGGCTGCATAGAAGGTCAAAGGTATGCTGAAATTCAAGGATACCGGGTAGTCGGAATGGAAAGAAATATGGGCACCTGCTTTCAGGAATGAATTGATGGGGTATTGCTTCTCTGCCCTGTCTTCACCGATATAATTGCACGTCTGTTCAAAAACACCCACTTCCTTAGGTACCCACAAGGGGGCTACGACAGCAATGATATTGTTGTCTGCAAATCTTTGAATATCCCCCGGATCGACGATGTGAAGGTGGGCCAAGGTGTTGCGGGCATCGGTGACACCTGCCTCCTTTTGCCCATCGGCGAGACAATCCAGAGCGAATGATGTGGCTCCATCACCGACAGAATGACAATGAACGTTCATACCGTGAGCATTGGCGATTTTCGTAATATACTTCATGCGGTCTTTGTTCGTAATGCGCTTCAGTCCGTAATAACCTTCCTCGTTAGCGTATTCTTCCTTGAGCCAGCCCGTATGGGCTTCAATAACACCGTCCATGAACAGCTTGACACCTATTATCTTGAAATGTTCGCTGTCTGACTCCTTATATTTGAAAATTTCATCGAATTTATTATTTATGCTTTTTTCATCATCTGGCGTCTTTTCATCGATGATATAGGAAGCATAGGTACGGAGTTTCCACGATCCTCTATTCACCAACTCGATGTAGCAGGCCGGATCCACAGTACCGGCAGAAACCAACGCCTCGGAGACCGCCGTGAGCCCTTTCGAGAAAGCAAATTCCTGCCATTCCAGGAGGCCGGGTATTATTTCATCTTTGGTCGGCACCGTAAGCCCTCCGAGTTCAAGGGCGGGCTTCTCTGATATATAGCCTGTCGGATACCCATCTGCATCGACTCGAAGCTCGTCACCATTGGGGAAACGCTTTGTCCAGTCCTTGATATTATATACTTCGATAGTCTTGGTGTTCACCCACACCGAATGGCCGTCAACCGTCTCGATGATGACCGGCACGTCAGGTATATATTTGTCGAGGATTGACCTGTGCGGCACCATATCGGGATTAAGGACCATTGCGGACCCCTTGTAGTAAGTCCTGTACTTTTTGTTTTTCTCGAAGTCTTTATCAATGAATTCTTTCATCCGTTTGGCATAATCATCCAGAGTGAAATTTTCCTTTGCTGCAACCTCTATCATACTGCAACCTCCAGTTTTGACGGCCACGCCCATCCCATGCACGTGGGCATCCATAAAACCGGGATAGATATAGTTGTCGCCATAATCCAGCACCATTGAAGAGGGCGTCTCATATTTCTCCGCCTCACTCCTTGAGCCTACATAAACTATCTGACCGTCCTTGCAGACGACGGCCTCGGCACGGTCTCCCTCGGCCTTCATGGTAATGACATTTCCATAGAGTATGCGTACATCCTCACTGGGGTTCTGCTTGTCATGGACAGTACAGCTGCATAATAATGCGCCTGCTGCAAGTATGGCATAGATTGAGATTGTTTTTTTCATTTTCATTTCAGATTTTTGGGTAAACAAAGATAGCTATTTTCTTGGAAAAACCAGGCAGAAGTCAAGGCCGTCCTTTATGGCCTGCTTGTCCAGATGCTGGCCGATGAACACCAGTTTCTGCATCCTGTCGCCGTAAACGGGGTCCCAGTCACGGCGCAAGGTGGGGTCGGATGAGAGTTGCTGCTGCAATTCGTCGTAGGGCATAGTGGCATACCACTGGCCTATCTCCTTCATAGAAATCTGCGTGCCGGCCTGCTCGAAGATATAGCACTTGTCGGTGTCGTCCGTGAAGTAGCACATACCCTTCGCACGTATTATCCCCGCCGGCCAATGACGTGCTATGAAATTATCGAACTTGTTGATATCGAACGGTTTGCGCGCAAGATACACGTAAGTGCCTATACCGTATTCAAGGGCCTCGCCCTCATCGTGATGATGGTGATGGCCGTGGTCGTCATCGTCGTGGTCGTGATCGTCATCGTCGTGATCCTCGTCCTCTTCCACTACGGCGCCCTTCTCCACCTCGGTAATCCAGCTGGCCGATCCGGCCACGGAGTCATAGTCGAACATACTTGTATTGAGGATTCTGTCAAAATCGACCTCACCGAAATCACATTCTATTATCTCGGCCTTGGGCTGAAGCGTACGGACTATCTCACGCACCTTGCCGAGTTCCTCGCGGCTGACCTCCGATGCCTTGTTGAGAAGAATTATGTTGCAGAACTCCACCTGCTGTATGACCAGATTCTCGATATCGTCCTCCTCTATGTTGCCGCGAAGCAGGTCCTTTGCGCACGCGAACTCATCCCTCATCCTCCTGGCGTCGACAACCGTGACTATACAGTCAAGACGGGCCGAACCTTCTTTTATGTACTCCTCACCCATAAAGGGGATGGAGCATATCGTACGGGCTATGGGCTCCGGCTCGCAGATGCCGCTGGCCTCGATCACTATATAGTCGAACTTGTGCATTGCAACAATGTCCGTCAGCTGCTTCACGAGGTCCATCTTCAGCGTACAGCATATGCAGCCGTTGGAAAGAGCCATCAGACTGTCATCCTTCTGACCCACGACACCGTCCTTCTCTATCAGGTCCGCGTCGATATTGACCTCGCCTATATCATTGACGATAACGGCGAACTTAATCCCCTTGCGGTTGGACAGTATTCTATTGACAAGCGTCGTTTTTCCGCTGCCCAGGTATCCCGTGAGCAGCAATACAGGTATGGTATTCATATTTGTGACTGATTAGACGGCAACAACACCCTTGATCAGAGGCCAGGGGTCATAACCCTCCAGGGTGAAGTCCTCGTACTTGAAATCGAAGATGTTCTTCACGTCCGGATTTATCTTCATAACCGGCAGAGGACGGGGCTCACGGCTGAGCTGGAGATCCACCTGCTCGAAATGGTTGGTGTAGATATGCGTGTCGCCGGTCGTATGCACGAATTCTCCGAGTTTGAGACCGCACACCTGCGCAACCATCATTGTCAGCAGGGAATATGACGCGATATTGAACGGCACGCCCAGGAACATATCGGCGCTGCGCTGATAGAGCTGGCAGCTGAGACGCCCGTCTGCAACGTAGAACTGGTACAGACTGTGGCAGGGAGGCAGGGCCATCTTGTCAACCTCGGCCACATTCCAGGCGGAAACTATGAGGCGGCGGCTGTCAGGATTGTTCTTTATCTGCTCTATCACGTTGCTGAGCTGGTCTATTGTCTTTCCGTCAGGGGTGGGCCAGCTTCTCCACTGATGTCCGTACACAGGGCCAAGGTCTCCGTTCTCATCAGCCCATTCATCCCAGATACGCACCCCGTTGTCCTTGAGGTACTTGATATTGGTATCACCCGCTATGAACCACAGCAGTTCGTGGATTATGCTTTTCAAATGTACCTTTTTCGTGGTAAGAAGGGGGAAGCCTTCATTCAGGTCAAAATGCATCTGGCGGCCGAACACGCTCTTGGTGCCAACCCCTGTACGGTCGGTTTTCATCACACCGTTGTCGCGAACGTCCCGCAAAAGGTCAAGATACTGTTTCATATTGTCAAGTTGTTTATCAATCTTTCAACAGGCACATCCTTGAGGAGCA
>JAKSJV010000116.1 GCA_024402005.1 Bacteroidales bacterium
ACCCTGGACCCCAACATTAAGAGTGTCGTGCTCTACCAACTGAGCTAAGGAAGCGGTTATTTCAATTAGGCCTTGCGGCTTGTGATCCGTTTGGGGCTCGAACCCAAGACCCCAGCATTAAAAGTGCTGTGCTCTACCAACTGAGCTAACGAATCTTCCAACCTTTCTCAAGGGACTGCAAAGGTATATATTTTTTGGAAAAGAGCAAAATTATTTTAGGATTTTTTGTAACTTTGCGCTGCAAAAATCAGGACACCCTTTAGAACAGTTTCCCGCATAAAGAAATGAAAGTCAAGATTATCAACAATTCGCAATGGCCCGTACCGGCCTACGCGACAGAATTGTCCGCAGGAATGGACCTGAAAGCGAATCTGGCTGAGCCGGTAACATTGAAATCTCTGGAAAGGACGCTGGTGCCCACAGGACTGTTCATTGCCCTGCCACAGGGGTACGAGGCCCAGATCAGGCCGCGCAGCGGTCTTGCCGCAAAGCACGGGATCACCGTCCTGAATACCCCCGGAACAATCGATGCCGACTATCGGGGCGAAATCAAGGTCATACTCGTCAATCTTTCTCCGGAAGAGTTCACCATCGAGCCGGGAGAGCGCATCGCCCAAATGGTTATCGCCCGCCACGAGAGCGTGGAATGGGAAGAGGTAGAAACGCTGGATGAAACGACAAGAGGAGCAGGAGGATTCGGAAGCACTGGAACGAAATGACCGGCGTAAGGAAACGAAACAGCAACGAAAATGACAATTTCACAATTACATGATATTTTTCTCGAATGCGGCGGCCGCGTAACGACGGACAGCCGTACACTGACCGGAGGTGAACTTTTCTTCGCCCTGAAAGGCGAGAATTTCGACGGAAACCAGTTTGCCGCGAAAGCGTTGGAAGATGGGGCCGCTTATTGTGTCGTAACGGAGGGCAGCGATGCCGCTTCGATGCGCGATGACAGGATAATCGCCTTCCCGGACACTCTCAAAGCCCTTCAGGCTCTAGCAACTTACCATAGGGAGAACACACTGCATAACGGCGGACGCATAAAAATGCTGGCTCTTACCGGCACGAACGGCAAGACTACGACCAAGGAGCTGATAAAGGTGGTGTTGCAGACAAAACACAACCTCACTGCTACCGGAGGAAACTTCAATAATAATATAGGTGTACCGTTGACTCTGCTCCAACTCAACGAGGAAACGGACCTGGCAGTGGTCGAAATGGGAGCTTCCCATCCGGGGGACATACGTGAACTTGTGGAGATTGCGCACCCTGACTACGGTCTGATTACCAATGTAGGACGCGCCCACCTGCTGGGTTTCGGAGATTTCGAAGGGGTGAAGCGCACGAAGGGAGAGCTCTATGACTATATCCGCAGCATTCACGGCAAATGTTTTGTAAACACCTCGTCAGAAGCGCTTTGCGATATGATTGACGAGCGTGAAGGCCTCGACACGATTACTTACGGTTCCAGGCTTCAGGATGCCAAGATATTCCCGCCCACGGCCGAGAATCCTTTCCTGAGGATGTCCATTCAGGAGAACGGTCACACCTATCTCCTCCAGACTCATCTTGTGGGCTCTTACAATGCTGAAAACGTGCTCAGCGCCCTTGCCGTCGGCAAGGAATTCGGTGTTGACACACAGACTGCAATAAATGCAATAGAGAGCTACTCCCCTACCAATAACCGTTCGCAGATGTATGGCACGGAGAACAATACGTTGATTGTGGATGCATACAATGCAAACCCTTCATCAATGGCAGCCGCGCTGGAAAATTTCTGCCTGATCAGGGCGGCAAAAAAAGCTGTTCTGCTGGGCGATATGCTGGAACTGGGCGACGAATCCCTGACAGAGCACGCCAAGGTTATCGCCAAAGTACGCGAGATGGCTCCTGATTTCGTCATTCTGGTAGGCAAAGAGTTCGCGGCTGCGGCCGGCAACTCCAAGTATCTGTGTTTCAGGACTTCGGAAGATGCCTCAGATTATATTTCCAAGAATCCCCTTTTAGGGTTCACCATCCTTATAAAAGGTTCGCGCGGCACGAGGATGGAAAAACTCATTCCCGTTCTGTAATTGAAAGAATATGGACACTCACGTTGTTATAATGGCCGGCGGTATCGGCAGCAGGCTTTTTCCCATAAGCACCCCCGAAAGGCCAAAGCAATTCATTGATCTGCTGAAGGTTGGCAAGACTCTTTTCCAACTTACGGTGGAACGGTTTATGCCGATTTGTCCCATAGAGCACATATGGGTCGTTACGGCGGAAAAGTACATACATTATGTGCGCGAACAGGCTCCCGGCATAAAGCCTAGCCACATTCTTGCAGAGCCTCAGGGCAGGAACACTGCGCCCGCCATAGCCTACGCCTGCACGAAAATAGCCCAACACTACCCTAACGCCAATATTGTTGTGGCCCCTTCAGATGCCTATATAGCCGACAACGACAATTTCGTCGATACGGTGAAGACGGCGCTGGAGTTCACGACAGAAAACAGCCGCATCGTGACTCTGGGCATAGTGCCCACCCACCCCGCCACGGAATATGGATACATAGAAGCGGGGAAAACGGTGCTGCGCCCCATAAAGAAAGTCCTCAGCTTCAAGGAGAAACCGACAGAGGATGTGGCGGAGGAATACATCAGCGACGGAAGACATTTCTGGAATGCCGGCATATTCGTATGGAATCAGGCAACGATCGACGCGCAGCTGAGGAAATATGCTCCTGGCATTATGGAGCTTATGGATAAAATCCAACCCCACCTGTATAAGGCTGACGAATCCGATGCGTTGAGGGTATATTTCCCGCAATGCGAGAAGATATCCATCGACTATGCCGTTATGGAAAAATCCAACGACATATTCACTATCCCCTGCACATTCAGATGGAGCGACCTGGGTTCTTTCCAGGCACTTGAAAAGGTCCAGAAGGAATTATAACGCGGGCTGCGGCTACGGCTGCGGAGCTATGCGGCCTGATTGTGCGGCCTGGTTATGCGGCTACGGAGCTTACCTGCGAATCAGCTGAAGGAATTCATTGCGCGTGCGCTCATCACTGAGGAAATTGCCGCTGAATGCCGATGTAACGGTGACGGCATCCGATTTCTGTACGCCGCGCATACTCATACAGGTATGCTCAGCTTCGATGACCACTGCAACGCCCTGCGGCTTGAGAGTATCCTGAATACAGTCCCGTATCTGCACGGTGAGGCGTTCCTGCACCTGCAGACGGCGGGCAAAACACTCCACCACGCGCGCTATCTTGCTCAAACCCGTAATGGTGCCGTCAGGAATGTAGGCGACGTGACATTTGCCGATAAAGGGCATAAGATGATGTTCGCAAAGGCTGTAAAGCTCTATATCCTTTACAAGAACCATCTGGCTGTAATCTTCGTGGAAAAGAGCGGATTTGAGGATGGCTGCCGGATCCTGGCCGTAGCCCTGAGTCACGAACTGCATTGCCTTTGCAACACGCTCAGGGGTCTTTTCAAGACCCTCCCTGGCAGCATCATCACCTAAAAGCTCAAGTATACGGGAATAGTGCTGCGCAAGCTCCCGAGTCACTTTCTCATCGAATATTTCTTCCTTTGTATAAGACATTATATACAACCTCTTTAAGATATGCACACAAATTTAGCAAATAATGTTTGAAATAATAATTTTTTATTACCTTTGCACCCCAACGATGTTTGCACTTTTGGCAGACACGCCCTAAATTGTTAAGACTATGTATTGGACACTTGAACTAGCTTATCGCCTTGAAGACGCCCCCTGGCCAGCCACCAAGGACGAGCTTATCGATTACGCCTCCCGTAGCGGCGCTCCCATAGAAGTTATCGAAAACCTCGAAGAACTCGAAGACGACGGAGAAATCTACGAAAGCATCGAGGACATCTGGCCCGACTACCCCACCAAAGACGACTTTTTCTTCAACGAGGAGGAGTATTGATACTGTAACTTATTGATTTACAATACTTTGAAAGCTAGCCTGCACGGAAATGCAGGCTAACTTTTTGCTTATACCACCCCCTTTGTAGGA
>JAKSJV010000117.1 GCA_024402005.1 Bacteroidales bacterium
GTGTCATAAAGGCCGAAATAGAATTTCATATCGTATTTGTCGGCAAGGCTCAGGAACAGTTCCACAAGGTCGATGGAAGGCATATAGCAGCCTTTCTTGAGCAGGTACTTGCTCGGCCAGGTGATGAACTTGCGGTAGCCGCTGCGTATCATTATCACCGTGTCTATGCCTATTGCCTTCATATTCTGAAAATCTTTCTCCCATTCCACGGGCCCCCAGTTCTGATGCGGGATGTCGTGTGAAATCTCATCGAGGAAGGTTCCGGTGATGCGCAGGCCTGCTCCTTTGGGCACTATGAGGTAAGAGCCTTCTTCGTAGGTCGGGCTTGCAGGATTCTCTACGTTACCGTCCGCCCAGGGGCCGCGTCTGCAGCTTTCGAGAAGCGGAGCGGCCGCAAGCGCGGCAGTTGCCGTGGCGGCCGTCTTCAAAAATGTTCTTCTGTCTGTCATAATATTGTCGTTTCAATTATTGTCATCTCATTTTATCTCACGCCCGGGCAGCTCCCATCCCGTGATGGTGGAAATGTAGGGTATCATACAGCAGGCTACCTTCCTGTGACCCTTGTAGTTCGGGTGCCACGAGGCTCCGAGATCGTCCGTATCATTGTGCGCATTGCCGTGTACAGCCGTCCAATACACTTTGCCGTCTCCTGTATCGTTGGCGGCGTCCCTTACATAGTCAGCCAGCAGGTCACTGGCCTTGGAGGCCACGAACAGGACAGGAACATCCTCCCCGTAATTGGAACGTATCTGTGCAAGCAGCCGTTCAGTGCCCTTGCGCCACTCTTTGAACTTGGGATATTTGCCGCAGCTGAAATCGTTTGTCCCGAGATAGATTACGACAATGTCGGGAGTCCATCCGGTGTCTGTCCAGCGTCCGGCGGCACTATCCGCCTTGCCGTTCCAGACCAGGTTGTTTTCCGCCTCGTCGAAGGTATTGGCATATCTGTCCGTCATCGTCGGACCCTTCGCTCCGTTATAGTTGCGTACAAGCCCTCGACCGGAATGGCTTATGGTGCGTATCCCTGCGTCGAAGAGCCTCCCGATGATTGCTGCGTATGTCAGGTTGCAGTTCTCTTCGCCCGGGCGGAAAGGCTGGTCGCGGTTTATCGCTTCGGTGCCGTATCCGCAGGTGTAGGAGTCCCCGATGAATTCGATATGTCTTGAGAATGGATCCGCGGCCTGGTTGAAACAGCCGTCGGTAATGAATTTCTCAATGGTCAGGCATCCCTGTTCGCCCTCGGTCCTTTTCTGGAGTATGACACTGTGGCGGCCCTGCTCCAGCCCCTCCGCGATTGTTATCGAGCCATCTCCCTTGAAACGGAGTACGGTGTCCTGTTTTTCGCTCTGCGGTTTGTCGGTCCACAGGTTGAACCAGTCGCATTTGCTGTCCTTGCAGACCATCTCCAGCCTTGTTCCGGTAAAATCGACCCTGATTGTCGTTCCGCTCCAGTCGAACCTGGCTGAACTGTCCGTAAATTCCACACGGCCTTCATATATGATGCGTGGGTCGGCGGCGTTGATTGTGGTGCTTGAAATGTCGTTTTGGGCATTTGAGACGGCACTTGAGCAAAAAACAGCCATTGCCGCTGCCAACAGATTTGTGATAAAAGTCTTCATATTAGCAAAGTTAATGAAATTCGCTATATTTGCAATATATAGCGCATTGAGATGAATAGGATTTTGACATTTTTTACGGTCGTTTCCGCATTGTTCGGAGCCGGTCTGGCAGTCAGGGCTGAAATCGTAATCGTTCCGCAGCCCGTTTCGGTAGAATATTCTGGAGAAGGGGTGAGTGTGGCCTCGGGAAGGCCTGCGGTCAGAAATATCATTGATCCGGCATTGGGGACTGAAGAATACCTGCTGGATGCAACGGGCTCTGTCGGTGACACCGTCTATGTCAGGGCAGGCAGTGATGCGGGTCTTTGGTGGGCTGAACAGACCCTGCGTGAAATCCTTGCCCAGTCGCCGGAGCGTATCCCCGGGTTGAAAATCGCTGACCGTCCGGAATTCGCATACCGCGGAGCCCATCTTGACTGCTGCCGCCATTTTTTCAGTATAGACGATGTCAAGAGATATATCGATATCATCAGTCTGCACAAGATAAACGTATTCCACTGGCATCTCACCGACGACCAGGGCTGGCGTGCCGAAATACGTCGGTATCCCCGTCTGATGGAGGTGGGGTCCAAACGTGGTGAATCGAATTACGGGGGATATTATACGCAGGAGCAGATGAGGGATATAGTCGCTTATGCCGCAGAGCGCCATATAACCGTGATTCCTGAAATAGAGATGCCCGGGCACGCGCTTGCCGCCCTCGCCTCGTATCCGGAACTCGGGTGCAGGGGAAAGGACTATAAGGTAACTGAGAAGTGGGGAATATTCCCTGACGTATTCTGCATAGGAAAGGAAAAGACTTTTGAATTCCTGGAAGGTGTTCTGGATGAAATCTGTGAGATTTTCCCGGGTGAATATATACATATAGGAGGCGATGAGGCTCCGCGCACGAGGTGGAAAACCTGTCCTGACTGCCAGCGCAGGATGCGTGAGGAGGGTATTGAAACCGAAGCCGGCCTTCAGGGCTATCTCCTGCGCCGCATCGAGAAATACCTCCGGGACAAGGGACGCCGTATCATAGGTTGGGATGAAATTCTGGACGGCGGCGTGACACCTTCTGCAACGGTTATGTCCTGGCGCGGAACAAAGGGCGGCATCAAGGCTGCGAAGATGGGCAACGACGTGATAATGTCCCCGTACACCTATTTCTACCTGGACTATTACCAGACCCTTAATCCGGCTGCGGAGCCGGAGGGAACCACATATCCGACATACCTGCCGCTGAAGAAATGCTATTCCTTCGATCCTTTCGACGGGCTTGATGCGGAGCAGGCATCCCATATAAAGGGCATTCAGGCGAACGTCTGGGCCGAACATATGTACGTGTTCAGCGATGTGGAGCATATGGCCCTGCCGCGACTTGCAGCCCTGGCCGAGGTGTCCTGGAGCACATCCAGGCGTACGTCCTACGATGATTTCGTAAGAAGAATCACAAAGGCGTTGCTCCCCATATACAGCGCCTGCGGCTACAACTATGCGGATTACGCTTTCCGCAAGCCGCCGGTGGAGTAAGCCGCAAAAGTGGCGGTGGATTCATCCGTTCATACCATTAAGTTTGACACGCTACTAATTGTTTCCAATTCAAATCATATAGATCGAAAGAGGAATCCTGTTATCTGAAATAATTGTTAACTTTGCACATACATATGTTTGTAATTATGAAAAGGATACTCAAACTGGTCGTTATCGGCAGCGCTGCACTCGCACTTTTGTCCTGCCAACGGCAATTGCGCAAGTCTCCCGATATCCGGATGGAGCAGCATGTTGTTGCATATGTCGGAGACACTACACTGGTTCGCGTCAGTACGCCGTCAGACGGAAAAAAGAAAGTATCGGTGGCCGACACAACCATAGCCAAAGCGACATTGTTGCCAGAGATACCGGGACCGATTTTTGTCCTTGGCGTCAAGGAAGGTACGACAACGCTGAAGTTTGAAGTCGGTCTGACAAAAGCCTTCAATTGGGGCGAGGCGACTTGCACGGTCGAGGTTAGACCCGCCCGTGCCAACTAGCTGCCGGCAAGGAGGACATATGGGAGGTTATTCTTGCAAACACACATTATTGCATCAACCCGGTCGACTGGAAGACTGATGACACCCCTGCGACTTTCAAATACGACGGTATGGAATTGACGAACCACATCGACAAGGAGACTCACGTGATATTCGTGGACGGTTTCGATTTCGAAACACATCCGGTTGCGTTCCCTGGCTTCCCTGCAGGGTGGACGGAACATAATCTTCACCTCTATGAAGTGAAGATGTATGCACCCTTCCTCAGGAAAAACATCAAGGATAGGGCTTACAGGTCCGTTCACTAATACTTCGACAGACGGGAAGTGATTATATCCCAGAACCGGCCCT
>JAKSJV010000118.1 GCA_024402005.1 Bacteroidales bacterium
CAAAAATAATAATTTTGCTCCGTTTTTTGTAAATTTGCAGGATTTTAGAAGGAAAGTATATGCAGGATATCAGAAATATCGCAATCATCGCCCACGTCGACCACGGCAAGACCACGCTCGTGGACAAGATGATTTATCAGGCCTCCCTGGTCAGGAATCAGGAAAAATTGGGAACGCTCGTTCTGGACAACAACGATCTGGAACGCGAAAGGGGCATCACGATTCTGGCGAAAAACGTATCTGTACCTTATAAAGGAGTAAAAATCAACATCATCGACACCCCGGGGCATAGTGACTTCGGCGGAGAGGTGGAAAGGGTGCTGAATATGTGCGACGGTGTCATCCTTCTGGTGGATGCCTTCGAGGGCTGTATGCCCCAGACAAGGTTCGTGCTTGAAAAAGCCATACGCCTGGGCAAGAAGCCCATCGTCGTAATAAACAAGGTGGACAAGCAGAACTGCCGCCCGGAAGCCGTCCAGGAAGAAGTCTTCGACCTTATGTTCAATCTCGGCGCAACCGACGACCAGTTGGATTTCCAGACAGTTTACGGCAGCGCGAAACAGGGATGGATGAGCACCGACTGGCGCAAGCCGACAAACGACATCACCGTACTTCTCGATACGATTCTCGACGTTATTCCCTCGCCTGAGGTGAAGGAAGGTACGCCCCAGATGCTGATTTCCTCGCTCGAATACAGCCCCTATGTCGGCCGTATCGCCGTCGGAAAAGTCACAAGAGGTACCCTGAAGGCGGGACAGAACATTTCCCTCTGCAAACGCTACGACGTCGTGCAGAAGCAGAAAATAAAGGAACTGATGGTGTTCGACGGCCTGGGCAAGTCGAAGGCCGAAGAGGTGCAATGCGGTGACATATGCGCCGTTGTGGGTCTTGAAGGATTCGAGATTGGTGATACCGTTGCGGACTTCGAGAATCCCGAGGCACTGCCCCCTATCGAGGTGGATGAGCCGACAATGAGTATGATGTTCACCATCAACAACTCGCCTTTCTTCGGCAGGGACGGAAAGTTTGTGACTTCGCGTCACATAAAGGAACGCCTGGAAAAGGAACTCGAAAAGAATCTGGCGCTCCGCGTGAAACCGGGCGTGAATGCTGATTCGTTCGTCGTGTACGGACGTGGAGTGCTGCACCTGTCAGTGCTCATAGAGACTATGAGGCGTGAAGGCTTCGAACTGCAGGTGGGCCAGCCCAAGGTGCTGGACAAGGTCATAGGCGGGCAGAGGTGCGAGCCTATAGAGTGCCTGACAATCGACGTGCCCGAGGAATTCGCAGGCAAGGCCATTGAGATAACCACACGCCGCAAAGGCGCGCTGATACAGATGGAAAGCCGCGGAGACCGCACACATCTGGAATTCGACATACCAGCGCGCGGACTTATGGGATTGCGCAGCAACCTGCTGACCGCCACACAGGGTGAAGCGATTGTAGCGCACCGTTTCAAGGACTACGAGCCCTACAAAGGCGAAATCGAGCGCCGCACCAACGGTTCTCTCGTTTCCCTGGAAACAGGCCAGAGCATACCCTATTCGATGGATAAGCTTCAGGACAGGGGTCGTTTCTTCATCGATCCGGGCGAAGACATCTACACGGGCCAGGTCGTGGGAGAGCATATTCGCGAACGCGATCTGAACATAAACATCTGCAAGACCAAGAAGCTGACCAACGTGCGCGCGGCGGGAAGCGATGAGAAGGTGATGCTGCCCCCTCCTATAAAATTCTCGCTCGAAGAAGCGCTGGAATACATCCAGGAGGACGAAATGGTGGAAGTTACGCCTCATTTTATGCGTCTTCGCAAAATCATACTCGACCCGCTGGAGCGCAAACGCAAGGGCGGAGCGGATGCAGCCGAGGATGACGAATAATATTTGGGATAAATATAAATTATTGTTATCTTTGTCGGCTCAAATCCGTTTATGAAAGACAATGATTTTGTAATAGAAGTAAATGGACTGGCTTTGGGAGAGACAGAATTTCTGGCCCGGGCCGATAAAGAGTTCTTTGCAAAGAATGAAAACCGGGAAGTTCTCGACGCGGACTTGAAGGTAAGAATTATTGCCTTGAAGCAGCGTGACATCGTGGATTTCGACGTTAGTGCAGAAGGTACAGTCACTGTTCCGTGTGACCGTTGCCTTGCGCCTGTCGAAATGCCTGTATCGGTATCCAACTCATTCAGGTTGAGATTGCACGGTTCAGACGCCACAATCGAGGACGACCAGGAGGAAGTCTTCCTGCGGGAAGGCACCGACGAACTGGATTTCGGTCAGGAGATTTACGACTACTCACTGCTTGCTCTGCCCCTTCAGAGATTCCACAAAGATGGGGAATGTGACGCAGCCGCTCTTGCCTACCTTTCAGAAAGTTCGGACGGAAGCCGCCCGGAAGCCACCGACTCCCCGTTTTCAGCCCTTGCGGAAATGTTGAATAAGAAACAGTAAAAAAATTAATAGTTATGGCACATCCTAAACGCAAAGTCTCCAAACAGCGCAGAGACAAGAGAAGAACACACGATGCCGCTGCAGTCCCTACACTGGCAACTTGCCCCAACTGCGGCGCTACAGTATTGTACCATCGTGTATGCCCTGAGTGCGGATATTACCGCGGTCGTCAGATTGTCGAGAAGAAAACTGCCGAATAATCACGGCGGTCCCGGACTGATATAGGGCCATTCGGCTCCGTAGTTCAACGGATAGAATGGAAGTTTCCTAAACTTTAGATAGCAGTTCGATTCTGCTCGGAGCTACAAGAACGCCACCCTTTGCGGGGTGGCGTTCTTGCATCTCCTCGCCTCCCCTCACTGCTATATCCAACCCCCTCCGGCTACGTCGGTATCCCCCTGCAGGGGGAATATGTTGCCTACGGCAACGTCGATTCTGCTCGGAGCTACAAAGGCGGAGAATTCTACGGAGTTCTCCGCCTTTGCGTTGTGGGTGGTGCGAGTTGTAAGAAAATTCATTACATTTGCAGAAGGCAGTTGAAATTATGGACGAAGTCAAAATAATCGAAATCAAGAAAAGCATCTTCGAGGACAACGACAGGGATGCCGATAATCTGAGAGAGGAATTGAAGGAAAAGGGAGTGTTCCTCCTGAATCTGATGTCATCTCCGGGAAGCGGCAAGACCACCACGCTGATAAGCGCTATAAATCTTCTGAAAAACAATCTCCGCATCGCGGTGATGGAGGCCGACATCGACAGTGATGTCGATGCCAGGAAAATCAAGGACGCTACGGGCATAGAAACAATACAGTTACACACTGGAGGAATGTGCCACCTGGACGCAGAGATGACGCGTCAGGGGCTGCAGAACCTCAAACTTGCAGAGACGGATCTTGCCATTCTGGAAAATGTCGGCAATCTGGTATGTCCGGCCGAGTTCGATACGGGCAGTTGCCGTAACGTAATGATACTCAGCGTCCCCGAAGGCCACGACAAACCGTTGAAATATCCCCTGATGTTTTCTATCTGTGACGTGGTCCTTGTCAATAAGATCGACGTAGCCCCCTATTTCGATTTCAGTATGGACGAATGTGTCAAGAACATTCATCTGCGCAATCCGAAGACCAAAGTTATGCCTATATGCGCGAAGACCGGTGAAGGAGTTCAAGCCTTCACGGACTGGCTGCTGGAAGAAGTCAAGAATTGGAAGAAACTTTGAAGAAAGTTGAGGATAAACAGGCACAGGTAATGTTATTATCAAATATTGGACCATTATATTCAACTACTAGGTTAAACATAGAAACAGGCGAAGGAATGGATTTGGGTAGTG
>JAKSJV010000119.1 GCA_024402005.1 Bacteroidales bacterium
TCGGGAGCATAGCTCAGTTGGTTTAGAGCGTCTGCCCTACAAGCAGAGGGTCGGGGGTTCGACTCCCTCTGCTCCCACACGAAAAAATCCTGGCCAATCGGTCAGGATTTTTTGATAAACTGCAATTATGGACTGGTCAGGAATCATGCTTGGTGCATCTGCATTCTTAATAATAGGGTTATTTCATCCTATCGTAATCAAAGCTGAATATCATTGGGGGAAAGGCTGCTGGTGGCTGTTCGCCGTAGTCGGACTTGGATTTTGCATTGTATCCCTATTGTCCGGAGGAGTCCTCTCGTCCATATTGGGCGTCATAGGTTTCAGTTGCTTCTGGTCGATATTGGAACTGTTCCAACAAGAAAAGCGGGTAGCCAAAGGTTGGTTCCCTTCAAATCCCAAGAGAAAGTAAATTCCCTTACAAAGCGACAGCACCAAGATGCCAAAGTTTTGTATCCTCTTTCTGAAGGTCTTGATACACTTTAGAAGCGTAAAAACGCTGTATGGCATCAAGCATTGAGGGCTCACTTGCAAACTTCCGTGTCTGTATTACATAAAAATCTTGTAATTTTGCAGAAACTGATTGCGAATATTCCGATTATGTGTGCAAAAAAGAAAATCGCCGTTCTCTCCGGGGCAGGAGTGAGTGTAGAGAGCGGTCTGTCCACTTACAGGGACAACAACGGCCTTTGGGACAATTACGACCCTATGGAAGTGGCCTCCATCGAGGGGTGGCACCGCAACCCGGCGAAGGTCCTCGACTTCTACAATATGCAACGCGAGAAGTTGCGTGACGTCCAGCCCAACGATGCCCATAGGGCTATCGCAAAACTCGAAGAGAACTACCAGGTGTGCGTCATAACCCAGAATGTGGACAACCTGCACGAAAGAGCCGGCTCCACCGATGTAATCCATCTTCACGGCGAAGTGACCAAGGTGCGTCCGGAGAGGGGAGTGTATGACACGCTGTATAGCGAAAAAGAAGTCATTGACATCGGTTACGGCAAGGTTGTTCTTGGAGACAAGACTCCCAATGGCATCCAGCTCCGGCCGCACATAGTATTCTTCGGTGAGGCAGTTCCGAAAATCGAGCAGGCGACTGCTGTCGTCAACGCCGCAGACATCGTTCTTATCATCGGGACATCCCTCCAGGTGTATCCTGCGGCAAGTCTTTACCGCTATGCCCGGGGTGATGCCCGTATCTTTATCATCGATCCCGCTGATGTTCCCGTCAATGAAAGCCGTATTGTCCATATCAAGGCCGGCGCCACCGCAGGAATGCAACGCTTTATTGAATGCATATGAAAAGCAGGTTTTATTCTATCTTTCTGATTTTAATGACCTTTATCTTCTTGAATGGATGTATGGAGAAACGACCTATAATATTGGTGGCGGAGCAGGCCGAGGCTGAAATGGTGGCCAGGTATATTCCCGGGGCTGAATGCATCTGCACGGGTGTGGGCGCTTCGAATGTAATCAACGCCTGCAGCAGAATCCCCAAAGGCAGCAAGGTGGTGAATATCGGCTATGCGGGCAGCAACTGCCTGGAAGTCGGCACTGTGGCCGCAGTGGGCAGGAGTTACCGCCTGACGGATGGCAACTACCAGTTCGATGACTTCCGTAACCCTTTGGTGTTCAAGGCAGAAACCGATGGCAGCGGAGATGTTTTCCCCTGCTATACGAGCAACTCGTTCGTGACACAAACGGACATAACTGAAGCTGCGCTTTTCGATATGGAACTCAACTATATCGTGGCTTTCCCGTTCGAGATGCTGGGCTCCATAAAAATAGTCAGCGACAATCTCAGCGTAGATGCGTTCCTCAACAATGCGTTGAGGGAGTCGGGTGTGCTGACATCCGAGGACGTGTGGACCAAGGTTGCGGAAAAATATATATCTTTGTGCCGTTGATGCCGATAAGGCGATGATTTGATATTCGGGGTGCCGGGCAGCCGGCTGAGATGATACCCGTTGAACTTGATGCGGTTTGTACCGCCGTAAGGAAATGATTTTTACGATATTGACAGCGCTTCTGACGCTGATTCCCGCGGACAGCCTGTCTGCAATCCTGGATACTTCGATAGTATCATCGACAAGAATAACCGAGAAAGCCCCCGTTGCTTACTCGCAGATTGATGCTCCGCAGTTGAGGGCGAAGGAAGCCTCGCTGTCTTTGCCCCAGAGTCTGGAACTGATGCCCTCTGTCGTAAGTCTTTCCGAAGGAGGGACGGGCGTCGGCTATACCTCGTTTTCGGTCCGCGGCATATCCGGCTATCACACCAATGTCACACTCAACGGCATAAGTCTGGGCGACAGCGAATCCCAGGAAGTGTTCTGGGTGAATATACCGGGACTTTCATCCATTTTGTCCTCCGTTCAGCTGCAACGCGGATTGGGAACGGCCGCCTGCGGTCCCGGAGCGTTTGGCGCCTCACTCAATATGGAAACTCGGACGCCAGAAAATGCAGGCGGCTTCGCACGTGGAAGTTTCGGATCCTACGGTACCTGGACCGGTGCGGTCAGGGCATCCACCGGCAAGTTGCGTTGCGGAGCGTTCGCGGATGCGGCCATCAATGTTCAAGGTACTGAAGGTTATATCAGGAATGCCCCTGCACGCGTACTCAGCGCCTATGCAAATTTCGGCTGGCAGGGGAGCCGCGATCTGGTTCAGGCCATCCTTCTCCAAGGTGCTCAGCGCAGCGCGATAACCTGGAACGGAGTGCCTTATGATA
This sequence comes from Bacteroidales bacterium, assembly GCA_024402005.1. Taxonomy (GTDB): domain Bacteria; phylum Bacteroidota; class Bacteroidia; order Bacteroidales; family UBA932; genus Cryptobacteroides. The sequence goes on from JAKSJV010000119.1 coordinate 2,729, forward strand.
TCTATCCTGAGGACAGGCGTTACAATGTCAATGAAGGCGATACGGACAATTTCTCCCAGACGCACGTGCAGGTCAATTACCGTCATATGTTCGATGTGCCGCTGAAGTGGAATACCACATTCAATTACACCCGTGGCTATGGATGGTATGACATAGACGGGAACAAGGACTACCTTGGCAATGATTTGTACGTACTTCGAAGCGATTTGCTCTACTCCTGCGGCAAACTCAATCTGTGCGGTACGCTGTATGCCGGCCATTATGCCGGACGACACTGGGGAAACGGATATTCCGACACCGCCCTCAAGTCCGAAGCCGATGCCTCCGTCCGGGCGGAATGGACTGTGACGCACGGGCTGTCGCTGTTCGGAGAGATCCAATACAGGGGTGTGTGGTATGACCTTTACGGGAAGATGCACAACTGGAACTTCTGTAATCCGAGGCTTGGCATCAACTGGTCCCGGTCGGCGCATAAGCTCTATGCCTTCGCCGCAATGGGGCACAGGGAGCCGGCAAGGGCCGATTTCGATGCGAATCCGGATGTGCGCAGGGAAAGGTTGTATGACTTCGAACTGGGCTACAAATACTCTTCGTACGTGTTCTCCGGTAGCGTCAACCTGTATGATATGGAATACGGTGACATATTGGTCGAGACGGGGAAGATGGATTCACAGGGCTATGCCATCAAGGACAACTTGCCCCACGCCTGGAGAAGGGGAGTCGAGGTGGAACTGGGTGCACGGCCCTTGCGGTGGCTGGGCATCGATGCCAACTGCACCGTCAGCGACAACAGGTATGACGGCGGGTATCTGCCGTTGAGCCCCGGGATTGTTGCTGCCGTGGCGCTCAGATTCATACCCGTGGAAGGGCTGTCGCTGCGTTGGGACACCAAATATGTGGGCAGGCAGGACAGGATACCCGATTATACCGTCAGCAGGATATCCGCGTCCGAGACCTTCGATTTCGGACGTCTGAGATTTACGGTTTCGGCATATATGAACAACGTCTTCGATGCGGAATATTATGCGTATGCCTGGGATGG
>JAKSJV010000012.1 GCA_024402005.1 Bacteroidales bacterium
GCGGCCCGTCACGACGGCAATCAGGACAAGGACTGGGCGGTAGCAGTTCTTTCTCCAGACCTCGCAAAGGCCAATCCTTCTGCACATACCGCTGATTTCGGCTGGCCGGACGTGAAAGATGCCACCCTCTATCAGACGATAAACATCACCAACAGCAGTGTGTGGAACACCCGCACCGTTTCAGGCCTCGAAATACATAGCGGAGACAGAATTGCGTTCGGAGGCATACAAGGAGGAGATGGCAAGAAGGGACGCGTCTGGATCAGCGACCTCACCGTGGAGGTCACAGCCCTTGTCGATGACATCGCAGGCGCGAAGAAACTCAGCATAATCGGTGATTCCATATCCTCGTTCGAAGGCTGGCTTCCGGAAGGCAACAAGTATTTTGCGGATTATTATATAGGTGGCGGTCTTCAGGATTGGACAAAGACATATTGGGGCGCATTGTGTACCAAGTATATGGCGGGCAAGCTCCAGATGGAGAAGAACATATCCTGGACAGGCTCCTGTGTTGCGCAGGATACCCGCACCGGCAGTTCATACCGTCCGGCATTCGTCACGAGATACGGCAAGTCCAATGTCGGCGCAACCTATGCGCTGAACTCGATAGGCTCTCCGGATATCGTGATAATCTATGGCGGAACGAATGACCGCTACAACTCAGGTTACGGCCTTTCCGAAGTCAATTCCACTCCTGACGATGCCGAGTTTGACGCCATATTCAAGAAATCCAACGATAACCTTGTCGTCACTTCATTCGTTCAGGCGTATGTCAAACTCATCAATATGGTTCACGCGGATTGCCCGGATGCGAAGATAATCAACATAATCGGGGACTACGTCACTCTGGAGCAGATAGCTTCGATCAAGAAGATTTCCGACCACTATACCTTCTGCAAGTATGTCGATTTCAGTAACGGCGGCAGCGGGAATCCGAAAATCGGCAAGCTGAACGGTGTCCATCCCAATATCGACGGGATGGATTATATGGCGAAGACCATCTTCGGCGAATTGGGCGACTGGATGCTGGAAGACTGACGTTACATCTCTGATATGATTCTCCGGAAGTGATCTTCCGGGACAGCCAGACGGGTTTTCATAGTTGATCGCAGATTGTAGATTGTTTTGATTGAACAATGAAGCAATTCTGCGATTTTTGTACTGTCATCGATCCCGAGCTTGATAAGGGCGAGAATCCGCAATTCCGTGGTCAATACGCCGGGATTCTTCTTCAGTATCTTGAACTCGGGCTTGAAGCAGTCATTGACGGTCTGTACGAATTCGGGGTAGATGTCCAGAAATACGGAGTCGAAGTTCCGGTACAGTTCCTTGAGGTCTTCCGACGTAATCTCGCTTGACCTGCCGGTCATCTCCAAGGCTTGTTCCAGTTTGCCTTTCTTCAGGTTGGAATGGACCTTGGTGCGGAAGATATCCAGCTGTTTGATATATGAAGAATACAGCTGGAACACTACACCTATGTATCCTTTGGAAATTTCGACCGAGCGTTGCAGTTTTTTGTTCAGAATCGTACTTTTCCTCCGGAGGTTGTTGATTTTCAACAGGACGAATATGAGGATGGCACCTAAAACGGAGATTAATACCAATGCGATTATCACGTCATTGTTCCTTTTCTGCAAAGACTCCATCGTTTTGGTGTTTATGGCCATAGTCTGTCCCATACCATCCAGCCTGCGTTTCCTCGACCCGAATTTCTGGAAGGTGGAATAATAATAGTCGGAGACTTTTTTTGCCGCCTTCACTTTCCCCATATTCATCAGGATTGTCTCTACGCGGAGCAGCGAGGCGATATCCTGGTTGCAGTTCTCGACTTCGATGATGGCTGATTCGAACAGGTCGTTGACAGCTTCTGCAGTAGGTTTGTGTTCATATATATAGGCAATGGCGAAACGGTCATAAAGGCGTGTTGCGCTGGCATTGGACTTTTTGTCCGTTATGAGCCTCTCGCGCAAGGCGTTGTATTTTCTTGCCTCGTCGAATCTCCCGTCCCTTGCCGCTTTCCTCTCTATGTTGTGCAGGTAGGTGGAGCTCAGTGTGTCCATCGTCAGCAATAACGAGTCCCTGTAGGTGTTGTACAGATTCCTGTATTTTTCCTTGAAGTCTTCCGGCTCATCTGGATTGGAGTAAAGTTCGTGATAGACCGAGGTCCAGGCGGTGTAATATACCCCCATATGGCCATCCAGGACGCTGTCGCGCGGTATTGATTGGATGGTTTCTACGGCCTCCGCGTTGAAGCCGGCGATGGCCAGAAGATTGGCTATTCTGATTTCCGAAAGGATACGCAGCGAGTCGAGCCCTGCATCGATTGCTGCATATCTGGCCTCTCTGGCATAGAACAGGGCGGAATCCACCCTGTACTTTGCATATTGGTCAGCGATTTCGCGGCAGATTGCAAATTTTTCCACACCTGACGTTCCGGGCAGCAGGGATTTGATGTCCTCGATTTCTTTCTCTTTCCGTGCGGCATAAATTTCCGTACTGTCGAGCTTGATCAGCAGTTCCTTGACGAGACTTTTAGTCCTTTCGTTAAGAGGGATGTCTGCGTCTTTGCCTTTGCAGATGGGGGGGGTAATAATAGTCAACGCAGTGACCACCAATGCAATATGCTTTTTCATCTTATTGCTTTTTATAAGTCACTCCCGAGTCGTCGATGCTTATGTCATCGAGAATCAGGATGCTGCTGTCCGCAGTCAGGGATGACTTTCTGTCGCAGGAGAACTTGCAGTTCCAGCTCTTGATGTGGCTGGCATATGACACAGGCTCGTCTTTCCTGCCTTTCAGGTCGAAGAACTGGTTCCAGATGTTGATATGGAAGAATCTGTGCGCGCTTCCTTCGCAGTCATAGACACTTGCGTATTCATAGTTCTGCGGTGTGTCCCTGCGGATTTTCAGCCTGAACAGTATGCCTGAAGGACAGTCGGCCTTGCAGCGGCGCATAACGATGTTGCGGTTGTGGATGGACTCGCTTCCCAGCGTGAGGCAGCAGTGTGTGGCCTGCCCGAACTCGCAGTCTTCAATGATGACGTTCGTGTTGCTTCCGTTGCCCGGATATTTTTCGGGGTCATCCGCCCAGGGGCCTTTGCCGCCCTTGAGAGCGATGCCGTCGTCATTTACAGATATGCGGCAGTTCTTCACCAGCACGTTGTTGACGACATCCAGGTCTATCGCATCGGTGCTGGGCCCTGAATCTTCCTTCGGCCTGCCCACGCTGGTGATGGTCAGGCCGGTGAGTTTCACGTTCTCGCATCTGTAATAGTGTGTCGTCCAGAACGGGCTGTCGCACAATGTGATGCCGTCTATCCTTATGTTCTTCGAATTGGATATATAGACCAGTCTGGGACGCTGTTCATCCTTGTTCGTACATTCCTTGTTCCATTTTTTTCTCAGCCAGAATGAACGGTGGTAGCTCCATCCGTTGCCATCTATGGTCCCTTTGCCGCAAATCGTGAATCCGTCCACTCCGTCCGCCTGTACAAGGGCGCCGAAATACGTGCAGTTTTCCCCTTCGATGCGGGTCGGCCCGATGCGGAAATCACCGATGAAGTCACTTCCTTTAAGTACTGCTCCTTCTTCCAGATAAAGGTGTACACCTTGTTTGAAGTCAAGAGTACCGCTGACGAAGGTTCCTTTCGGGATGACGATTACGCCTCCGCCGATATCGGCCACGGAGTCTATCAGCGCCTGTATCTTTTCCGTCTGGATCAACGGGATGTCTCCGGAGGGCTTTATGCCGTAGTCCGTGATGACGAATTGCCTGCCGAGAGCCTTTATGTCCACCGCTGGCGTATCCCTGAACCATCCGCTTATGGCTGTCCCGTCAGGAAAGAGGTCCTCCCGGACATTCCCGGTCCTGGCCTTTGAACCGGCAGGTGCCGTGGCCGGTTGAGCTTCGACGGCCGGTGGCGTTCCGGCGGCAGCAATGGTCCAGTGGCCGCTGCCGTGGCTGCAAACCTTGTCCCCGAGCCTTATCGTGGCGGTAGTTCCGACAGGTACGTCCACCTCCAGGTGATTTATTACACCGCTTGTGTCAGCCTGCCATTTCACCGCTATCCTGCCGTATGGAGTCATCGTGCTCCCTTCCATATGCGTTATGCCTCCGCCTGCGTGCGGGGCCACTTCGAACGTTTCGTATCCTGGCTTGGTCTCCCTGATTCCGAGCGCGCTCCTGTACAGCCAGTCTCCTATCGCTCCGAAGGAATAATGGTTGAAGGAATTCATTCCCTTTATTATCGTTCCGTCCGGTTTTATGCTGTCCCAGCGTTCCCAGATTGTTGTGGCGCCTTTGGATATCGGATATATCCAGCTAGGACAGGTCTTCTGCATCAGAAGGGTATAGGCAACGTCGGAATAGCCGCAGTCCGTAAGGACTTCACAGATATATGGCGTGCCGAGGAACCCTGTGGTAATGTGGTCCTTGTAACTGTGGATGTTGTCCACCAGCCTCTTTGCCGCTATGCCGCGCATCCGCTTCGGTATCAGGTTGAATTTCAGGGCGAGGGTGTATGCCGTCTGGGTGTCGGAAACAAGGGCTCCGGCAGGGGTGACGTATTCATTGCGGAACGCCGTCACCGTTTTCCCGTAAATGTCCTTGTAATAGGCGGCTTCATCCGCTTTCCCGAGCAGGACGGCGGCATCTGCCACTATGCGTACGCTCTCTGCGAAGAATGCCGATGCAATCAGGGCCTTGCCGGTCACTGCGGACTGTCCGTCCGGGTCATAGTCCTTGGAATAGAACAGCCAGTCTCCGAAATGGCGTTTCAGATTCTTTTTCATCAGCCATCCGCATTCTGACGCTTCGCTTATGCAGAAATCCACCCATTTCTTCATACTGTCCCATTGGTCGGCCAGAATGGAGATGTCCCCGTATGCCATATAGTGCTGCCAGGGAATCAGGGTGGCGCAGTCGGCCCATCCGGTGGCGCCCAGCCTGGATTTCGATTTCGGGAAAGTGTCGGGAACCACACGGGTGACCTGTCCGTCCGCACGCTGGTCGCAATCGAGGTCGGCCAGCCATTTGCGGAAGAAATTGCCTACGTCACCCAGAAAGGTTGCCGTGCGGAAGAACACTTGTGCGTCTCCCGTCCATCCAAGCCTTTCGTCCCTCTGCGGGCAGTCTGTCGGTACGTCCACGAAGTTGTCTCTGAAACCCCAGAAGATGTTGGACTGCAAGCGGTTTATGGTAGTGTCGGAGCAGGAGAACGATCCGGTGTCCTCGAAACCCGAACTTATTGGTACCGCTTCGAAAGCGGCGGGGTCAGGATCTCCTTCGAGACCTTCGATGCTGATGTATCTGAAACCGTAGAAAGTGAATTCCGGCTCGAAACTGTCCGTCCGCCCGCTCAGGATGTACGTGCTCGTCGCTTTGGCGTCACGCAGGTTTTCGGTATAGAAATTCCCTTTGGAATCGAGCACTTCCGCGTGGCGGACTCTGATCGTGTCCCCGCGATTGCCCTTTATGCTGAATTTCTCCCATCCGGTGATGTTCTGCCCGAAATCCATAACCTTCTCTCCGCGCGGAGTGACGAAGTATTTCACGACCTTGAGAGGAGCGCGCCGCGTGACGCTTTCGCTGACGGACGGGACCAGTGCGGCTTCCGTCGCGGGAAGCACCTCCGCGCTTTTCCAGTCGAAGGCAATCGTGTTGTCCGTCGTCTGGCCGTCATAGATGTTTGCGAAACATACCGGACCGCCGGACATTTCCCAACTTCCGTCGGTCGCTATGATTTCCCGTCTTCCGTCGGAGTATTCCATTTCAATCTGCAGGAACAGGGCGACATCGTCTCCGTAGCGGTAGCGTTTGGACACTTTGCCCCAGTTTATTCCGCCGCTGTACCACCCCGGGGCGACAATCGCCGAAACGGTAGTGTTCTTCCCTGCGCTCTTTGTCAGCAGGGGAGTGACGTCATAGACCTGATACTGTATGCGTTTCCTGTAGGATGTCCATCCGGGAGTGAGCACAGCGTCCGTTATATTCTTCCCGTCCAGGCATACCTTGTAGAGGCCGCGGGCTGAAACATATGCAGTGGCGCGCTTGATCGTGCCCTCAGGCTTGAATTCCTTGCGCAGGTATATCGGGGCCGCCTTTCCATTGCATCCTATCCACTGCGCCTTCCAGTTCTCGTCCGCATCGGCTTCCGTCATCAGCTTTGCCGTGGCGCTTCTGGCAGACGAGCCGTGATTGTCCCATACCTGCACACGCCAATCGTACCGTGATTTCGCCTTCAGATGGCAGTCCATCGGCACTCCAGTGCTGTTCCTGCCTTCCACTTTCCCGCTTGTCCAGACAAGTTTTCCGTCTTTCAGTACATCTATCCTGTATGCTTTCTGGTAAGTGTCGGTCTTGTCCGACTGAAGGATCCAACTTGCCTTGGGACACGTCCTGACAGGAACCGAAACGGGTTCCGACAGATTGTTCACCTTCAGCGCTCCGACTTTCAGAGTCGCCTTGACCGGGCTACAGACAAGCAATACCGCAAGCGCCGTGCACAGATGTTGGCCTCGCATATATTACAGATATTTGAACTTTATTTCAGGGTGTTTGCCGGTACCGTGCCACATATTCGCCACCGATATGACGATATCGTCTCTGTCGGTGGAATAATAGAAGGAATTCAGGCCGTTCAATGTCATTTTCGGCGACCTGCCGTTTATTGTGATTACGAACGGGAATGACGAGCTGTTGGTGATGCGCAGGTATCTTTTGCCTTTGCTCCCCACATACATCACCTTGACGCTGATAGCCGCCCTGAAGAAATCCTCCAGCAGTTTCTCTCCTCCGGCGATATTGCCGTAGCCATAGGCAAGCGTCCTGCCGTTTTCCAGGGCTTCGCGTATGGATTCTGCGGAAGCGTCTTTCGCGAACACAAGTGTCATATCGCGGAAAAAGCCGTGTCTGAGGTATTCCATATCACTTTCCGAGTGTATGTCCGTTCCTCCGGCTACGAAATATCCCTTTTCTACGGCTTTCTCTATAACGTCCGGATAGAACTCCTCCGTGTTGAATATCTCGATCCCGTCGATGAGGCCTTCCTTCACGGCTTCGTTCATAACGGGTGTAAACTCATTGTCCGTTTTTCTCCAGCCCGGGTGATTGTGCTGGATTATGGCGCCTTGCTTGCGGGCGTTGCGCAGGGACTGCAGAGGGTCGGGATCGTAGATCAGGTTGTTGTCTTTCGTGAACAGGACGTTGAAGTGGCCTACCTCTTTCGGATTTCTGGTGATTTCCGCTCCCGGAATCAGGGTGATGCCCCTGTGCCTTGCCTGGGATGCCGCGGCGGAGACGGAATAATTCAAATCAGCAGCGATTCTGCCTTTCTCCACTTCATTCCTTGTGACGTTTCCGTCCAGGAACTTTATCATCTTCTTCTCGCAGGGGCGGTACTCGAGATGATCTGTGATGGCGATGGCGTCAAGACCGTCTATCCAGGCTTCCTTTATCCTGTATTCCGGCGAAATATGCCCGTCGGAATAGATGGTGTGAACGTGCAGGTCGGCCTTCACCACCTGATATCCGTTGACTTCGGGTGTGATGATTTCCCTGCGGAAATCGGGAGTGGGGTGAATCAGCATTGAAGGGTTGTCATTACTCTGCTGGTAACCTTGTCCGAGCGCTGTCAGGGATATGATGAATCCGGCGGCGCAGCATACGATTTTTCTTGTATTTGTCATAATTCCCATTTTTTGCAAATATACTAAATTCCTTTTGCTTTTAAGCAATTTATTCATTTACTTTGCGTCTTGTATGACCAGGAAATGGATATTGGCATTTTTGCTTGCATTCTACTCTCTGTCAGCGGTGTATGGCTTCGATACGGATTCCCTCGGACAGCGGGTGGCCGTTCACGGCCGTTGGTGCTCTCCGGAGAAGCTCTATATGCATCTTGACAGGACCTGCTATGCCGCAGGAGAGACTATCTGGTTCAAGGGATATCTTAGCGATGCGTTTCCGCGGTCGAAGCAGAAAGGCAGCGGTTTCATCTATGTAGAGTTGCTTGATTCCACCGGCAATGCTGTCCTGAGGCATAAGATAAAAAGGGCATCGGGCGGTTTCCCGGGGCATATGTTCCTTCCTGAAGACATACGGGGAGGCGATTATGTCTTCCGTGCCTATACGCTCTGGCAGATGAACAAGTCCGATGAATATATGTTCAATCAGAGACTTGCCATAGTGGGCGCGCGGCCCGTCAAACCACATAAGGAACCTCCGTTGTCCGATCGGACAGATGTTTCGTTCTACCCCGAAGGTGGTCGTTATTTCCTTGACAGACAATCTGTTATCGGATTCAAGGTGATGGACGGCAACGGGAAGAGCGTAGAGTTTTCAGGAGTGTTGTGCGACGAGTCAGGAAATACGCTGATGAGGGTGGAAAGCGATTTTGACGGGATGGGGAGTTTCTCTTTCGTTCCGCGCGAAGGGCACAGTTATTTCCTTTGCTCCGGCAAGGACAGGAAATATCCTTTGCCTGAGGTTTCTACACAGGGCGCAAGCCTTTATCTGAAAGACAGTTGCGGAGTTCTTTCCGTAAGGGTGGAAGGCTGTGGTGGGGGGCAATATGCCCTGATGTCGATGGTCGGGTCCGATTTGAACCTCATATCCGGAGTCAGCCTGGATGGCGGGACGCGGGTATTCGGGCTGGATCCATCCCGGGTCAGGCCGGGAGTCAATCATCTTCTTCTCCTCGACATAAACGGGCATATCGTTTCCGAGAGGAAGTTCTTCGTTTATACGGACAATACGGCAACCTGCGTTTTGGATTCCGTGCGGATTTCCCACGACAGGTGCAAGCCTGTGAGCGCAGTGCTGAAACTCAACGGTGCCGACGGACGGCCGCTGGGCGGGACTTGTTCCGTGTCCGTTCTTCGCAGCGCATTCAAAAAACACCATCAGGCTGACGGCATAGAATCGTTTATGGCCCTTTCCAGCGAGTTGGAGGGGCATATCAATGACCCCGGGCATTACTTCGACGACACCGTCCCCCTGCAGGTGCGCAAGCGGGATATGGACCTCCTTATGATGATTCAGGGCTGGAACTATTATGACATAGAGCAGATAACGTCATCGTCGGAGCCGTTCAATGTCAGGTTCCTGAGGGAGTATTCGCAGAAACTTACGGGCAAGATACTGAGCGGAAGACGCAACAAGATGCCCAAGGATTTCTCTTTCATACTCATAATACCGGACCTGAAATTCACCAGGATGATAGAAGTTGCCAGTGCCGATACTTACGTCATAGATGATATCCCTTTTCCTGAAAACACCAGATTCCTCGTCGGTATCAACCGCAAGGGTATAGGCAGGGACTATATCCCAAGATGGACGGGCGACAAGGTGGCGCATCCGTACGTATATTCCCGTGAGCCGGGGCGAAGGACGGACATCTCAGAGGATTTCCTGCCTGCCGTGTACGAGGGGGTTGTCGTGGATACGCTGGCTGCTGCAGTGGTGACGGCCTCCGTGGATGACGATGATCCGTTTGCCCACGGGATGAACGGGCGTGTGATCTCCCAGGACGAACTCAAGGATTTCAGGGACTATACCCTGGTCCAGTATGTGCTTTACAGGACTCCCCGCTTCGAATACAACGGCGATTATATGTATAACCGCAATTTCCTGCGGGCTTCCGGAGCCGGAAAGGAGCAGGATCCCGTAGAGTCTGTCGGCACCGATGACGGAGACGGTTCTTCCGGCAGGGGAAAAGTGAAATTGCTGGATGAAGGCGTCGAAACCGAGTGGTGGACGTACGAGTCCTTGAGCGTGAGCGACATCGGTTACCTGAATATCAGCACAGACAGCGATCCCGTGCATAATGCGGATGGAGGCGTCGTGGCCATCAAGGTGCGCCCCGGGGTAAACCTTGATGCGGACGTGAACGAGTCGGTGCTCTGCTTTGTCCCTCTCGGCTACCAGAAACCCTCGGCTTTCTATTCTCCACGTTATGACAAGGGGGACAGCCACGATGTGTATGACCATCGCAATACGATATACTGGAACCCCGAAGTGAAATTCACCGGCGGGCGTGCGCAGATGGAGTTCTGCGACACTGATCAGCAGGATTATCCGTATTATGTTCGCATTGAGGGCGTAACGGAAGACGGAACTCCCTTCTCGGGGCGGGCCGTTATCGAGTGAGGATGTTAGTCTTGGGGGGGGAGGGAAAACTACACTCCGCCGCCGAGGGCGATGTAGAGGTTGATAAGGCTTGTGCGGCCGGAAAGACGGTTCAGTTCCATACTGAGCTGTGCTTCGAGCAGGCTGTTCTGTGCCATAAGCACCTCGACGTAAGCGGCCTTGCCGTTCTTCATCAGCTCGGCAGTTGCGTCATACGCGTCCTGGAGCATTTCCACCTGTGACAGGTACAGAGCTTCCTTCCCTGCGGCGTTCTTGCATTCGCGCAAGGCGGCGTTCACCTCGTTGCCGGCCTTGAGTATGGCCTGTGCGTATCTGTTCGCAGCATCCTCCCTCTGGAACTGGCTGATCTTGTATTTCGCCCTCAGCTGCCCTCCTGCAAAGATGGGCTGGGCGAGGGAAGCCACGGCATTATAGATCATCTGTATGGGATCGGTGATTTTTACGCCTCCGTTGGTCCAGCCCAGCATACCTGTAAGTGAGATGCTCGGGAACATAGCCGAAAGGGATATTTTCTCGGCGTAGTATGCCGCTTCCACTTCGCGTGCCGCGGACCTCACGTCCGGGCGTTTCTCCAGAAGGGCGGCAGGTACACCTATGCTTATGGCATCGGGCACGTTGAAACTGCCTATGGGATTCCTGGCCACCTTATGGGGCGTTTCGGCAAGAAGCAGGCAGAGGGCGTATTCGACGTCCCTTAGATGCTCCTCCGTATCTACACGCTGGATTCTTACTCCCACCAGGGAGGCCTCCAATTGGTTTACAGAAGGGGAGTAGGCCTTGCCGTTCTCCATAAGAGCCCGCTGTGTATCGCAGACCTGCTGCCATACTTCGCAAGTCTGGTCCAATATCTCGAGCTGGCGGTCCAGGGACTGGAGTTCGAGATAGGTCTTTGCCACTTGCGCGACAATCATCGAACGGACGGCTTCTTCGTTGTCAGCGGCCTGCAACGCCAGCGCATTGGCTTCGCGCAGACTGTTCGTACGGCTTCCGAAACCCGGCGTATTCCAGTTGATGGAGAAGGGCAGCGAATAGGAATGCCCCCCGTCGTAGCTGTATGACGGGTTGAAGGACAGCGTCGGTATGAAACTGAGCTTGGCTGCCTTCAATGCCTCGTCGGCCTGTTTTACGACCAGCCTGGCCGAGTTGACGTCCACGTTGCGTACAAGCGCCGTGTCAATGAGGTCGAGCAGCAGCTGGTCACAGAAAAGGTCTCTCCAGGAAATTTCCCCTATGGAAGATTCCCCGATTGTGCGTTCAACGACCTCATCGCTTCCGGCCAGGTCTTCGGGAGCCTTGGCCTCGTTATTGTATTTCTTGAGCAGGCCGCATCCCGTGACTGATGCGATTGCGATGGCCAGCAAAAGGTATTTGACGTTATTTTTCATTTTCCGCTATGTCAGTTTTGTGGAACTTGTCGTGCAGATTCTGGAATATGATATAGAAAACAGGCACTACGAACAGCAAAGCTATCGTACCTATGGACATACCGCCCACGACGCCTATGGCCAGCGAACGGTTGCCGTTTGCGCCGGCGCCGCCTTCAATAATAAGAGGAATCATACCCACTATCATAGTCAGCACCGTCATAAGGATAGGACGCAGACGGTCTTTGCAGGCTTCGAGCGCCGCTTCTGTGACAGGCATTCCGTTCTTGTGCTTTTCAACGGCGAATTCCGTGATGAGGATGGCCGTCTTGGCCAGCAGACCTATAAGCATAATCACACCGGTCTGCAGATAGATGTTGTTGTCAAGGCCGAGCAGGTCGGAGAACAGGAATGAACCCATAAGTCCGAACGGAACGGACAGCAATACCGCCAACGGAATGAACCAGGACTCATACAGACAGCTGAGTATCAGGTAGATGAGGAATATGCTTATCAGGTAGATGATGCCCGTCATATTGCTGTTCGCATTTTCTTCAAGCTCTCGTGACATTCCGCCGTATTCGTAGCTGTAACCTATGGGGAGGACCTTTTTGGCGGCCTCCTTTATGGCCTTCTGCGCATCTCCCTGGGTGTATCCGGGAGCCGGCGCTATCTGGCAGTTGATGCTTTGGAACAGGTTGAACCTCTTCTGGGAATCCGAACCGGCCGTCCTCGTGAGCGTGACGAACTGTGATATGGGAGCCATCTTCTCGCCGACCCGTATGTAGATGTTGGCGAGGTCCTGGGGCGAGAGGCGGAATTCCGGAGATGCGGATGCCATCACCCTGTACACTTTGCCGTACTGGTTGTAGTTGCCTATGTATGCGCCTCCGCAGTATGAACCGAGTGCGTTCAGGACATCGGAGGGAAGTACGCCTGAACGGTCGCACTGTGTGGCATCCACGTCCACCTTGTACTTGGGATAACCGTCTGAATATGTGGACATTGCAAAGCCTATTTCAGGGCGGTTGCGCAGTTCGAGGATGAATTCGTCTGAAATTTCCTTGAAGGTCTCCATTTCTCCTCCGTAGAGGTTCTCCAACATAAGATCGATGCAGTTGGAGTTTCCGTATCCCGGAATCTGAGGCATCTGGAACGTGATTACGGGGGCTTCCTTGATGCTCTCGCAACTTGCGGCGAAACGCGCCATTATCGCGTCCAGCGAATGTTCCGCCCCGCTTCTTTCGCCCCAGTCCTTCATCCTGACGACAGTCGTGATGTGGTTGGTGCCTGTGCCGGAAATCATACCGTATCCGCATACTTGTGCGTAGCTTTCCATTTCAGGAATCTCCACGATTTTCTCCTTGACCTTTTCCGCTATCAGCTGCGTGTCGTGGAGGGTGGTTCCGGCGGGTACTGAAATATCCACCATCATACAGCCCTGGTCTTCCTGGGGCACAAGTCCCGCAGGCATCGATTTCATAAAGTAGAAAAGAAGTCCTCCAGCTACGGCGAGGCATATCCAGGCGAGGGCGGGACGCTTGATGAAGCGTGCGACTGCCTTGATGTATTTGTTATAAATCGCCGTGTATGAAGCTTTGTAGGCCAGGCGGGTGTAATATGTAAGCCCCTTCTTGCTTCCGTCTTCCGATGCTGTCGGCCTCATCAGCATCGCGCACAGGGCGGGACAGAGGGTGAGCGCCGATATGCAGGAAAGACCTACGGAAGAGGCGATGGTTACGCCGAACTGCGTGAAGAACGTACCGGAGGTTCCCGGCATAAAGGTGACGGGGATGAATACGGCCATAAACACCAGCGTACAGCTTACTACTGCCGTGGAAACCTCGCTCAAGGCATCACGCGTCGCATTGTGTACGCTCTTGTATCCCGTTTCGAGCTTGGCCATCACGGCCTCCACCACCACTATCGCGTCATCCACAACGGTACCTATCGACAGCACCAGGGCGAAAAGCGTAAGTATGTTCAAGGAGAAGCCGGCAATCTTCACGATGGCGAAGGTTCCGAGCAGCGAAACGATGATTGATATCGAAGGGATTATGGTCGATCTTATGTCCTGCAGGAAGAAGAACACGACCAGGATGACAAGCAGAATCGCTATGATGAGCGTTTCCACCACGTTGTGTATTGCGGCGAAAAGGAAGTCGTCCGAAGATCGTATCTTATTGAACCTGACTCCGGGAGGCAGCTGGTCCGTCATTCCGTCCAGGAGCTTGCTTATTTCGGCATTGACCTGTGTGGCGTTGGCTCCGGCGGTCTGGAATATCATAAACATCACGCCGGGGTTTCCGTTGACGGAAGATGCATAGTTGTAGCTTACGGAACCAAGTTCCACGTCGGCCACGTCGCTCAGGTGCAGCACCTGGCCTTCCGGACTTGTGCGGACAACTATGTCCTTGAATTCCTGTACGCTCTTCAGACGCCCCTTGTATTCCAGGGTGAACTGCATCGCGCTCTCGGAATGTTCTCCGAGCGATCCTGTTGCAACGACCACGTTCTGGCTGTTTACGGCGGTGAACACCTCGTCAGGTGTCAGCCCGTAACTGGCCATTATGTCCGGCTTCATCCATATCCTGAGGGAATAGGTGTCTCCGAATACGTTGACACATCCCACACCCTGGATACGCAGAATACGCGGTTTGACGTTTATGTCCACATAGTTGGTCAGGAAATCCTTGTCGAACTTGCCGTCCGTGCTCTCGAGGCCGATGATCTGCAATATGCTGGTCTGCCTCTTCGATACGGTGACGCCCACCTTGGTCACTTCGGCCGGCATAAGTCCCATCGCTGCGGAAACGCGGTTCTGGACATTTACGGCCGCCATATCCGCATCGGTGCCCTGCTTGAAATATACTGTTATTTCGGCATCTCCGTTGGACATCGCGGTGCTGGTTATGTACGTCATATCCTCCACACCGTTTATCTGTTCCTCCAGAGGCATTATCACGGAGTTCATAACCGTGTTGGCGTCGGCTCCCGTATATGAGGTGTTCACGAAGATGGTGGGCGGCGCGATGTCGGGATACTGCTCCACGGAAAGGGTCTTCAACGAAATGAAGCCTATCAGTGAGATGAGGATGGAGATGGCGCAGGCCATCACCTTCCTTGAAACGAATATATTGCCTTTTGCCATATCAGCCGTCTAGTTTTTCTGTTCCTCTTCAGGGAAAATCACCTGCATTCCGTCAATTACGTTATTGACGCCTTTGGCGATTATCACGTCACCTTCTTCAAGACCGCTGAAAACGGCGGCGTACTTGCTCTGTGACCCTTCCTCTATTTCCACCACGACACTCTCCGCGCATCCGTCCTTCACACGATAGACCAGAGTCTTGTCCTGGATGCGTACGACTGCCGCAAGGGGAATCACTATCACATCTTCATAATTGAAGTCAAACGATACGGAGCCCTGTATTCCGGAATAAAGCGCTCCTTCCGGGTTGGGGAATATGGTCTCGATGACTATGGAACCCGTCTGCCTGTCTATCTGGCCGGAGATTCCGTTCACCTTGCCTTCATACTTGTACTCGCTTCCGTTCTTGAGTATGAGTTTTGCCGGAGGCATCAGCTTCATTGCAGTTTCTATGTTTCCGGTTGTTTCCAGAACTTTCTGCAAGGCGCTTTCCGTGATGGAGAAACTTGCCTTCATCTCTGACGTTCCGGATACGGTGGTAAGTTTTGTAAGGGGGGACACCAGGTCGCCGGGATTGTTCTTGATGTATCCTACGAGACCGTTTACGGGGGCGAATATCGTGCAGAATTCAAGGTCGAGCGTCGCCTGCGAGACGGCAGCCTCCGCCTGCGAGACAGCGGCCTTGGCCCTGTTGTAGTCGTTGAGGGACGTGTTCAGCATATATGAACTGACGATATTCTTCTCATACAGGTTCCGGTTGCTCTCATATTCCAGCCTTGCAGACTCCATCTGGGCCTGCGCTGCCGTGAGGTCGGCCCTGCGTGCGTCCAGCACGTTCTTTGCCGGCCTGTCGTCGATACGGAACATCACGTCTCCTTTCTTGACTTTCTGTCCTACCTTGACGCATACCTCCATCAGCTGTCCGCTGGTCTGCGGCATAATGCTGACGTCGGTGCGGCCCTGGATGACGGCGCTGTATCTTGAAGGTATAGTGACAGTCTGCCGTTTGATGGTGAGTGTCTCGAAAGACGTGTGTTTCTCTTTCGGAGCGTTTGCGCAGGATTGTGCGCCCAGCATTGCAAGCGCAACGGCGATGCAGATGTACCAGTTTTTCATTTTATGCGAATTTTTTGTTGTTTCCTTATTTTGCATCCATCGCCTGGCAGGCTGTGATTGCTACCATTTTATAGATGTCATCCACGCTGCAGCCGCGGCTGAGGTCGTTGACGGGACGTGCAATGCCCTGGAGTATGGGCCCTATGGCCTGCGCGCCGCCAAGACGCTGTATGAGCTTGTATGCTATGTTGCCCACTTCGAGGTTGGGGAATACCAGGGTGTTGGCCTTGCCCGCAATCTCGCTGCCGGGAGCCTTTGTGGCGCCTACTGAAGGTACCAGGGCTGCATCAGCCTGAAGTTCGCCGTCCACGTGGAGTTCAGGGTCGAGTTCTTTTGCAAGCCTGGTGGCTTCAACGACCTTGTCAACGACTTCGTGTTTTGCGGAACCTTTGGTCGAGAATGACAGCATCGCCACGCGCGGATCCTCGAATCCTGCCACGCTCTTTGCAGTGCGTGCGGTGCAGACTGCAATCTGTGCCAGCTGGGCTGCGTCGGGTGCGGGCGTAACGGCAACGTCACCGATAACGAGCACGCCGTTTTCTCCGTATTCCTTCGCATTGGTCAGCATAAGCATTGCGCCGCTGACGCAGGTGATGCCGGGAGCGCATTTGATTATCTGGAGCGCGGGGCGGAGCGTGTCTCCCGTTGTGGAGAGGGCGCCGCTGATCTGACCGTCGGCGTCACCGCTCTTGATGACCAGGCAGCCGAAATAAAGGGGATTGTTCTTTACAAGGTTCTCTGCCTGTTCGGGAGTCATACCCTTCGCCTTGCGCAGTTCGTAGAGCAGGTCGATGTATTTCTGAGTCTTTTCCGAGGTCGCGGGGTCGATGATGGTTGCCTTGGCTATGTGCTTGAGTCCGAGGGATTCCGCCTTTGTGAGGATGGCCTCCTTGCTGCCGATAAGGATGATTTCCGCCAGATCGTCGGCGATTGCCCTGTCGGCTGCGGTTATTGTTCTGTCTTCCAGTGATTCAGGGAGTACGATACGCTGTTTGCAGGATTTTGCGCGAGCGATAATTTCATCAATCAATGCCATAATATTGTAATTTTTAAAGATTCAGAAGTTTTGAGGAGCACACCTTGGCGGCCTCTTCGTCGGGGCGGCAGTCCATACGGAAGCAGGGCACTGCGCTCAGAAGGTCGGACAGGCTGTTGTTCAGGTCGTCGGCCATTGAACTGTTGTCGTCCTTTATGCCGCTTATCGATGAGAATACGGACGAATAACTTTCCAGTATGCTCATCTTCGTGATTATGTTTTCAGGCCACTGGCGAATCTGCACCAGCGCTCCGACAGGGGCTGAAACGTTCTTGTAACAGGGCGTTTTGCCGCTCCAGGGCGAGCCGTAGGCAATCACCTTGCCGTCAGGCCAGATGCGTACCACCGGGTTGTCGTCGTTCATCAGGGTGCTTCCCTTTATGTGCTTGAGCCAAAGGCTGCTGTGAGTGCTCTTGCCCGTACCGCTCTTGCCGAGGAACAAATATGCCTTTCCATTGTTTTCGATGACTGAGGAATGGAATTCAAGTGTGTGGTGGGCGGCTGATGCGAATGCGTAAACCAGCATTGCGGCGTTGTTGATTCCGAAAACGGCGTCGCGCAGAAGTCTGGTCTCGAGATGGATTTCGGCCTTCGAGAAGTCCCTGCTGGCTGCAATCCGTGCGCAGATCGGCATACTGTGGTCCTGCGCAGTCTCGAAAATCCAACCCTTGTCACCGGCGTCATATAATTTCACAACGGTCTCACCATCCTCGGTAGGAACATCGTATATGCATTTGGCTCCATCAACGGGAATGGCCTCCCGGGTATAGTCTATTGAGAAAAGAAGTCCTTCCGCAACAGCTTTCTCCTTTGTGATTCCGAAAGGGCCGTACTGACCGTCAAGGGCGTTCCAAAGTTTTTCGCTTTCCGGAAGGTTGAGGCAGAAATTATGTTCTGCTACCTTGTAATAGTGCTCGATATTCATAACGAAAGCAAATTTAGCCAATAATTATCAATAACAAAAATTTTACTAACTTTGCACGTTAACGCATTTGAGTGTATTGACGAGAACGTTATGGCACTTTCAGACAATAAACGCTATAGGGATATGGAGCTTGCTCCCGGGGTTTTCGTCCCTGATGTCGGGATGGAATATCCTGAAGATGACCCGCTTGCGAGGCTTGTACCCTTCAAGAAGAAAAGGGATCTGAAATTCGACGAGACTTATCCTTTCCTTGAGGATACGTTTGCCTTCCGCTTGCAGAGACACATAGCATATTTCCTCGTCTTCGGGCCGTATTATCTTGCCAACTGGCTGTTATACGGCATCAGATATGAAGGACGCGGCATACTCCGCAAATACAGGAAAGAATTCAGGAAGGGGATAGTCAGCGTTTCCAACCACTGTTACGCCCTGGACGGAATGTGCATTTCCGAGGCATTGCGCCACCGCCTGTGGATACCTATGCTGGCGGATCATTTCAACGGCAACCAGTATTGGCATCTGAAATATTTCGGCGGTATTCCTCTTTCGGACGGCTCCATCAGCGCGACCAAAAAGTTCAATGAGGCGTTTGACGTCCATCACGGGCGCAAAGCGTGGATACACGTTTTCGCGGAGGCCCGCAGCTGGCTGTTCTACAAGCCTTTGCGTCCGTTCCAGAAAGGCGCTTTCACCTGGGCTTACAAGTGGAATGCGCCGGTGTTGCCTATGGCGCTCACTTTCCGTCCCCGCACAGGCATACACAAACTGTTCAAACCTGCGGATGTTCCGCTCGTGACAGTGAGGATAGGGGAGCCGATATTCCCCGACACGACGCAGCCACGTAAGGCGGAGGTGGAAAGGCTTTGCCGCGAAACCCACGCTGCCGTATGTTCTCTTGCCGGAATAGTCAAGGACAGCTGGCCGGCGATGCTGGAAGATATGCCCTCCGAGACTCAGACAGGAAATTAGGAATGGAACAGGAAATCCCACAGAAATTATCCTACAAGGCCGTAATCTTCGACCTTGACGGTACGCTTTATGACAATACGAAATTACCCCGGTTCATTGTACTTCACAGTCTGTTCCATTTGCGGCTTCTTGCCGTGGAAAGGTTGTGCAGGCATCATATGTCGGGACGATATTACGGCACCAAGGGCCTGACCTACCAGGAACTTTTCCGCAGGATGTCGGCAATGTCCGGACGTTCCGTATCCACGGTGTCGAAGTGGTTCTGGGATACCTATATGCCCCTGCAGGTGAAAATGCTGCAACGCCATTTCCATAAGAAACCCTGGGTGGACGAGACCTTGCGCACGTTGCGTGAAAAAGGCGTCAAACTGGCTTGCTTCTCCGAATACAGTTTCATCAGGGAGAAACTCAAGGCCATAGGAATTTCTCCCGACGCGTTCGATTATATCATAGATGCTCCTACGGCAGGCGGTTGCAAGCCGTGCCGCAAGGCGTTTATGTATGTGGCCAAGAAGATAAACTGTTACCCGTCGGACATTCTTGTCGTGGGCGACAGGGAGGATACTGACGGAGCCGGCGCCGAATCCGCGAATATGCAGTTTTACAAGGTGCCCAAAGAGGATACGGAAAAGATAGACATATGGAATTGAAAGATAAAAGCTCGGGATTCGTAGTCAATATGGCGATTGCCCTGAAGGGAGGTCCTGAATTTACCAAACTCAAACAGGCCTGTACTTTCCCCCGTCTGTCCCAGGGCAGGACACTGCGTGCGATTCTGGAATATGCCAGGAATACGGAATATGGCAAGGAACATCATTTTTCCGAGATACTGGACGCCACCAGCGAAATCGAGTTGTATGAACTTTACAGGAAGTACAACAAACCTTCCGAGTATGAGGATTTCCGCCCGTATGTGGACCGTATGATGAAAGGGGAGGGGGATGTTCTTTTTCCCGGTCATCCTCTGCTTTATGCCACAACGTCCGGCAGCAGTGCCGCCCCCAAGTTCGTGCCCATTTCCGATGTCTATCTGAACAGCATCCATAGAAAGATGACCCTCGTCTGGTGCTACAGTTTCATCAAATGCCGCCCCGGGACTTTTTCCGGCAAGGTGTTCAACGTGGTGGGCAAGCAGGCTGAGGGGCACACGGAGGACGGTACTATGCTCGGATCCGTTTCCAATTTTACGGCCCGCAGCGCCAATCCCCTTGTTCTTGACAAATATGTGATTCCGCAGGAGGTTTATTCGATAGATGACTATGCCACAAGGAATTATGTCCTTATGCGTCTTGCCATCGAGGCTGATGTGACTTTGTATATCACCCCGAATCCCTCTACTGTAGTGGAATTGCAGAATGTGGTGGACAAATGGCTTGACGAGTTCATAGAGGACATAGGCAACGGAACGCTTTCCCGTAAGGTTGACGTCCCGGAGGATGTGAGGGCGGTTGTGGAACCGCTGCTGTCCCCGAATTCGACCAGGGCCTTCGAACTGCGTGCGCTCCAATCCCAGTATGACCGTGTGCTGCCCAAGCATTTCTGGCCGAACCTGCAGGTGCTTATGACCTGGAAATGCGGGAATACGGGCATTTATCTGAAGCAGATGGCCGATTTCTTCCCTGACGGTATGGCGCATTTCGAACTGGGCTATTTTTCCACGGAGTGCCGTGCCGGTCTGGCTATCGAGGAGGGTATAGACAGTGTTCCTATGCCTCATATGCACTTCTATGAGTTCAAGAGGGAGAAGGATCTGGATGATCCGGATGCGCCTTTCTACAATCTGTATGAATTGAAGGAGGGCGAGAGGTATTGTCCTTACGTGACCACGTTCAGCGGTCTGTACCGCTACAATATGAATGACATCATCCAGATAGGGCCGGCCTATATCAATGCACCTTCTTTCCATATGGTCCGCAAGGCCAACGGCATCGTGTCCATTACCGGGGAGAAACTGTATGAGGAACAGTTCATTACGGCTGTGAACCAGGCGCAGGAAAGCACAGGATTGAAACTCAAATATTTCACCGGGTATGTAAATCTTGGGAAGAGTTCCTACGACTGGTACTTCGAGTTCGAAGACAGGAAGGTCAATCAGAAACGTGCGCAGGCTTTTGCCGATGTGGTCGATGAGAATCTGAAGAAACTCAACATCGAGTACGAGAGCAAGCGCAACAGCTTCCGTCTCAAGGCGCCTTCCGTCTATCTGCTCGTGCCTGATGCATTCGACAAGTTCAAGGAATTTATCCTTAACATAAATCACCGTGACGCTTCACGTTTCAAACCTAACGTTCTGGCACAGAATGAGGATCTTCATTCGGCGATAGACCGTTTCCGCCAGCAGATACGTACAAGGCGTGAAGAAAAGAAAAAACGTAAAAGCAAGATAAAAGATGAAAGTTAATCAGGATGTTCATTCACCGTTTGTCCCCAATCTCCTTTTGGGTATGGCAGGCGGAATCCAGTATCTGAAACTTAAATGCGCGAGCCGCAACCCACGCAAAACACAGGAAAAAACGCTGCGTGCCATACTGAATTACGGTAAGGACACGGTTTACGGCAAGGAGCACAAGTTTTCGTATATCCTTGAAGCGGAGAACGATAAGGAATTGTACAGAAGGTATCAGGAATGTGTGTCGCCTTCAGAATATGAGGACTTCCGCCCTTATGTGAACAGGATGAAGGCCGGTGAGGCGGATGTGCTTTTCCAGGGCCGCCCCCTGCTTTATGCAACCACTTCCGGAGCCACCGGCGAACCGAAATGGATACCGATTTCCCAGACTTATCTTTCCAATATCTACGGCAAGATGAACAAGGTGTGGCTTTTCAATTTCATAAAGAACCGCCGCAAAGTCTATACGGGCTACATCGTTTCCGTGGTGGGCAAGCAGATCGAAGGCTACACTCCCGACGGAACCATTTACGGGTCAGTGTCAGGCTTTACCCAGGCACGCTGCCCCGGGTTCGTGAAAAAACTGTATGCCTCGCCGTCAGCGATTTTCAATATCGATGACTATACGGCCCGCAACTATGCAATAATGCGTATGGGCATCGAGAGGAACGTCACCCTCGTCGTGGCCGCCAACCCTTCGACTATGGTCGAGATGCAGCACAACGTGGACGTGTGGTGGGATGAATACGTGAAAGATATCGAAAACGGCACTATGAGCGACAGGGTGAGCATCCCGGAGGAGATTCGCAAGGCCTGTGCGCCTTACCTCAAACCCAATCCGGAGCGTGCCGCCGAGTTGCGTGAACTCAAGGCGGAATACGGGCAGGTGCTTCCGAAGCATTTCTGGCCCAATCTCCAGCTGCTTACGACCTGGAAATGCGGCAATACGCAGATATATCTGGACAAGCTCAAGGGATGCTATCCGGAGGATATGCTGCATCAGGAGTTCGCATATTTCTCATCCGAGTGCCGCGCCGGGCTTGTGCTGGATGACACCATCGAGACCGCTCTTTTCCCTCATATGCACTATTACGAGTTCAAGAAGGCGTCCGAATTCGATGACCCTGCGGCCCGCTTCTACCAGCTGTATGAGCTCGAGGAGGGGGAGCAGTACTGTCCTTTCGTGACCACATTCTCAGGTCTGTACCGCTACAATATGAACGATATCCTGCAGGTCGGTTCTCCTTTCGTGAATACCCCTCGCGTCCATATGATGCAGAAGGTCAACGGTATAGTCACCATTACGGGTGAGAAACTCTATGAGGGTCAGTTCATTTCCGCAGTCAATGACGCCGCGAAATCGACGGGTCTTGCCCTGAGCTATTTCACCGGTTATGCCAACCTCAAGGAGAGCCGTTACGACTGGTATTTCGAGTTCACCGACCGCAGCGTTACGCAGGAGCAGGCGCAGTCGTTCGCGAATGTCGTGGATGCCAATATCAAGAAGGCCAATATAGAGTATCAGGCCAAGCGCGACAGCTTCCGTCTGAAGGATCCTGCCGTCTATCGGCTTCAGGAGCAGGCGTTCGACAAGTTCAAGCAGACCATAATCAACGAAACGAAGCAGGACGCCTCCCGCTTCAAACCCAACGTTCTTGCACAGAACGAGGAACGTCACGCCGTCATCGCCCGTTTCGTTATCGCGTAGCGGCGTCGGCGAAGCGGTAAAGCGCAATAAGACAGAGGCTTGCAATAGTTGAGTGGGCATGGTTGGTTAGATGGCTGGAATGCGATCAGCGAGA
>JAKSJV010000120.1 GCA_024402005.1 Bacteroidales bacterium
GTGCGCCTCCGCAGACAACCATATCCTGAAGTCCGTCCTGAATGAGCAGGGCACCGAGCCCTATCGAGTGGGAACCGCTCGCACAGGCTGCGGAAATGGTCATATTAATTCCCTTCAGCTTGAAAATAACGCTGAGGTTCATCGTTACGGTGGAGTTCATCGACTGAAATATGGCGCCGGAACCGCAGAGCATCGTGTCCTTTTTCTGGACTATCGTGTTCACCGCGTTGTAAACAGGTTCGGCGGTACTGTCGCCTCCATAGAGTATTCCCACCTCGTGGGTGTTGAGATACTCCTGGTCGATGCGTGCATTTGCAAATGCGTCACGGGTGGCGCAGTATGCGTATTTTGCATGCTCAGGCATATATACCCTCTGTGACCTGGGCAGTTCCTTCTTCAGGTCCGGACTGTCGACATACCCTGTCAGACCGCTGCGGAACCCCATCTCCTTGCGTACGGGGTCAAGGATGATGCCCGACTTTCCGCTGTACAGGGAATCCCTTACTTCATCAAGAGTTTTACCGAGGCAGGAATAGATGCCCATTCCGGTTATCACTACACGTTGCATAATCTTACAGACATTTTAGAACACAACTGGCCGCCGGCATAGATGCAGACAACCCATCTGCCCTCGTCATCCATTCTGGACAATTCATAGCGCACGGATTTGTGCTCCAGCGGGCTTATTATCGACAGGAACTTGATATCCTTGGCTTCAGCAAGAGAGAGGTTCCGTTTTTCTATCACGGATGCAATTTCAACCGCAATCTGGACAAGACAGACACCTGGAGTGATGGGTTTGCAGGGGAAGTGAGCCTTGTAAATCTCACTGCCGGGCAGGAGAGTCACGTCAGCAACGTATCCTGCGTCGCTGAAAGACAGGGAAGTCAACTGATATAGGTTACCTTTAATCATCTACCGGCATACTGGCATCCTGCGCCGTCTTGATTGACGATTGCGCTATTATTTCACTCCCTACGCGGACGACCGCCTCACACAGTTGTATTCCGGCTATGTTCTCTCCGAAGATTACGGTGGTGTGGATGGTTTCGCCGATTTCAGGGTTGCGGTTGACAATGAGATGGTGGACATTGCCTATATAGCCGACAGTCACTTTGCCGTGTTCGATGAATTTCGATACATATCCTATCTTCGCTACGGCCGACTGGGCAATGTTCTCAATGAGTCCCGGAGTCTGGAATACACCGTTTTCGGTAAAGATGGAGTCTTCCCTGACAAGATAGGAGGTCTCCGCGGAACTCTCGTCGCATTCAAGCAGTGAGTCAATGAAGACAAACGGCTTTCGCTGTGGGATGATATCCGTTATTTTTACCGATTTGGAGGTCATTCGCTTGTATTAATCTCTATTTCGGCAAAAGTACGGTATTTTTATTAAAAAATCAAAATAGTCAGCGTCCAAATGGCAAATCTGGCGAATTTGCCGACGAGAAGCAGCAGTGTCGTTGCGGTTGCAGGAGTTTTGTAAAATCCCAAAGCAATGGCGATGACATCCCCGATGATGGGGACCCAGCATATCAGGGCAAGCCATACGCCGTATCTGTCGATTTTCACCTTCTGCTTTTCAAGCGTCTCCCGGCTCACTTTGAAGTGCTTTACCAGAAAGTCCCAGCTTGCGCACCGCCCTAGCCAATAGGTGGTGACGGACCCCAGCCAGTTGCCGAGAGTACCTACGGCGAGACACCCCCACGGATTTCTTGTCGCAAACAAAATGGCGATATAGAGCGCATCGGAACTCAGCGGCAGGATTGTCGCCGCCAGAAAAGTTCCTATGAACAGTCCGAGGAGTCCCAGTTTTTCCAATCCAAACATATTGCAAAGTTAATTTTTTTATATATTTGTAGAATTCCAAGTGGTTGGTATGAAAAAAATCAAACAATCTTCGCGCATTCAGGCGTCTTTTCTATCCTGTGCCGAGAAGAAGATTCTTGTGAAGATTGCACAAGCCCTTCCCGGATGGATTACTTCCAATATGCTTACGGCAGTCGGTGTTGTCGGCTCCATTGTGATAGCGTCCGGCTATTACCTCTCCAATTATGATGTCTCCTGGCTGTGGCTTGCAAGTCTGGGATTTGTGCTCAACTGGTTCGGCGATTCCCTTGATGGCACGGTGGCCCGTGTCCGCAATACCCAGCGGCCTGTGTTCGGCTACTATCTTGACCACACCGTCGATGTCATCAATGAGGCGTTGATGTTCATCGGGGCCGGACTTTCTCCCTATCTTGACCTTCGTGCTGCAGTGCTTGCCTATATCATTTATCTGGCTCTGACGCTCAATGTCTATATCAACGTTCATCTGAGAGGTGAGTTCAATCTGACCTATCTGGGATTCGGGCCGACTGAATTCCGTGTCGTGATGATTGCTCTCAATGCCGTGCTTTTCTTTGTCGGGCCGTCTCTGACCGGCAATCCTGCAATCATTTACATATCCTTCGCGATTCCTGCAATATTACTTGTCATCTATCTGGTGACAATCATAAAGGATATCAGGCACTTCTCCAAGATCGATCCCCTGAAGAAGAATGTCAATACCAATACCAATTAAACGGTTCGGCGGGTTTGCCGTTGCAAACGCTCTCGGCACCGTCGTCGATACGGCTGTGCTGTGGGTATTCTCCACATACGTTCTGAACGGCACCTATTTCGGGGAAAACATCCTCTCTCCGACAATATCCTTCGAGGCTGCCGTGCTGACCAATTTCCTCTGCTCATACGGAGTTATCTGGAAAGATCGGGTCTCCGCCCGCACCCACAGGTCTTTCTGGAGACATTACCTTCCATATAACGTTTCCTGTACCGGTATCTTCTTCCTCAGGCTTGCGATACTCGTATTGTTGAAGGAACTGACCGGTTTTCACGTGGTTTTCTGCAACCTTATGGCAATGTGTGTCACCGGACTGCTCAACTTCCTTATGGGTGAGAAGGTTATTTTCAGGAGAAAGCAGAGTTCCTAAAATAGTGTAGGCTCCAACTGTTTGGGGTGGAAACTGCGGCGGTGGTGCGGGGTGAGGCCGTATTTTCTGATGGCATCGATATGGTCTGCCGTGGGGTATCCCATATTCCTGTCCCACCCGTATTGAGGATATTCCTCCGACAGTCTGACCATCATTTCATCCCTGTGTGTCTTTGCCAGAACGGATGCCGCCGCTATTGATGCGAAGGTGGCGTCTCCGTGGATGACGGTGGCGTAGGGAAGGGTGTCGAAAGGTTTGAAGCGGTTCCCGTCTATCAGAAGAAAATCAGGTTTGACACCAAGCAGTCTGACTGCACGTTGCATTCCTGCAATGCTGGCATTCAGAATGTTGAGACTGTCTATCTCTTCAGCGCTCACTGCAGTTACGGCCCAGGCCACGGCCTCCCTCTCGATGATGGGACGCAGGGCTTCCCGGCGCAACCTGGTCATTTTCTTGCTGTCGTTCAGCCAGGGATGGCGGAAGTCGGGAGGAAGGATTACCGCGGCCGCGAACACCGGTCCTGCGAGAGGACCCCTGCCTGCCTCGTCGCATCCGGCTTCAATCCTGCCTGCCTCCATATATGATTTGAGTTCCGCCATACCGCAAAATTACAAATCAAATTTTGTTAAATCGACTAATCTTCCTATTTTTGTATTAACAAAACTTTAAAACATCTGAATTATGGCTTACAAAATCACTGAAAACTGCGCCGCTTGCGGTACTTG
>JAKSJV010000121.1 GCA_024402005.1 Bacteroidales bacterium
TATCGGCTATGCCCGGAGAATATATATCCACCGCAACTGCAAAATCATCCGTCTGCGAGGATGAAACGTGATTGCTTACGCAGGCGTAAACAGCGTATGTTTGCGCAAAACGCGAGTGACTCGCGTCTGTGCAACATTTGCCAGGCAATATAGTGGCGAATTATTGTCCGAATGATGTCTTACGGGCAATATTCAGGCAGATAATTGCGCTTTCGAAAGAAATTCTATGAAAAACGCAAAAAAATGACGTCATATTGCTTTCAATGGGTGATTTCAGCAATTTTCAGGCAAAATATTGTCCTAACGTCGGAATGGCCAAAACAAAGATGGAAGGAATGCAAAAGCGTACGTTTAACACAAAAATCGGCAATCAGATGCAGAATCTATATTGCCGAAATGTGCGGAATGTTAAATTTCCGAAAATTGTTGCAGAAAAATTTGCTTTTTACACTATAAAGTCCTTCCCATTGGAAATTCCATAGGAAAGAACTATTTTTATGTCGTGACAGAGAAACCCCACCGGCTATTGCAGTTTGATGTTATTTGAAAGTTATTGAATTCGTCACCATGAAGAATCATCTACCTATCTGCTCCTTTGTTGCAATTTCCCTTCTCTTCAACATTAACGCCTTCGCATCGCACCCCATCAGGGTCGCCTGCATAGGCGACAGCATCACCTACGGAGCCGGCATCGAGGATCCCGCCAAGGACGGCTATCCTGCCGTGCTGCAACGCATGCTGGGCAGCGGCTTCGAGGTCCGCAATTACGGCCTGAACGCCAGGGTGATGACCCAGAAGGGCGACAACCCGTACATGAAGGAAACGGAGTATGCCCAGGTCAAGGCATTCCTCCCGGACATCGTGACCATCATGCTTGGCACGAACGACAGCAAGCCCCACAACTGGAACGCAGGCTTGTATGAAGGCTCGTACCAGCAGATGATTAACGAACTCAAGGCTCTGCCTTCGCATCCCGACATCTACGTATGCCTTCCCCCACCCGCTTATGAGGACAAATGGGGCATCAACGACAGCACCATAGTCGCGGGGGTCATCCCCATAATCAAGAGCATCGCAGATAGGAACTGGCTGGAAATCATCGATATGCACACCGCCTTGAGCGGAATGCAGGAGAACTTTGTCGACAACATCCACCCCAGCGAGGCCGGCGCAGAAGTCATCGCTCAGACCATATACGGAGCGCTTGGTGACAATGGCTGGACGGGCGCCAGGTGCAGGAAGGTCCTGTTCGTGGGTGATTCCATCACTGACGGCGACTGGGGCACAGCCAACGGCAGCCCGTCCAGCGAGAGGAACCACTATGACATGAACCATATCTATGGGCACGGCTTCCAGGCCGAATGCGCCGCATATTACATGGCCGAGTACCCGCAGAAGCACTTCAGGTTCTACAACAGGGGGCTGAGCGGCGACAGACTCAACGGGATTGCTGCGCGTTGGGAAGAGGACGTTCTCGCCGTCCGCCCGGACGTTGTCTCCCTTATGGTCGGCGTCAACGACAGCGCAAGGAAAACCAGCCAGTCCTTCGACTTTGCCAGCTGGGAGGCTACACTCAGGAACATCATCGAGCGCACCGCAGCCTTTGATAAGGACTGCCGCCTGGTGCTCTGCACGCCCTTCATTGAGAAACGCGGGGCCGTCGGGCGCAGCGATTCGTTCGACGACAGGCACGCAATAGTGGAGCGCCTTGCTTCTATTGTCAGGAAAGTCGCCGACGAGTACGGCCTGGTCTGCGTGGATTACGCTGCGCTCATGGACAGCCTACTGGATACCGACAGGTCGGGCGACCGCAACTACTGGACCTGGGACGGGATACACCCGACCTACGCGGCCCATCACAAGATGTCTGAACTATGGATCAGGACCGCGGGCCGCAAGCTCCTGAAACATTAAGGAAAAAGTTCATATTTGCATTCTGATATAGATATCGGTAACAGCATCAATAACACTGTTTCTATGAAGCGATTATCACTTATCATCTTAACTTGCATCCCATTTTTCGCCTGCAACCCTACGCCCTTGGAACCGCGGGATATCGATGCTGCACTTTGGGATGGCGAGAAGATAGATTCGCTGCTTCAGTCCTACACCAATGTACGTGCTGTATTTTCAGGACATCACCACAGCGGAGCCCATCACCGTTCGGGAAAGATAATGCATTATACTTTCCGCGGAATGATTGAAGGAGAAGGAAACCATTACGGAATCGTGCGGATATACAAAGACAGTATAGACGTTACCGAATACCCTCAGAAGGCGGTGACGTCCGAGTTTTGAGATGACTTACATGGTCGAAATCCTCATACCTGCCGCTTTCTTCACCCTCGCTTGCATTATTGTAACGGCCCGTCTCGATAGTTGTGGCAATGAAGTTCCCAAAATAAGAACCATTAATTGTAAATGTTGTTACTTGAAGAAAAGCCATTCGGCAGGAATCTCCATTTCCGGATAGTTCTTGCCCTGAAGCTTTACGGTCACTCTGTTGCCGTCGTAGTTTTCAAGGTACTTGATCTGTATGTGGTGGAAACCCTTTTCCAGACCCAGATAACGGAATATCCCCTCCCCTGCGTGGTTCCCGTCATTGTCGATAAAGAGCTTATCATCAAGGTAGAGCCATCCCTTATGCGCGTCATCGCTTCCTGTGACAGCATCGCCGGTAAATACAAACAGGTCAGGACTCTCGTCTTCGACTGTCTTCGTCACCATCTCTCTGATACGGGCAAGTTTATCTGTCTCCGTACATCCATAATGGATATCACACACTTGGGCGATACGGAATACACCGTCATGAAAACGTAATTCTTTTTCCAGCCCCTCATTGTTTTCTATACCGCACGATGATGCAAGCATCGCGATTGCGGCCAAATATGGCAGGCTATGTCTGAATAAGCTCATTTCCTCCACGAATTATATCAATCTCCACAAGATACGCAAAAAAAGCATTAATGAAATTTCAGAGATAGCGCTTGCGAAAGAATCGACAAATGAATTCATCTCGCCCAAACGCAGGTTGACGCAATTTGCGCACGAGAATCATCCGGCTGCGCAGATGAACACAACAGAAATGGAATAGGAGGCGTGATTTGCATCTTTGGCCGGATTTTTTCAGTCTTGGGCCCTTTCATTATTTTGCATTAATGGTTCACAAAGATACGAAAAACGGAATGACGATGGATTGTTAATCCTTGTGCCGTTCCCCTAGAATGAGAAGTGATGTAACTCTGGACTTACGGATTAACCTGACCAGGTTGTAACATATGGCCAGTTCTACCACTGCAATCAAAGGTGCAACGGCGTAAGACCACGGCAGAGGTACGAATATACCCATTATATTCAGCAAGATTTCCAGAAGGAATGTCTGAAGGTAATAAATGCCTAGAGTCGCTCCCCCAATACGGCAGAGCAGTGGCATAAAACTGAATTTCGACAAGAAGCCATACACAGGCCTGGCAAGCAGGAAGAAGGTCATCGTCCCGGTCATCCCTATGGCAAGTCGGTAAAGGGTAATTGCAAGGTTGTACCAGTCGATGGCACCGGGGATGGTGTTGATGATCTTCGTGGGAACCATATACACGGTGAGCCGGCCTGACCAGAAGAACAGCAGTGTCACGAACAGTACCGCCGATAACGGGAGCAGCCATTTCCGGTTCCGTTCAATACAGTCA
>JAKSJV010000122.1 GCA_024402005.1 Bacteroidales bacterium
ACGGTCACGTCGAGCGCAACGGTCAATGTGCCTTCGCTTGCCACGAGCCAACCCGGCATATCTTCGGAAGTTATCTGATAGTCTTCAGCAGTCAGTTCGACGGGACCGCCGGCAAGTTCCAACGTGTAATTACCTCCCCGCTCCACAGATGCGATGGTCTGCTGGTCCATTTGGGCGAAAGCGGCGGCAATCTCCTTCATCCTTGCCCCGTAGCGTTTGCCGAGAGTCTTGAAATTGGGTTTTATCTTCTTGGTAATCAGTCCGGTGGTATCGTGGACAAACTCTGCTTCCTTGACATTCACCTCGCTGAGAATCAACTGTTTCACAGCCTCAAGCCGAGCCTCGACATCAGCGTCGAGAACCGGAATCAGAATCTTTGCGAGCGGCTGACGCACTTTGATGTTGACCTTCCTGCGGAGGGCAAGTATCATAGAGGTGCTCTTCTGTGCAAGAGTCATACGCTGCTCGAGTTCCGCATCGATAAAGGAAACGTCGGCATCCGGCATTGACTGCAGATGCACGCATCCTGACCCGGGGTCAAGGTCACGGAAAAGCCTGTCCATATAGAAGGGTGCAATCGGTGCGGCAAGAAGCGCCACGGTCTTCAGAGCCCCGTACAGGGTCTGATAGGCTGCAAGTTTCGACTGTGTCATCCCGCCGCCCCAGAAACGTTTGCGGTTGAGTCTCACATACCAGTTGCTCAGGTCGTCGCAGACGAAATCCTGAATCATACGCCCGGCAGTCGTTATGTCAAAATCCTCATAACAAGCCCTTACTTTCCCAATAAGAGAGTTCTGCAGGGAAATCAGCCAGCGGTCAATCTCGGCCCTCTGTGAAACCGGAATCTGCGGCGTGGCGGGGTCGAAACCGTCCACGTTCGCATAAAGGGCGAAGAAGGAGTATGTGTTGTAGAGTGTGCCGAAGAACTTGCGTCTCACTTCATCAACTCCCGCCTCGTCGAATTTGAGATTGTCCCAGGGTTGGGCGTTGGTGAGCATATACCATCTGAGAGCATCGGCCCCGTAATTGTCCAGAGCCTCGAACGGATTGACGGCATTGCCAAGTCGCTTGCTCATCTTGTTGCCGTTCTTATCGAGCACCAACCCATTGGAAATCACGTTCTTGAAAGCGCACTTTCCGCTGACCATCGTATTGATTGCGTGGAGGGTGAAGAACCATCCCCTTGTCTGGTCCACACCTTCGGCAATGAAGTCGGCAGTCTGCCCGAACTGGGGAGTTCCCAATTTCGCAAGGCCTTCCTGCGCGTATGGCATCGAGCCGGAGTCGAACCACACGTCGATGAGGTCCGTCTCGCGAAACATCTTCCGCCCGTCCTCGCTCACAAGATATATGTTGTCCACGTAGGGACGGTGCAGGTCTATCTTCTCATAATTTTCCCTCGAGAAGTCGCCCACCTTGAATCCTTTGTCCGTCAGAGGGTTGCTCGCCATATAACCGGCAGATACCGCCTTGTCTATCTCCCTGGAGAGTTCCTCGACGCTGCCGATGCATTTCTCGGCGGTTCCATCCTCCGTTCTCCATATCGGAAGAGGTGTACCCCAATAACGGCTGCGGCTCAGATTCCAGTCCTGCAGATTCTCCAGCCACTTGCCGAACCTTCCGGAACCGGTGCTGGCAGGCTTCCAGTTTATGGTGTCGTTCAACTCCATCATCTTCTCCTGAACGGCAGTGGAACGGATGAACCAGCTGTCGAGGGGATAATAGAGCACAGGTTTGTCCGTACGCCAGCAGTGGGGATAGCTGTGGGTGTGCTTCGCGATGTTGAAAGCCTTCCCCTGACCCTTGAGGTCTACGCAGATGTCCACGTCAAGCGTTGGAGCATCAGCGGGAAGAGAGGAATCGTACGCATTCTTTACATACCTTCCGGCATACGGTTCATACTGAGCCCTGTCCACGCGGGTGGCGACAAATTCGGGGTCAAGATCCTCAATGCGGAAAAGCCGTCCGGTGCGGTCGACCATAGGCTGGTTTTCGCCTGCCGCATCCACCACGAAGAACGGAGGAATGTTGTTCTGGCGGGCCACCTTGTCATCATCCGCACCGAAAGTGGGTGCGATATGGACGATACCCGTTCCATCCTCAGTTGTCACGTAATCACCGGTAATCACGCGGAATGCCCCATCCGCGGCCTTCATCCAGGGAATCAGCTGTTCATAACGTATTCCGGCAAGTGCTGTGCCCGGAACCGCCTCTCCTATTACCTTGAAGGGATTCTTCTCGTTGAAATGGGCACCCAGCAGAGGTTTCGCAACAATGTATGTGGCAGGAGCCTTGGTATACGGATTGACGCTTTCGACGCGCACATATTCTATCTTCGGGCCGACGCAGAGCGCGGTGTTTGAAGGCAATGTCCAGGGAGTGGTCGTCCAGGCCAGGATGAAAAGGTCGTTCTGTGTCCCCTCAAAAAGGAATTCGCTCTTTTCGTCACGTATCACCCTGAATTGAACCACGGCGGTCGTGTCCTTCACGTCGCGGTAACACCCGGGCTGGTTGAGTTCGTGGGAGCTCAGGCCTGTGCCGGCCGCCGGTGAATATGGCTGGATTGTATAGCCTTTGTATAAATATCCCTTCTTGTATATGTCTTTCAAAAGATACCAGAGAGTCTCGATATATCTGTTGTCATAGGTAATGTAGGCATTGTCCATATCCACCCAGTAGCCTATGCGCTGGGTGAGGTTGCGCCACTGCTCGGTGTATTTCATCACCTCCTTGCGACAGGCCGTGTTGTATTCCTCAACGGTGATTTTCTTCCCGATATCCTCCTTTGTGATTCCCAGCATCTTCTCCACGCCGAGTTCCACGGGAAGGCCGTGGGTGTCCCATCCGGCCCTGCGGTCAACGCGGTAACCCGTCTGCGTCTTGTATCTGCACACTGCGTCCTTGATGCTTCTGGCCATCACGTGATGGATGCCCGGCATACCGTTGGCGGAAGGAGGTCCCTCGTGGAAGATGAAACGCGGCGCGCCCTCGCGAAGTTCTAGGGATTTGCCGAATGCGTCCTCTTTCTGCCACTGCTCAAGTATTTCGCGGTTTGTCTCAACAAGGTCAAGATTCTTATACTCTTTGAATTTCATATTTTTCACTCCATTTTAATCTACAAATATACAAAATTTGAATACCTTTGCCGAAACTTTGGCAAGATAACTATGGGAACAATCGACATCATACTCATCCTCTGCTTTCTGCCCTGCATCTACTTCGGGCTGAAGAAAGGTCTGGTCAAACTGATTGTCAGTTTCTGCACCGTATATTTCGGCATCACATTGTCCCTCCGGTTCTCCGCCCCCGTCATCGAATGGATTGGCGGGCATCTGAAAATCGACCCCTTTGCCGCCAAAACGATTTCATTTATCCTGATTTTTTTTGGAATCGCAATCGTTTTCAGTCTTTTGGGAAGGCTCGTCGAGAAAATTTTACAGATAACTCTTCTGGGATGGATCAACCGCCTGCTCGGGCTGGTGGTTTCCTGCCTCATTTTCATAGTGGCGCTGTCCGCCATAATCTTCCTTGTTGACTCAGCCAACAACCTGATGCACTTCATCCCTGAGGGGCAAATCATGAGTTCAAAACTCTATCCCCTGCTGCTGGATCTGGCCAAACAGATTTTTCCATATTTCAAACAAATCTTCTGATTTTTTCACATTCGTGTAAATCTT
>JAKSJV010000123.1 GCA_024402005.1 Bacteroidales bacterium
CGGCATATATGAACAACGTCTTCGATGCGGAATATTATGCGTATGCCTGGGATGGGGGAGTATATCCCGCCGCCACCCGCAACGGCAGCATAAGCCTGTGTCTGGAATTCTAACGGCGGAATTTTGTATGAAACGGGAGTAAAATTCAAAGATTTTATGTAAGTTTGCCATATGAAAAGATATGTTATAGCCGTAGATTTGGGCGCGACGAGCGGTCGTGTGATACTTTCGTCCCTCGGTGAAGACAACAAGGTGGGGATGGAGACGGTTCACCGTTTCCCCACGAGACTTCTGAACGTTGACGGAAAGTATTATTGGGATTTGAATGATATCCGTGACAATATCCTTGAAGGCTTGAGGATTGCAGTAGGACGCGGAGTGAAAATAGAATCCATAGGCGTGGATACCTGGGGCGTCGATTTCGTGGGAGTCGATGCCGACGGGGCGATAATGGGACTGCCCCGTTCATACCGCGACCCCTACTCGTTTGCGGCAATGGATGAGTTTCTGGAAATCATTCCCCGGGAGGAACTTTACAGGCTCACCGGAATACAGATTATGAACTTCAATTCCGTCTTCCAGATGTACGCCCAGAACAAGGACGGCGGTCTGGCTCAGGCGGACAAGATTCTTTTCATTCCAGACGCCATTTCCTATATGCTGACAGGAAAGGCTGTGTGTGAATATACAATACTCAGCACGAGCGCTCTGGTCGACCCTCGTACGAAAGATTTTTCGCAGCCAATCCTGAAAGTTTGCGGTCTCGGACGGGATAATTTCCCCGATATCGTGCTCCCCGGTACGCAGGTCGGCGTGCTGAAGGAAGAATATGGCTTGGGGGCCATACCGGTCGTTGCGGTGGCAGGTCACGATACCGCCAGCGCCGTTTATGCCGTGCCAGCAGATACCGACGATTTCGCTTATCTGAGTTCCGGTACCTGGAGCCTGATGGGCATAGAAACACCTGGTCCCGTCATCGATGACCGTATGGCAGAATTGAACTACACCAACGAAGGCGGCGCCAAGGGCAATGTCCGCCTGTTGAAGAACATCACCGGTATGTGGCTGCTGGAACAGTGTCTGGTCAAATGGCGCAGCGAGGGCAAGGAATACGGTTACCCTCAGCTTATGCAGATGGCGGTCGAATCCGCGCCTTCGGAAACGCTGATCGATCCCGATGACAAGCTTTTCGCATCGCCTACCGATATGCCGGCGGCCATCCGCAGCAAAGTCGGTAAAGACCTTACTGACGCTCAACTGGTCCGTCTGATCTATGATTCGCTTGCGGCAAAATATGCCGAGGTTTTCCATAATCTGGAATCCATAGCCGGCCGGAAACTGTCCCAGCTGAATATCATCGGCGGAGGATGTCAGAACGAACTTCTGGACCGGATGACTGCGGACGCCTGCGGGGTGAAGGTGGTGGCCGGTCCTGCGGAATGTACCGCTCTGGGCAATGTGATGATACAACTCGGCCTGAGCCGTAAGGATATACTGAATTCTGTTGAAACAAAAATATTTTATCCAAATGAGTAAAGCATACGAATTGGCCAAAGAACGCTATGCGGCTATTGGCATCAACACTGAAAAAGTACTTGAACAACTCCAGAATTTCCACCTCAGCATGCATAGCTGGCAGGCCGATGACGTCGCCGGCTTCGAATCGGCTGGAGACCTTACGGGAGGCATCCAGGCCACTGGCAACTATCCCGGAAAGGCCCGCAACATCGATGAGCTGCGTTCGGATATCCTCAAGGCGAAATCCCTTGTTCCCGGTACCCATCGCCTCAATCTTCACGAGATTTACGGTGAATTCGGCGGCAAGAAGGTGGACCGTGACCAGGTAGGACCCGAGCATTTCGAGGGTTGGATGCAGTGGAGCCGCGAGAACAATACTCCGCTGGACTTCAACAGCACTTCATTCTCTCATCCCAAGAGCGGCAATCTCAGCCTGTCCAATCCGGACCAGGGCATACGCGACTTCTGGATCGAGCACACCAAACGCTGCCGCGACATAGCCGACGCTATGGGCAAGAATCAGGGAGATCCCTGCATTATGAACGTCTGGGTACACGACGGATGCAAGGATATGAGCGTGA
Organism: Bacteroidales bacterium; assembly: GCA_024402005.1. Lineage (GTDB taxonomy): Bacteria > Bacteroidota > Bacteroidia > Bacteroidales > UBA932 > Cryptobacteroides. The sequence goes on from JAKSJV010000123.1 coordinate 2,100, forward strand.
ACCATTATATGTACCGCGCCCTTCTCAAGGATTCTCTCGACAAGATTTTCGCCCAGAAGAAGAACAATATGAAGGACTGCATCGAGGGTAAGGTGTTCGGTATTGGCTTGGAGAGCTTCACTGTAGGCTCACACGATTTCTATACGGCTTATGCTGCCGCCAACGGCAAGATCCCTACAATCGATACGGGCCACTATCATCCTACGGAGAGCCCTGCTGACAAGGTCAGCGCACTGCTGCAGTTCGTTCCTGAACTTATGCTGCACGTTTCAAGGCCGGTACGTTGGGATTCTGATCACGTGACTCTTATGGACGACAGCACTTTCGAACTTTTTGCGGAAATCGTGCGTGCAGGCGCCCTTGAAAGGGTTCACTACGGTCTTGATTATTTCGACGGCGCGATCAATCGCATCGGTGCGTATGTCATCGGTTCCCGCGCTGCGCAGAAATGTATGCTCCGCGCCCTTCTGGAACCCACGCAGCTTATCAGCAAATATGAGATCGAAGGCAAGACGGCGCAGGTTCTTACGTACCTCGAAGAGGCCAAGGCGATGCCCTGGGGCGCCGTTTACGATGAGTTCTGCGAGCGCAACAACGTTCCCGTGGGTGAGGCTTACCTTAAGGAAATCGAAGATTACGAAAAGAAAGTTACACTTAAACGTTAAACTATGTTTGTCGTAATAGGTTTGTTGATAATTGCCGTCGGGGCTTTCTGCCAGAGCAGCTGCTACGTCCCGATAAACAAGATAAAGAACTGGAGCTGGGAGAGTTATTGGCTGGTGCAGGGTGTTTTCGCCTGGCTGGTGTTTCCGCTTTTCGGAGCCTTGCTGGCTGTCCCTGCGGGACATTCCCTTTTTGAAATTTATGCCGCTTTCCCGAAAGAGTCGCTTATGACAGTGCTTTTCGGCGTGTTGTGGGGCGTTGGAGGCCTTACTTTCGGACTGAGTATGCGCTATCTGGGCGTGGCCCTCGGCCAGTCGATAGCCCTTGGCACCTGTTCGGCACTCGGCGCCATTCTCGGTCCGGTATTCACGGGACACACCGCCGATTTGACTTCTTCTATAATCATAGGTGTAGTCGTGATGCTCATCGGTATAGCGATCATAGGCGTTGCCGGCGGAATGAAGGCCGCTTCACTGCCTGAAGAGGAAAAGAAGAAGGCGGTGAAGGACTTCAACTTCGGCAAGGGCCTTTTTGTGGCCTTCCTTGCCGGATTTATGAGCGCCTGCTTCGCAATAGGGCTCAGCTTCGGAACTCCATTGGCCTGGACGGAGACAAAACCTGTTTTCGCCACCCTGCCCGCCACCTTACTCGTGACATTCGGAGGCTTCCTCACGAATGCAGTATATTGCCTTTTCCAGAATGCCCGCAACAGGACGTTCTCCGATTACAGACAATGTTCCCTCTGGGGCAACAACCTGCTTTTCTCCGCGCTTGCCGCTGGCAAGCACCATAGCCTGTACCGCAGATGTGGTACCGCCCACCATCAAAAACGCATGCGCAGCGCCAAAAGCCTCTGCTGCCAGCTGTTCTGCGTCACGGATCACCGACACCGGATGGCAGAGGTTATCCAGCGGT
>JAKSJV010000124.1 GCA_024402005.1 Bacteroidales bacterium
GTGGAAGACAAGATTGGGAACGGCATAAGCCTCTTCGTTGTCAACACCCTTCTTATAGTCATAATAGTCGCTGAGCAGATTTCCGGCGGCGTGAAAAAGCACATTCCCGACCAGCGCCAGGACGGCACAGAGCCAATTGACATTGCAGCCTTTCCAGGCAAGGAAAGCGACTGCAGCTATTACGGGCATCGCGGAAACGGGGAAAGACCAGAATCGCGTTGCGCCAAACCATTCTTTTGAAGTATGTTTCATTATTGTATGTTTTTTTAACAATATCGCGGCTTCAAATTTACTACATAATTTTGTTTAAGAGTAATATTAGAGTTAACTTAGCATAGATAAACGATAGCGTAATGGAACAGAACAGACGTCTCGAATCACTCGATGCCTTGAGAGGGTTCGATATGATTTTCATAATGGGGTTTGCATCCCTGATTTCCGCAATATGCGTTGCGATCGGACACACCGACTGCTGGCTTGACCTGCAGATGGACCACGCCCAATGGGACGGCCTGAGACATCACGACACGATTTTCCCCCTCTTTCTGTTCATAGCCGGGGTATCTTTCCCCTACTCTTTCGCCAAGACAAAAGACCACATATACAGGAAGATTTTCAAGAGAGCCGCCGTCCTCGTATTTCTGGGTATGATATACAACGGCCTGCTGGAGCTGGACTTCTCCACCGCCCGTTTCTACAGTGTACTGGGACGCATCGGACTTGCCTGGATGGGAGCCGCGCTGCTGTACGTTTGGTTCGGCAGAAATACCCGTGCAATCATCTGTGCAGTGATACTCATCGCCTACTGGTTCATCTGTATGATTCCGGCGCCGGACGTACCGGGTGCCGACCCTCTGTCATTCGAAGGGAACATCGTCGGCTGGCTCGACCGCAAACTGTTTGCAGGTCATCTCTGCTACGGAACGTTTGACCCCGAAGGACTCATCAGCACACTTCCGGCAATAGTGACCGCAATGCTCGGAATGTTCTCCGGAGAACTGCTGAGAGCGGAGAAAATCACGGGAAACAAGAAGACCCTCATCCTTCTTGCGGCAGCTGTGGCAATGCTGGCTGTCGGCCTTCTCTGGTCAATCAAGTTCCCCATCAACAAGAAACTCTGGAGCAGCAGTTTCGTGCTTGTAGTCGGAGCATATTCCGCGGCTATGCTGGCGATTTTCTATTGGATTATCGACGTGAAGGGGTGGCGCAAATGGGCGTTCCCTTTCAAAGTCATAGGCATCAACTCCATCGCCAGTTATCTGTTGCCGGCAATAATCAACTACTGGAGTACTTCCGAATTCATTTTCGGAGGTTTCGCATCACTTTTCCCGAAAGATTGGAGCGCAGTTGTATTACGGGCAGGGTACCTGCTTGTCGCCTGGTCTGTCCTCTACTTCCTCTACAGGAAGAAGGTTTTCCTGAAAGTGTAGTTTATTTCCTGTAGCTGGCGGCAAGCCCGCCGATTCCTGTCTCCTTATATAGATTCGGCAGGTCGTGGCCTGTCTGTTTCATAACGCTGACGACGTCATCGAAAGAAACTATATGGCGTCCGTCCGAGAACATCGCATAGAAGTTGGCATCCAGGGCGCGGGTAGCGGCAAAGGCATTGCGCTCGATGCAAGGAACCTGTACCAGACCGCAGACGGGGTCACAAGTCATTCCGAGATGATGTTCAAGGCCCATTTCAGCGGCATACTCGATTTGGGCGTTCGTACCTCCGAACAGTTGGCAGACAGCCGCGGCAGCCATTGCACAGGCCACCCCTACCTCACCCTGACATCCTACGTCAGCTCCTGAAATGGAAGCATTATGCTTGACGACATTGCCGAACAGACCACCTGTGGCAAGCGCCCTGAATATCCTCTGGTCACTGAAACCGTGACCGTGTTTCATATGATACATCACGGCAGGAATGACTCCGCTGGAACCGCAGGTCGGGGCGGTCACAATCGTTCCGCCGGAAGCATTCTGCTCACTGACGGCAAGCGCATAGGCGTGGACAAGCCCACGCGACTGAAGGCTGGGTTTATATCCGTTCGCCTTGACATAATAGACAGTTGCCTTTCTCTGAAGATGAATCGGACCGGGAAGGACACCTTCGTTCTGCAGGCCTTCCTCTACGGATTTCTGCATCACATCCCATATTTCAGAGAGATAGTTCCAAATGTCGGGGCCTTCGCACTGCTGGACATATTCCCAGTATGTCAGACCATTCTCCTCACACCAGTCCTGGATTTGGTTCAATGTATCCAAAGGATATACTTCATCCGCGGCAAGAGCACTTTCTGCCGCCGGGCCGGCATCTTCCCCCTCGGAAAGTTCCCCGCCTCCGATGCTGTAGACAGTCCAAGAATCGGAAAGGGAGCCGTCAGAGGACAACACCTCAAATTTCATTGCATTCGGGTGGAACGGCAGGAATTCCTTGCTCCATTCGAAACGGACGGGCGCAACCTTTTCAAGGACATCTCTTATTGCGACATCGGTCAGGTGTCCTTTTCCGGTAGCGGAAAGACTGCCATATAATGTCACCACAAACCCCTGTGCATCAGGATGTCTCAATGCATAAATCCCTGCCGCCTTCGAAGGACCCATCGTATGACTGCTGGATGGCCCCCTGCCTATCTTGTATAAATCTCTGAGTGATTTCATCATCTGTTGTAATATACAGGACAAAACTAATCAAAAAAGAGGTACCTTTGACCCGCAATGCAGTATCTGGGTGAAATAATATCGCTTATTGTAGCCGTCAGCTGGACAACGGGCGCGATTTTCGCGGATGTCGCCAGTCACAGCATCGGCTCCATCAATCTGAACCTCATCAGAATGGTGTCCGCCCTTCTCTCTCTGGCCGCGATATTGTTTGCTTTCACCGGCTCGCCGGTTCCTCTCCATACGGACGGAAAGACCTGGTTCTGGTTCGCCCTCTCAGGCGTCGTGGGCTTCGTATTCGGTGACCTCTGCCTGTTCAATGCCTATGTCAGAATCGGATCTCTTTACGGGCAACTGCTGATGACACTGGCACCTCCTTTCGCCGGAATTGCAGGATTCCTGATGCTTGGTGAAAAACTCGCCCCCACCTCTCTTCTGGCGATGGCAGTGACGCTTTCCGGAATCGGGATAACCATTCTTTCAAAAGATTCCGATTCGCGTCTGCCCGTTCTGAAATTACCGCTGAGCGGTGTTCTGTACGGCATCGGAGCCGGTGTCGGACAGGGTGTCGGACTGGTGCTGAGCAAAATCGGGATGGAGCACTACACCGCCGCAATGCCCTCTGACGCGGCCTCGGGAGTATTGTCGGCAATGCCTTTTGCAGGGACGTTCATCAGAGTCGTGACCGGAATCATAGGCTTCTCCGTCATTATCCTGTTGATGAGAAAAGCAGGTGGATTGAAGACGGCCGTAAAGGACAGGACATCAATGGTCTGCTGCCTTGTCACCACCCTCCTGGGGCCGGTGATCGGGGTTTCTCTGTCACTGAAGGCAGTCCAGTACACCTCCGCGGGAATCGCTTCCACCCTGATGGGGCTGACCCCCGTGCTGATACTGATTCCCTACTCCATCTATGCCAAGCAGAGAATCACCCTCAGGGAGGTGGCCGGCAC
>JAKSJV010000125.1 GCA_024402005.1 Bacteroidales bacterium
TGCGGGATTGTTCTCAACGAGTGCCTTGCTGATGCAGTGATTCACATCATTCATCCATCTGTTCTCTCGCTGTCCAATCGTCTTGAGCCTGTGACGCGCGGAGGGCGTCCCTCTCTGTTGGAGTTCCTTCCTCAGGGCGAGGAACTTTGCGTGCCTCGTCTTGATTTTACTGCCCTGCACGAAGGAGGAACGGCTTCCGTCGTAAGTCACGACGGGCTTGCGGACTCCGCGGTCAACACCTACAACCCTAACAACCTCGTCGGGGATATCAACTGTCATTGTCACGGGGATATGCAGAAAACACCTGCCCTTCCTATCCAGAACAAGCCGCGCCGTACCGAAGATACATCCTTCCTGAGTGAAATCATAATCCCCGTAATACTGAAGCTTCAGTCTTCCGCTCAGAGTGTTAACGGACAGAAGTCCCTGCGTCCAGGACCAGTCGCGTCCCCGGACCAGATCATACTGGGGAACACGGAAGCGAATGCGAGTACGTTCCTGCCCGTTGGAACGGACGGTCACATACTTCGCAACCACCGTCTTCAAAACAGACTGGGCCATCTGCGCCTTCAGGCCATAATCGGCACGAAGCGCGGGGTACAACTCCTTGTTCAGGGAATAGACCTTCTCGTCCTTGGAGTCAAAGACATAATCCGAGACGAAATTACAGGCATTACGGTACGCCTCGGCCGTCCTGATAAGCTCATCCCTGTCGGATTCGCCTGTCATCAGACGGACTTTCAACGTTGTAGTAACCTCCTGTTTCATAACAGTAAATATATACAAAAATTCTAGTTTAACCAAAAAAGCTAACCGTAATTCCTCCCAAAGTCTAAAGCCTTTGGGTTTCCTTACGGAAATTATATGAATTTTTGAGTATATTTGCAGTGATATGGGCAAGGATTCCACAATGACACCTATGATGCAGCAGTACTTCGCGATGAAGGCGCTGCACCCCGAGGCTCTGCTGCTTTTCCGCTGCGGTGATTTCTATGAAACCTACGGAGATGATGCCCAGACGGCCAGCAAGGTCCTCGGCATAGCCCTCACCAAGCGCAGCAGCGTGATGAAGGAGCAGATACCTATGGCCGGCTTTCCTTTCCACGCCATAGAGTCCTTCCTGCCCAAACTCATCCGTGCCGGATTCAAGGTGGCGATATGCGACCAGCTCGAAGACCCGAAACTCACGAAGAACATAGTCAAACGCGGGATTACGGAACTGGTCACCCCGGGTATCGTTCTCTCGGAAAGCGTACTCACGCAGAAGGAGAACAATTTCCTTGCCGGAGTCGCATTCTTCAAGGATATGGTGGGTGTCGCATTTCTGGACGTCTCCACAGGAGAATTCAAACTCAGCCAGGGAAGCCGCGAATATATCCACACCCTCATTTCATCGAAGGAAGTCAAGGAAATCGTAGTGGAAAAGGCCTATGAAAAGACAGCCCGCGAACTTTTCGGGGATGATTACTACATCAGTACCCTTCCCGACTGGGCCTTCGTCTATGACACGGCACTTGAAAAACTGAAAAAACAGTTCGGCGTAAGTTCCCTGAAGGGGTTCGGTATAGATAAATTCGAGGTTGGAATATGTGCCGCCGGGGCTCTTCTGATATATTTGGAACAGACCCAGCACGAAAATATGGAGTCCATCTGCGGCATCTCACGCATCGACCGCAGCGAGTTCGTATGGATGGACCGTTTCACTATGAGGAACCTGGAACTCTTCGCTCCTGCCGGCGGGGACAAGGGCGACAGCCTTCTGGGATGTCTAGACAGCACCTCCTGCCCTATGGGCGCCAGACTTCTGCGTTCCTGGATGGGTATGCCTATAATGAACATAGACAGGCTCAATGCCAGGTATGACAGCGTGGACTACTTTGTGGCCCAACCTGAAGTTCTGGAGCGGACACGCGAAGCTTTGGGCAACATTGGCGACCTGGAGCGAATCATATCCCGTGCGGCGGCAGGCAAGGTGCTTCCGCGCGAGACTCTTGGCCTTGCAAGGAGTATGGCCCTGTTCGGGCCGCTGCGCAAGATTTGCACGGATTCAGGCGTCGAGGCTCTGCAGCAGCTGGCGGCCGAAATGAGGGACACCTCCGAAATCCAGGCATACATCACAAAGACCATCCACCCGGAAACCGCTGCAATGCTGGGCAAGGGTGACATAATCGCTGACGGCGTGGATTCCGAGCTGGATGAGCTCAGGGCCATTTCTCGCGGTGGAAAGCAATACCTGCTGGAACTGCAGGAAAGGGAAATCGAACGCACGGGAATCCCATCCCTGAAAGTCGGCTTCAACAATAATTTCGGCTACTATCTGGAGGTGCGCAACGTGCATCGGGACAAGGTTCCCTCCGAATGGATACGCCGTCAGACGCTTGTAGGTGCGGAGCGCTATATCACCGAAGAACTCAAGGAATACGAGAACAAGATTCTCGGAGCCGAGGACAAGATTTATCAGATTGAGGCACAGATTTATTCGGAAGTTGTCAACAGGATACGCCACAACATAGCGGCAATCCAGGCGAACTGCCACGTGATAGCGCAGTTGGACGTGCTGTCATCCTTTGCGAAGACGGCCGTCGAACGCGGATACTGCCGCCCCGTGGTGGATGAGAGCCGGGATATCGACATCGTTGCGGGACGCCACCCTGTCATCGAGACGAAGATGGCCCCTGGCGAGGAATATGTTCCCAACGACCTGCATCTGGACAGCGGCAACAACCAGATCATCATACTTACCGGCCCGAATATGGCTGGAAAATCAGCCCTGCTGCGCCAGACCGCCCTGATTGTACTTATGGCCCAGATGGGAAGTTTCGTTCCCGCGGAATCCGCGCACATAGGCTATTGTGACAAGATATTCACACGTGTCGGGGCATCCGACAACATTTCCCGCGGAGAATCGACCTTTATGGTGGAAATGCTCGAGACAGCGCAGATACTGCACAACCTGTCACCGCGCAGCCTCGTGCTGCTGGATGAGATAGGACGCGGCACCAGCACCTATGACGGTATGAGCATCGCCCGCGCCATAGTGGAATATATCAATACGGATGGGCACGGGGCCAAAACCCTGTTCGCCACACACTACCACGAGCTCAACGATATGGAAGAAAGCTATTCGCACATCCACAACTTCCATATCGCCGTGAAGGAGGTGGGCAAGGACGTGATTTTCCTGCGCAAACTTATGCCGGGCGGCGTGGCCCACAGCTTCGGTATCCACGTGGCCCGTATGGCCGGAATGCCGGCCAAGGTGGTGGCAAGCGCGCAGAAGACCCTGTCGGCCCTGGAATCCGGTATGCCTGCTGAAAGCGGCGTGCAACTGTCCCTTTTCCAACTGGATGACCCCACTCTCGGAGCCATCCGCGACGCCCTGAAGGATGCCGACATCAATGCGATGTCCCCTCTCCAGGCCTTCGACCTCCTCCGCTCCCTCAAGGAGCAGCTGGGGCTGTAACTGTTTCATTAAATTCATCCGCCTGGATAAATGAATGGCAAAAATTGACACACAATGCGTATTCTGAAATCTTTTGTAACTTTGTTCCGG
>JAKSJV010000126.1 GCA_024402005.1 Bacteroidales bacterium
GTGTTTGTACGTCCGCCCAGACCGATTTCAGCGGCAATCTTGGTGGCGTTGATGATGTAAACCTTGATGTTCTTGCGTCCGATGATGCCTTTTACGTGGTCAGGGATACGCTTGATGGTCTCCTCTTCGTCCCAAAGGCTGTTGAGGAGCAGCGTACCGCCGTCTTTGATGCCCTCGAGCACATCGTATTTGCTGAGGTATGAGGGGACGTGGCAGGCCACGAAGTCAGGTGTGCTTACGAGGTAAGGGGCCTGGATGGGCTCTTTGCCGAAGCGCAGGTGGCTGCAGGTGTAACCGCCTGATTTCTTGGAGTCGTAGTCGAAGTATGCCTGGCAGTACAGGGGAGTGTTGTTACCGATGATCTTGATGGTATTCTTGTTTGCACCCACCGTACCGTCACTTCCGAGGCCGTAGAAACGGCATTCGGTGGTTCCTTCCTTCACGATCGAGATTTCCTCCTTCTGGGGAAGGGAAAGGAAGGTTACGTCATCCACGATACCTATTGTAAAGTTGTTCTTGGGCTCTTTTGCCTCGAGGTTCTCGTAAACTGCGATAATCTGTGCGGGAGTCGTATCCTTTGAAGAAAGACCATAACGGCCGCCTATGATTACGGGAGCGTTCTCCTGGTCCTGGAAGAGGGCCTTGATATCGACATAGAGGGGCTCTCCGATTGCGCCGGGCTCCTTGCAGCGGTCGAGAACTGCGATTTTCTTCACGCTCTTCGGGAGGGCTTTGAAGAAGTATTTGCCAGAGAAAGGCCTGTAGAGGCGTACAACCATAAGACCGACTTTCTTGCCCTGTTTTGCGAGCAGGTCGATGACACCTTTGACTGTCTCAGTCACTGAACCCATCGCGATGATGATGTTCTCGGCGTCAGGTGCTCCGTAGTAGTCGAAAGGACGATAGTTGCGGCCGGTGGCTTCTGAGATTTCACCCATATAGCGGGCTACGATATCGGGAACCTCGCTGTAGAATTTGTTGCGGGCCTCGGTGTTCTGGAAGTAAACGTCGCCGTTCTGTGCTGTACCGCGTGTTACGGGAGCATCCGGATTGAGGGCCCTCTGACGGAATTCGTTGAGTGCTTTCTCTGAAATCATCTCTTTCAGCACGCCTTCGTCGATGAGTTCGATTTTCTGGATTTCGTGTGATGTGCGGAATCCGTCGAAGAAGTGTACGAAAGGAATGCTGCTCTTGATTGTTGAAAGATGTGCAACGGCAGCAAGGTCAAGAGCTTCCTGGACAGATGCCGATGCGAGGAACGCAAAACCTGTCTGGCGGCAGGCCATAACGTCCTGATGATCGCCGAAGATTGACAGAGCGTGTGTTGCAAGCGCGCGTGCGGACACGTGGAATACTGTAGGAAGCATCTCACCTGCAATCTTGTACATATTGGGGATCATAAGGAGCAATCCCTGTGATGCCGTGAAGGTCGATGTGAGGGCACCTGCCTGGAGTGAGCCGTGAACAGCACCTGCCGCACCGCCTTCGCTCTGCATTTCCGTTACTTTTACGACTTCGCCGAAGAGGTTCTTCTTTCCGGCTGCAGCCCATTCATCCACATTCTCGGCCATTGTTGAAGAAGGGGTGATGGGGTAGATGGCGGCGTGCTCACTGAAAAGGTAAGCGATATGGGCTGCAGCCCAGTTACCGTCACAGGTTGTGAATTTCTTTTCTGCCATAATCTTTAATTTGTTATATGTTTTATTGTTAATTTTATCTGCTGTTCCGACCATTACGGGCGGAGGTACACATATATCTACAAATTTACTGAAATTTTATTAATTTTGCACTGCAAAAATTGAAATTTTTATGTTTGAGAACCTTACAGACAAGCTTGAGCGCTCTTTCAAAATTCTTAAGGGCGAGGGGAAGATCACTGAAATCAATGTGGCTGAAACACTTAAGGAAGTCCGTCGCGCTCTGTTGGATGCCGATGTGTCATATAAGATTGCGAAGGGTTTTTGCGATGAGGTAAAGGCCAAAGCGCTCGGGGCCAACGTGCTGACTGCGGTGAATCCGGGCCAGATGATGGTGAAGATAGTTCACGACGAACTTGCCGCCCTTATGGGAAGCGAGGCTTCCGAACTGAATGTCAAGGGCTCTCCGGCCGTGATTCTGGTTGCCGGTCTCAACGGTTCCGGTAAGACTACCTTGAGTGGCAAGCTGGCGAATTACATCAAGAGCAAGAAGGGAATGAAGGTGCTTCTGGCTGCCTGTGATACCTTCCGTCCTGCGGCTATCGACCAGTTGAAAGTTCTGGCTGAGAGCATAGGAGTGCCTGTATATACGGAGGAAGGGGAGAAGGATCCGGTCAAGGTGGCCAAGGGCGCTGTGGCTTCTGCGAAGGCTCAGGGATACAGCGTCGTCATCATAGATACCGCCGGCCGCTTGTCTGTGGACGAGGAACTGATGCAGGAGATTTCAGAACTCTCAGCGGCTGTACAGCCTCTTGAAACCTTGTTCGTTGCAGATGCAATGACGGGACAGGACGCTGTCGAGACCGCAAAGATTTTCAACGAGCGTCTGGACGTGACGGGTGTTGTTCTGACCAAGATGGACGGTGACACCCGCGGCGGTGCGGCGCTTTCGATAAAGGCGATTACAGGCAAGCCTATAAAATTCGTTTCCGCAGGGGAGAAGATGGAGGCGCTGGACGTGTTCCACCCGGAGCGTATGGCTGACCGCATCCTGGGTATGGGTGATGTGGTTTCCCTCGTGGAGAAGGCTCAGGAGCAGTTCGATGAGGCTCAGGCGCGTGAGTTGAAGAAAAAGATTGCCAAGGACAAGTTCACTCTCCAGGATTTCTATGACCAGATACAGCAGGTCCGCAAGATGGGCAACATCAAGGATCTGGCTTCTATGATTCCAGGTGTCGGGAAGGCGATAAAGGATGTTGATATCGACAATGACAAGGCGTTCAAGAGTACGGAGGCCATCATTCTTTCTATGACTCCGTTCGAGAGGGAGAATCCCGAGGTCTTGAACGGCAGCCGCCGCAAGCGTATCGCCGACGGTTCCGGCACGTCGCTTCAGGCTGTCAACCAGCTTATCAAGCAGTTCGAGGGCAGCCGCAAGATGATGAAGATGGCTATGGGCCTCGGCCCCCGCGGTCTCGCCGGTATGATGCGCCGCCATTGATCCTCGCTCCGCGGCTTCGCTCGTCCACCGAAACGCCCTTTTCGTGGCCGGCTTCGCAAAAGTCCATAGCTGACCTTGCGGAACGCTAGGGGGGATACCACCCCTCTTGTCTCAATCCAAATTGCCTTACGTCAATTTGTCTTTCGCCAATTCACCCCCATTGTCCCGCAAGGTCACTATGGCACTTTTACCGCTTCGCCGGCTACAATAAGTCAAGGCAGATATCAGTTGATAATAAGTAAAGTGCAATAAGCCAGAGGCTTGCAATAGTTGAGCGGGCATGGTTGGTTAGATGGTTGGAATGCGATCAGCGAGAAGTTTTTAATGCGTCGCGAGATGCACAGGCTGTGCACGAGCAGCAGAAAAAATTTCGAGCAGCACGGAAGCCATCG
>JAKSJV010000127.1 GCA_024402005.1 Bacteroidales bacterium
ACCTTTTCAGGGCGGATGTCCTGACGGCCAATGAAAATACCGAACTCCTGTCACGCCAGGCGGTGCGGTTCGGAGCGAAGGACGTCGTGATATGCAACCCATCCAAATACGATGAACTGAAATCGAAACTCGCCGGCACCGGCATCCGTGTCCACGCGGGAATGGATGCCGTTTGCGGTCTTGTGACCGGGGAAAGCATAGATACTGTGGTGGCCGCTATGGTCGGCTTCAGCGGTCTGCGTTCCACCGTGGCTGCCCTGGGGGCCGGCAAGACCATCGCCCTGGCCAACAAGGAAACACTTGTCGCTGCCGGCTCCGTAGTGGATGCTATGGTCAAATCGGGGCACGGGCGCATATTGCCGGTGGATTCGGAGCACAGCGCCATTTTTCAGTGTCTGCAGGCCTGGAGCGGCGAGAAGGTTGAAAAGATACATCTCACCGCATCCGGCGGCCCTTTCAGAACCGCTGCAAAAGGGGAGATTACCGCTGCGAAAGCCGCGGACGCCTTGAAACATCCCAATTGGAATATGGGGGCGAAAGTGACCATAGACAGCGCCACGATGATGAACAAGGGTCTGGAGGTCATCGAGGCCAGATGGCTGTTCGGGGTGGACGTGGACAGGATAAACGTTGTCGTACATCCTCAGTCCATAGTTCACAGTATGGTGGAATTCGAGGATGGCGCCGTCATAGCCCAGTTGGGTGCACCGGATATGCGTGAGCCCATACAATATGCCCTGTCATATCCCCACCGCCTGCCTCTGAACAACAGGAAGCTGGATTTTGCAGCTCTGAAATCATTGGAGTTCTTTGCTCCGGACCTTGAGAAGTTCCCTTGCCTGGGGTTGGCGTTCGAGGCTATAAAGCGTGGAGGTACGGCCCCGACGGTTATGAATGCGGCAAATGAAGTGGCCGTGAAGGCATATCTGGAAGGGAAGACGAGATTCTACGGCATAGCCGACCTGATTTCCAGGACGATGGACAGCATAGGGGTGGTGGACAACCCATCCCTGGATGACATATTCGCCGTAAATGACGAGGCGGTAAACGTTGCGAGGAGGATACTGGGATGATGGTGCTGATGAAAACCCTCCAGGTCATTCTGGCCCTGAGCATTCTTATTGTCGTTCACGAATTCGGACACTATCTGTTCGCCAAACTTTTCCGTATCAGGGTGGACAAGTTCTACCTGTTCTTCGATGCCGGCGGTTTCAGGCTTTTTTCCACAAAACACAACAAACTGCTCACAAGGATATTCCCGAAACTGAAAACCGCCGCAACCGATTACGGTATAGGATGGTTGCCGCTCGGAGGCTATTGCAAGATAAGCGGTATGGTGGACGAGTCAATGGACAAGGATCAGCTCGCACAGGCGCCCAAGGATTATGAATTCCGCACACACCCTGCCTGGCAGCGTCTTCTGGTGCTTTTTGGCGGTGTTCTGTTCAACTTCATTTTCGCAATACTGGTTTACATAGGTCTTCTTTCGCATAACGGACAGTCATATATTTCCAACGAGGAAAACAGGATAGTGACCAATGCCCTTTCCGAGGAAATGGGCTTCCGCACGGGAGACAAGGTACTCTGTTTCGATGATTACGTACCGGAGAATTTCGGTATGCTCCAGGCCGATCTGGCACGCAGGAGCCCCGTCACCGCAAAGGTTCTCCGCGGAGATGACACGGTGACCCTGTACATCGACCACGCCCTTATCGGTCAGGTCCTTTCTTCTCCCGGGATGTTCGGCCTTGCAGTGCCCTTCGTCGTGGATACGCTGCTGCCCGGGTCGTTGAACGCAGGCTCGGACCTGCGCCGCGATGACAGGATTGTCGCCCTTGACGGCCACGACGTGGAATATTCCTTCCAGTCCGTAGAGATTCTGCAGGCATATAAGGACAGCACGGTGACGGCATCCGTAGTCAGGGGAGGGGACAGCCTGAAAATGATGTTGCAGGTGGATTCAGCCGGGTTGCTCGGCATCTATCCGCAGATTCCCGGGATCAAGACCAGGGAATATACGCTGGCGGAGGCTGTTCCGGCAGGAGTGAAACTCACCTTCGAGAACATCGGTGGCTACGTGCGCGACCTCAAGCTCGTGTTCACGCCATCTACCGGTGCATACAAGTCGGTGGGCAGTTTCATCGCGATAGGACAGGCTTTCCCGTCCGCGTGGAATTGGACGGCGTTTTTCAGCATACTGGCGCTTCTGAGCATTATGCTCGGCGTTATGAACCTGATTCCCATACCCGGGCTTGACGGAGGTCACATAGTCATAACCCTGTTCGAAATGTTTACGGGACACAAGCCGTCCGAGCGCTTTCTTATGATTACCCAGACCATAGGAATGATACTGCTGATAATGCTGATGTTCCTTGCTTTCGGGAATGACATTACAAGATTGATAAAATGAGACGCTACATTGAAATTCTTGCCGCCGTCTGCGGCATTGCCCTTTCAGGTCTGGCCCTTGTCTCCTGCAAAAACGCGGGCAGAAAGGCTCTGCTTCCCAATATCAGCGGCAAGGCCGGTGAGGTTCTGGTGGTTATTGAAAAGAGCGACTGGGAAGGCGCCGCGGGTGCCCAGCTGCGCGAGCATCTGTGCGCCGATTGTCCTTTCCTTCCCCAGCGTGAGCCGCTGTATTCGCTGGTCAACGTGACCCCTGGCGGCTTCGGGCAGATGTTCCAGTTGCATCGCAACATAATACTTATGAATATCAATGCGGGTGTCAATGTCCCGGGGGTGGTGTATCGCTACAACAAATGGGCTCAACCGCAACTGGTGATCACCATAAACGCCTCATCCGATGAGGAATGCGTACAGATTGTCAATGACAATGCCAGGAAAATCATCGGAGCTCTCGAGCAGATGGAAAGGGACCGGGTGATAGCCAACACGAAATTGTACCAGGAACGCAAGCTGACTCCGGTCGTGGAGGAGTTTACGGGTGGTACGATGGTGTTCCCGTCAGGATATTCGCTCAAGAAGAAAAGCGAGAACTTCATTTGGATTTCCTACGAGACCACTTATGTCCAACAGGGTATTTTCATCTACAAGTATCCGGCTATGCGCAATGTGCAGGAACTTGGCGTCGAGGCAATAGTCGCCCGCCGCAACGAGACGCTTATGAGGGAGGTTCCCGGTATGAGGGACGGATCCTATATGACTACGTCTCCCGTTCTTGAACCGGTGGTGAAATATGCCTCATACCACGACAGGAAATTTGCCGAGGTCCGCGGTTTCTGGGATGTCCAGGGGGATTTTATGGGCGGTCCGTTCGTGTCTCACACGTTCTACACGCCGGATGGACTCGACCTGATATGCATCGAGGCTTACGTCTATGCGCCAAAGTATGACAAACGGTTGTATCTGCGTCAGGTGGAATCGCTTCTCTATTCGTTTGAATGGAAAAATATTTTGTAACTTTAAATTAATTCATTAACTTTGCCGTCCCGATTTTTGGGGAATAGTGTTTGGCGGGTTCGTATATCGGTTAGTACACAAGATTTTCATTCTTGGA
>JAKSJV010000128.1 GCA_024402005.1 Bacteroidales bacterium
TCGCCCTTGGAATTATGGAAGTATGCCTGCGGGGCGACGGACAGCCAGCCCCATTGATTCTTGGCGGACTCGGTATCCAGATACCCGGGGCGGTTGGCACGCCACGTGAAGAAGTCCCTGATCTCCTTGTCGGCGGCGGAGCCGCTGAGGCGAGAGTACTGGGGCTGCGCGGGGGTCAGGATCGATACGGGAGGCAGAACGCCGAACGCATCAGCCGAGAGGAAGATGACCTGTTTTGCTGCAGGACCTTCCGAGTAGGGACGTACAATCTTGTTGATATGATAGATAGGGTAGGAAACGCGTGTGTTTTCCGTAACCTTCTTGTCTGCGAAATCAATCTTGCCTTCCTTGTCGACGGTAACGTTCTCGAGAAGGGCGTCACGATGGATGGCATTGTAGATGTCGGGCTCTGACTCCTTGTCAAGGTTGATTACCTTCGCGTAGCAGCCGCCTTCGAAGTTGAACACGCCGTGGTTGTCCCAACCGTGCTCGTCATCACCGATAAGAAGACGCTTGGGGTCGGTGGAAAGGGTGGTCTTGCCGGTTCCGGAAAGGCCGAAGAAGATGGCGGTATTCTTGCCATTGAGGTCTGTGTTGGCAGAGCAGTGCATTGCCGCGATACCCTTCAGAGGCAGGTAGTAGTTCATCATTGAGAAGAGGCCTTTCTTCATTTCGCCGCCATACCAGGTGTTCAGGATAACCTGTTCCTTGCTGCTTACGTTGAAGGCTACGGCAGTCTCTGAGTTCAGACCGAGCTCCTTGTAGTTGGTAACTTTTGCCTTTGCGGCGCAGTAAACCACGAAATCAGGCTCCTGGTCGAATTCGGCCTGGTTCTGGGGACGGATGAACATATTGGTCACGAAATGTGCCTGCCAGGCCACTTCCATAATGAAACGGACTTTCATACGGGTGTCCTTGTGTGTTCCGCAGAAACCGTCCACCACGAAAAGGCGTTTGCCGCTGAGCTGCTGCTGTGCGAGTTTCTTGAGGACTTTCCAATTCTTCTCTGAGAGAGGGTGGTTGTCGTTCTTGTACTCCTCGCTGGTCCACCATACGGTGTTCTTGGACTGCTTGTCCATAACGATGTATTTGTCCTTGGGCGAACGGCCGGTGTAAACACCTGTCATAACGTTGATTGCGCCGAGCTCAGTGACCTGACCTTTGTCATAGCCGGTGAGTTCGGGTTTTGTCTCCTCATTGTAAAGAACCTCGTAAGTGGGGTTGTAGAGGACTTCCTTAACGGCTTTGATGCCGTACTTAGCAAGATCTTTCTTTGTCATAATATTTATATTTTAAATCCAAAATCCGAAAAAACGACACAAATTTAGCAAAATTTTCGAGATTATGAAATTAAATTTCATAAGGTTTTGCAGTGCCTTCGTCTATGCTTCTGCGCAGGTCCTCTGCAGTGGTGTCAGGGGAACATACGTCGCATTTTCCGCAATCGTCCGATTGATCCTGACCGAAGTATGATAGCAACTGCCGGCTGCGGCAGATTTTCACGTTCTGAACATATCCTGTCATCGATTCCATCCTTGTGCGGGACGTGCTTTCCAGCATATTGTAAAGCTCCGGTTTGAGGTTTACGTCCTTGGGATGGAGACGGTTGGCGTGCAGATAGATGACGTCCGAGGTCGTGCAGGGGATATAGCGCAGCAGGTGCTGTATGCTCATATTGTAGAGCATCTGTCTCAGCTGGGGTATGCCAATTCCGCTTTTGCCGGCCACATATTCTTCATCGATGGCCACAGGGTAGGAGAACAGGCCTTCATAGCGGCGCATCAGCACGTCCAGTATGGTCCTCATCTCTTCGTACGGTATGACTATGTCGTAAAGTTCATCGCGGTCGAACGTGGCCATAACCCTTGTCGGAATGTCAACGTCTTCCGACAGAGTCCATTGACCGCAGCGGTCGAGATATTTTATGGCATAGAAGGCCTGGGCCTGGTTCAGGTGGTATGCAGCGCAGAATTTTGCGAGGTCCAGCCGGAGCTGTTTGCCTTCTCCGTTTTCGTAGGCTATGCCGAAGAATGCGTGAATCTTGTGGTAAATGCCTTCGATGTATTCCAAATCGGGGAAGGATGTGGTGTGGATCTGTTTCAGTCGGGCGCAGTCGTCGCTGTTCCACAGCAGCAGGGCGGTGGACGGCTTCCCGTCACGGCCTGCGCGGCCCGCTTCCTGAAAATAGGATTCCAGACTTTCGGGCAGCCCGAAATGCAATACGAAGCGCACGTCAGGCTTGTCTATGCCCATTCCGAAGGCATTGGTGCAGACCATTACGCGCGTTTTTCCGCTGAGCCAGTCTTCCTGTCTCCGGTTCCTGTCGGCAGGGTTCAGGCCAGCGTGGTAGTGGGATGCGCTCACACCGTTCGATTTCAGGAATGCCGACAGGTCTTCTGTCATCTTGCGGCTGCGTACATATACGATTCCCGTGCCGTTGCATTTTTGACAGATGCGCAGTATTTCTCCGCGTTTGTCTTCCGTTTCCTTGCATCTGTATGCCAGGTTGGGCCTTTCGAAACTGCTTTTTACGAGATTGGGGGTGCCGAAGGCGAGCTTGTCCATTATGTCATCGGCTACGGCGGGCGTGGCTGTGGCGGTAAGGGCGATGACGGGAGCGTCTATGATTTCGCGCAGGCGTGCTATCTGCAGATAGTCGGGCCTGAAGTCATAGCCCCATTGCGAGATGCAGTGGGCTTCGTCCACTACTATATAAGATACGTTGTATTCGCGGAGCCAGGCCTTGAAAAGGTCGCTGCCGAGGCGTTCGGGTGATACGTAGAGGAATTTGAAGTCTCCGTATGCCGCATTGTTGAGTGCGTTGTCCACTTCGCGTCGGGACATTCCGGCGTGAACAGCAAGAGCCTTGATGCCGCGTTCCTGCAGCTGCCTTACCTGGTCTTTCATCAGGGCGATGAGCGGTGTCACCACCAGGGCCATACCGTCGCTCATCAGGGCCGGCACCTGGAATGTTATGGATTTGCCGCCGCCTGTGGGCATTATGCCGAGTACGTCGCGGCCTTCGAGGGCGGCCTGGATTATGTCCATCTGCTTCGGTCTGAAGCTGTCGTAGCCCCAGTATTCCTTCAGCACTGCCAAAGCAGCCGGCGTTTTATGAGGATCTTTGGTCATTCGATGGTGAGGCCGTCCCAGGCGGGTTCGATAAGGAGAGGGTGGCCGTCGTAGCTGCGGTTTTCGGCGGCTACGCGGGCCTTGAGTTCTTCGTGAGTGCCCATAGCGTGGCTGAGGTGGGTGAGGTAGCAATGGGCGATGCCGGCGCGGTCACAGGCCTTCTTTGCAAAATCGATGGCCTCTTCGAGACAGAAATGGGAATAGTGCGGCGCGCCTATCTTTACGCAGTTGATGGTCACCACCTCAGCGCCCTTGAGTTTGTCCCACTCCGTATCTGGAAATTCAGCCACATCCGTCAGATAGACTATCTGGCCGAAACGGTAGCCGAAAATCGGATAGTTTCGCTTCT
>JAKSJV010000129.1 GCA_024402005.1 Bacteroidales bacterium
TCCTGCGACCCCCTGATTATGAGTCAGATGCTCTAACCAACTGAGCTATGGGACCGGTTGCAGACCCAAAGTTAACACTTTTGGGCCTAAGCACGAAATTTTCTTACAAAACTTTGATCTCAACCTCGACACCGCTGGGGAGTTCGAGCTTCATAAGAGCGTCAACGGTCTTTGAAGTCGAGCTGAAGATATCCAGCAGACGACGGAATGAGTTGAGTTCAAACTGCTCGCGAGCTTTCTTGTTCACGAAAGTGGAGCGGTTAACGGTAAAGATCTTCTGGTCAGTGGGAAGAGGAATGGGTCCGCTCACCACAGCGCCGGTAGCCTTTACAGTCTTGACGATCTTGTCAGCGGACTTGTCCACCAAAGCATGATCGAAAGATTTGAGTTTGATTCTGATTTTCTGGCTCATTATAGTAATCTTAAAATTATACGAATTCTTCGTCAAAGAACATTGTGCGGTTCCCACCCTGCTTGTCGATGATTTCACGAGCTATGTTCGAAGGAACCTCCGCATAATGGGAGAACGTCATCGAACTTGTGGCACGCCCTGAAGTCAGCGTACGCAGGATTGTCACATAACCGAACTGCTCGGCAAGGGGAACCTTGGCCTTGACAATTCTTGCATTTCCCTTGGTATCCATATCGGTAATCTGTCCGCGGCGGCGGTTGATGTCACCCACGACATCTCCCATATATTCTTCGGGAGTCACGACGTCCAGGGCCATTATCGGTTCCATAAGGACGGGACCGCATTTGCCGAGCGCCTTGCGGAAAGCCTGACGGGCGCATATCTCGAAAGATAGTGCATCCGAGTCCACGGGATGGAAACTGCCGTCGAGAAGGCGGACCTTCAGAGACGTAAGTTCATATCCCGCAAGCACTCCGTTTGACATTGCGGACTTGAAACCCTTTTCGACAGCGGGGATGAATTCCTTGGGAACGTTTCCACCCTTGACCTCATCAATGAACTGAAGTCCGGTGACCCCTTCGTCGGCAGGGCCGATTTCGATTTGGATATCAGCGAATTTACCACGTCCACCCGTCTGCTTCTTGAATACCTCGCGATGTTCGGTGCTCCTGGTAACCGCTTCGCGGTAGTTGACCTGAGGCGCTCCCTGGTTGATCTCCACTCCGAATTCACGGCGGAGACGGTCCACGATGATATCAAGATGAAGTTCACCCATACCGCTGATGATGGTCTGGCCTGTCTCATTGTTGGTCTGGACCGTGAAGGTAGGGTCTTCTTCCGACAGTTTTCCAAGGGCGATGCCCAGTTTGTCGAGGTCTTTCTGTGTCTTGGGCTCAACCGCCAGTCCGATAACGGGATCGGGGAAGGTGATTGATTCAAGAATTACGGGATGAGATTCCTCGCAAACGGTGTCTCCGGTACGCAGTTCCTTGAATCCCACCGCGGCGCAGATATCACCTGCTTCCACGGCTTCTATCGGATTCTGCTTGTTGGAATGCATCTGGTAGAGACGGGCAACCCTTTCCTTCTTGCCGGAACGGGTGTTCAGTACATAGGAACCTGACTTGAGGGTTCCTGAATAAGCTCTGAT
Organism: Bacteroidales bacterium; assembly: GCA_024402005.1. Taxonomy (GTDB): domain Bacteria; phylum Bacteroidota; class Bacteroidia; order Bacteroidales; family UBA932; genus Cryptobacteroides. The sequence continues at coordinate 1,563 of JAKSJV010000129.1, forward strand.
GAAGGCAAGACGACCCACGTACGGGTCCGTTGCAATCTTGAATACAAGACCGCAGAAAGGCTGGTCATTCCTGGGAAGACGCTCCACTTCGTTATTGGTACGGAGGTCCGTCCCCATCACGCCGCCCTTATCCAGAGGAGAAGGAAGATAACGCATCACCGCGTCAAGCAGGAACTGCACCCCCTTGTTCTTGAAAGACGAACCGCAGCAAGTGGGAACCACCGCCATATCGATTGTCGCCTTTCTGAGGGCATCGATGATTTCCTGCTCGCCGATTGAGTCGGGGTCGCTGAAGTACTTTTCGAGGATGGTGTCATTGTATTCCGCCACCGCTTCGACAAGTTTTCCTCTCCACTCCTCAACCTCATCAACCATATCCTCGGGGACAGCCTGAATCTCGTAATTCACGAGATCCTTGCTGTCATTGTAGACATATGCCTTTCTTGAAATCAGATCAACGACACCGATGAAACTGTCCTCCGCCCCGATAGGGAGGCAGATGGGAACGGACTTGGCGCCGAGCTTGGAGTCTATCTCCTCGACCACGGCGATGAAATCCGCTCCGACACGGTCCATCTTGTTGACGTAGGCAATCTTGGGCACGCGATATTTGTCGGCCTGACGCCATACCGTCTCAGACTGGGGCTGCACGCGTCCCACGGCGCAGAAAGTGGCGATGGTTCCGTCAAGAATACGGAGACTTCGCTCAACTTCCACGGTGAAGTCGACGTGACCCGGAGTGTCGATGAGGTTTATCTGGTACTGCTCGCCGTTGTAATGCCAGAAGGCTGTTGTCGCGGCCGATGTGATGGTAATTCCACGCTCCTGCTCCTGGACCATCCAGTCCATAGTGGCGGCACCTTCGTGAACCTCCCCTATCTTGTGGGTCTTGCCCGTATAATAGAGGATTCTCTCGGAAGTGGTGGTCTTACCGGCATCGATGTGAGCCATAATACCGATATTCCTCGTATATCTGAGATCTCTTGCCATCTTTTCAGATTAGAAACGGAAGTGTGCGAAGGCCTTGTTGGCCTCAGCCATCCTGTGCATATCCTCCTTTCTCTTGAAGGCTGCACCTTCACAGTTGTATGCTGCCATTATTTCGGCTGCAAGTTTTTCTGCCATGGAGTGACCTGCACGCTTGCGGGCGAAAAGCACCATATTCTTCATTGAGAGAGATACTTTTCTTTCAGGACGCACCTCCGTAGGCACTTGGAAGTTGGCACCACCAACCCTGCGGCTTTTTACCTCAACCTGCGGGGTTACGTTTTCAAGTGCCTTCTTCCAAATATCGAGAGGAGCCTGTTCAGAATCTTTCATCTTCTCGCCGATGATGTCGATTGCATCGTAAAAAATAGAATACGCGATACTCTTCTTCCCCTGCAACATAAGATTGTTCACGAAACGGGTTACCTGTACATCGTGAAACTTAGGATCAGGAAGTAGAATCCTCTTTTTAGGCTTCGTTTTTCTCATTTTTCGAAAGATTTAAATGATTTGGATGTTGGGTGGTTACTTCTTAGCGGCTTTGGGACGCTTGGTGCCATAGAGGGAGCGGCTTTGTGTACGGCCCTCTACGCCAGCAGTATCCAACGCACCTCTAAGGATGTGATAACGTACACCGGGGAGGTCTTTCACACGACCGCCGCGAACAAGCACGATGCTGTGTTCCTGCAGGTTGTGACCTTCGCCGGGGATGTATGCATTGACCTCTTTCTGATTTGTCAGCCTTACACGGGCCACCTTACGCATGGCGGAGTTAGGCTTCTTGGGGGTTGTAGTGTAAACACGTACACAAACACCACGTCTCTGAGGACAAGCATCAAGTGCGCGAGATTTGCTTTTCTCTTCGATAACCTCGCGACCTTTGCGAACTAATTGTTGAATCGTTGGCATAAATAGTTGT
>JAKSJV010000013.1 GCA_024402005.1 Bacteroidales bacterium
TCTATGAATACATCAATGGCTTGCGACTTGATTATGCCTGCCGGATGATCAAGGATTCAGATGAAGAATGCATTGCGCTTAATAAGATTGCAATGGACAGCGGTTTCGCCAATTACCGGACATTCTCCCGATTATTCGTCAACCGTTTCGGCGTTTCACCCACCGACTGGCGCAATGATAAGATTCAGAAAAAGTATACAGAATAATACATAAAACAAATTATGAGAAATAAAAAATACATTAGAGCTGTTGCGGTTTCAATGGCTTGCACTGTTGTTGCAGCCGTCATAATGATTGCTTTCCAGACAATTAATAACAACAATGTAGAGAACAGTCTGGTTGACAAGTCCCTTACTGAAATTCCGGCCCAACTGGACTCCGAATCACAAGCACGGAAAGCCCTCATCTATGAATATGACCGTGATTTCCAGACAGATCTTGCCGCTATCAGATACCTGATGGAAACTGACGGACAGAAGAGCGCATTCGAACGGATAAATGCAAAGGGAATTTCTGCAGAAGGTTTCTTTCTTGTAAGGAAGGACGGAATAATTCTCAACGGAACCGACAAGGGCTCCATCGGACACAGGATAACCGATATCTGCCCCCTTTCTCCGGATGAATACGAACTTGTAATGGAGGGCGAAGGATATGTCAACACCGGACTTGTAAGACTGGCCGACGGCACCCCGATCAAAGTTTTTGCCGTAGCTTTCGAAGGTGCCAGACTCGTGATGCCAGCCATACTCAAGGGGAAGTATGCCTCGGTTTACTCTTTGGACGATATGGGCGGCCTGTTCGGGCCGGTGGACGAAAGATTGTTCGTGACTTCGATAGACAACGGGACTCTTCTTTTCGGCCCGTTGAAGACCGAAGCCGCCGATTTTTCCGGTCAGCCGATTTCCGTACTCAACCTCGACGAGTCTGTCACCCGGGAGCCGAGTGCCGGACATTCGGAAGTAATGGGGTACGGCTACAGGTACAGGACAATCCAATATGAATCGGATATCTTCGGGAGCATCACAATATTGGCGGCATATACCGATGAGGGTGCTGTTCCTGCCGGAGCCTTGGCTGTGCTGCTGATCACGATAATGCTGATCATATTCTTGATCCAGCTGTATTGCAACTATATCGATGAAGAGCACGGCAAACTTCAGATACGCGCCGGAGGATTGAAACCATTCGGAAAGAAAGGTTGTGCCGTAGATGCGGAAAAGGCGAGAATCCTGATGCCTTTCGCCCTGGTGTGCATTGTCTTTGTCACGGTTGCGGGATTCTATCTCAATTCCCTTAATATGATAGGCAACCAGATATGGACATCCCAGTGGAATATCCGTCAAGTTTCCGATAACCTCGGCAAAATAGACAAGAAACTGTCCGATAATTTCGATGCCGCGTCGGAAGATGTTGCCGCATTCCTTAATATTACCGCTTCCGTGCTGGAGGACCATCAGGCTGACCTGCTCGTTTGCCGGGAATCTTCCCGCCTGAAGGAAGTCGAGGATAAGGATGGGGCAGTGCGCCTTGTGGAGATCCGCAATCCCTGGCTTGCAGGAATGGCACAGGCCCAATCAGCCCGGGACATCTCCGTTTTTGACAAGAAAGGAAGACTGATCGCCACAAGCGGGACACAGACCAACCTCGGGTTCTCCCGTGACAATGAGGCAACGTCATCCCTGTTCAATGTCATCGACGGGGTGTCATCAAGTGAACAGATGATGAATGAAGACAATTTCATCGTCTGCGCTCCCTTCTCTCTCCGCAGGGAAGGCAAGGTTTCCGATGCTATGCTCGTTACAAGGTTCAAGATTAACCCGGCGCATTGGAATTCCATATTGGAATCTATAAGAAGCACTTTCGATGCCGCTTCCGAATCCGGACACTGCCACTATCTTATGACATCGGCGGATGAGGGGCACAAGGTCATCTACTCCGCAAAAGTTCTCGGGAACATAGCCGCCGATTTGTCCGATGCCGCTTATAAGGATGGTTATCTGGGCTTCCACAAGGCCGGGAATACAAGATATTGTGTAGCAACAAAACAGGTCAGCGGCAACAAGGGGGAATATTTCATAATGTCCTTCGTCCCTCTTGGGGACGTGTATCTGGGCAGGACGGCAAGCTGCATCGGCACTTTTGCGGTCACGCTCCTCATAGTGCTTGTTTTCCTGGGAATATTGCTCATATATGGCCCCGGAAAGGTTGCAAGGCTCAAGGAAGCCGCCCGCAAGGAGATGGAGGAGAGAAAATCGATGACGGCAATCCAGCTGGAGAAGATGGATGTGGAGATGAAGAAAGTACCGACATCCTCACAAAGAATCCTGGGGGTTATGGGAAAGATATGGATTGTCATTCTGGCGTTCATCTCCCTGTCCCTTGTCATAGGGCTGAGTACCGGTCCGAGTGAAACGTTATCGGGCTACCTTATGTCGTTCCTGTGGCAGCGAGGAGTCAATATATTCTCTCTGACGACAATGATTGTCATTACTCTGAGTTTCGCTTTCGGAATGTTCATCCTTGCCAGAATAATGTCTGTACTCAAGAGCGCGTTAAATGCCGGCGCAGAAACCGTATGCCAGCTCCTCGTGTCGCTGCTGCGCTATGCCGGCTACATAAGCGTCGTATTCGTGACGCTCTATATGTTCGGCGTGGACACCACAGGAGTCCTCGCTTCCCTGGGAGCTTTCTCCGTAATGGTCGGCCTGGGGGCGAAGAACCTGATTACTGACATCTTGGCCGGAGTGTCAATCATAATGGAGAACGACTACAAGGTGGGTGACATCGTGAACATAGGCGGATTCTGCGGTAAGGTGACTAATATCGGGATACGCACCACAAAGGTGGAGGACATTGACGGCAACGTCAAGATATTCTATAACAGCGGCGTCTCAGGCGTGGTCAATATGACAAGCAGGCTGTCGGCTGTGAGAATGGATGTGAAACTCTCTTCGCAACATTCCTTCGATGAAGCGGAAAATGCATTCGGCCGGTTCTTCGAACGCATTATGAACAAATATCCGCAGATAAAAGGCGAATGCAATTTCCTCGGCGTCCAGGATTCCACTCCTTCATTCAATGTCTTCCGTATTTCCATCCCGTGCGATGAAATAGACAGGGCTCCGCTGCGCCGCGTCCTGATAAAGGAATTCAGCTTGTTCTGCGATGAGGAAAAGATAAACAAATTATAGCGATGAAAAAGACAGTTGCAGTTATTTTTGTGTTGGCATCCTTGGGTGTTTGCCCCGCTTTCGCCCAGTGGGAAGGCAGTCTGAAGGCTAACGGTGGTTGGAATTTTCTGCAGAGCAACACCGAAGATGCAGACTTCAGGATAAAATATTCCGGTAAGAAGTTCTATATCGGAACGGGTGTTTACATCGGACACGGCTATCAGCCGTCAGCCCAACTGACATCCATACTCGATGCCAAGAAGGAACAGAGCGAATACTACAAGGGCGAAAGCAAGACGATAAAGCCAAGGAACTATAAGGCGGGCGCGAACATCGACTTCGGGTACATCTTCAATCCGTCCAACGTCCTGTCGGCCTCCGTCGGCTATGGATTCAGCGGCAAGAACGAGTATTCAGACCTCGAAACCGAAAGATACAACGGATTGAGCAGGGATGCCATAAAAGGTACGCAGATTGACACGACTTTCGTAAAAAGCCACAACATAAACGGTAAAATCAACTATTCCCACAAGTTTGAAAGCCGGCCGGACGCCCGTCTCGACATAACCCTTTCGGAGATGGCAGGGGTGAATGGGGATGTAAAGCGGAGGATCACCTCCGGTGCGTTTTATTCCAATCCGAAGAATTACGCCACCTACAGCAATCTTAATGATTTCAACACAAAACTGTCCGCATCGTACGATGATGTGTTCAGATTCAAAAAAAGCCAGTTGAAGTTGAGGGCCGGACTGGATTACATCTCCAATCAGGATCTGGACGGATACTCTGCCGAAACTCTGGTCAACGGGCAATGGCGGGATTCCACCGAATACAGGCAGTCCTATTTTTACAACTCTCACTCGACGGAGCCTTATGTGAACCTGACATACTCCATCGGCAAATTCGATTTCTTTGTCAAGGAGAGAGCACAGATTTATTGGCACGCGATGCTCGACAAACTCGAGGAGAAGAAAAAGCCGGAGGATCTCGTCGGTCTGTTCGACAAATATGATTTCCAGAACCTTCTGGCGGCCGGAATCAATTATAACATCAATGACCGTCACCGTCTGGCACTTGATTACGGCAGGACCATTGCCCGCCCTGATTACAAGAAATTATGCCCGACACTTATGATAGGTGATTCCGAAGGTGAATACTTCATAGGAAATCCCGAACTGCTTCCGGAAATCACGGACAAGATAAACTTCGGATACAACTATACCAGAAGCATATTCGTAATGAAATTGGACTTCAACTACCGCAACAAGAGGAATACGGCGGAAAAGGTCATTGATCTTGAGAAGTCCAAGGATATCACCGATCCAAACGTGAAAACCCTCTACACCTGGATCAACAACAAGAGGCAGGATTCGTTCGGGACGAAACTGGATCTGAAGATGGACGGCAAGACTATCAAGGCAGATATATGGGCCGGCTTCAACTACGACATCTACGGAAATAAAGAAAAAACGACAAAGAAGGACTTCAACTTCGAGGTCGGGACCAACATAGACGTGTTCCTGAACGAAACCACTAAACTTTCCTCCAGCCTTGTTTACATAAGTGCCAAACAGTCGGCATACAATCTCAAAGGCGAGAACATTCTGGCCAATCTCCGCTTTTCAAAGACGCTCATCAAGGGACTTGACCTGTATGCCGAGTTGAAGGACATCGTCGACAAGGACATATATGAGGAAACGTGGAATGCGGATATGACCTATTACAAGGCGATTTCCACGACACCTATGCACCGCGCGGCGCTGATAGGAATCAACTATGCATTTTAATTCTACATCTGTATTATCATGAAAAAATCAATCATCACATTCGCGTTTGCCGCGTTGCTTGCGGCAGGATGCAAAAACAACGTTGCTGACACTGTCATATTCGGCACCGTGCGTACATCCGATGCCGATGCCCCCGTTGCCGAGGCAATCGCTGTAAAGGATGGTAAATTCATCTATGTCGGTGACAAGGCGGGCGCCGGAGCTTATGTCAAGGAAGGCGTCACCGAAATAATTGACCATACCGGAAAAGGTATGATTATGCCGGGATGCTTCGAGGGACACGCACATTACATAATGGGTAACTCTCTCGGATGTATGGGCGGACTTTCTCTCGACCCTTTGAACGATGACGTCAAATCCTTCTTTGAGAAACTGGAGCTCGCATACACTGATGCGAAGGAGAACGGCAAATCCTGCATCTTCGGCTTCGGATGGAATTACCTGACATTCCTTACGCAGGGGATGCCGACACGCGAGCAACTCGATGCCATCTGCCCGGATGTAGCAGTATTCATCCACGACTCCGAAGGTCACAAGAGCCTTGCCAACTCCGTATGTCTGCGCAATGCCGGAATCATCGATGCCGACGGAAATGTCCTGAAAGGAGAAGTCAGAGGTGGAGATATCTGTAAGGATGCCAACGGAAAACCTAATGGTCTTCTTCTTGAGCAGGCTGTCGCATACGTACGAAACAGAGGCCTCAATTTTGATGAGATTCTTACCGACGAGGTTGCCTCGCAGGCCATCCTTATGTCCCAGCAGATGCTTCTGGCGAACGGATACGTGTCCTATATGGACGGATGGTCGAACTTCTTCGGCACTCCTCGTTATTATGAAGTGGCAAATAAACTTGATGCTGCCGGCAAACTGAACCTGCTTCTCGGAATGTCATACGAATTCGACAGCTCCTGCGAAGATGTGGATACCGAACTTGCAAAGGCATTTGAAGGCAGGAAATATACAAAAGGACACGTCAACGCCAACTATGTCAAGCTCTTCATAGACGGAACCGTCGAAGGCGGCACCGGCTTGACTACAGAACCTTATCCTGACGGACATCCGGGGATTGCCAATTGGGAAGAAGACGAAGTCACTGACATCACCGGCAAGGCCAATGCCCAAGGCTTCACAATGCACGTACATACGATGGGCGACGGAGCTGTACACCGCTGTGTCAATGCATTTGTATCAAAGGGAACGAAAGAAGCCAGGAATACCCTGGTACACGTCCGCAATATGCCTCAGGAAGATTTCCAAAGGGTGGCCGACAATGATATCGTTGTGGTCAGCGGCATGCTTTGGCACGTCCTTCCGGACGAAGTGTGGGAACAGGTCAGGTCGGTTACTCCGGCAAGCGTATCATGGAAATCCTATCCGATGAAGTCATATTTCGACAATGGAATCGTTATGACTTCACATTGTGACTTCCCTGCCACATCCGGCTCGCCATACGATCCTTTCGGAATTATGGAGATAGCCGTCACCGGCAGCGCTCCTTATCCTGGAGAACCGGGCAGATACACCAAACCTTGGTGGCCGGAAGAACTCATCACCCGCGAACAGGCGCTTCAGGCGCTTACCATCAACGGGGCTTGGCAGATGCACTGCGAAAATGAGAGAGGAAGCATCAAGGTCGGGAAATATGCCGACTTCCTGATTATCGACAAGGACGTACTTGAATGTCCGGTACGGGATATCCATAATACTAAGGTTATCTCCACCTGGTTCGAAGGGGAAAAAGTTTACCAGGCAGAATAATTCAACCTTTTTGGCGGCAGCTACTTAGGCGAAGTTGTCGGCCAGGGCGGCCTTTCATTAGTTCTGGCAGTGCCGTGCAGATATAAATCCTTTTCACATCACATTCGGCGTAAGCAAAGAAAAATGGGGTAAAAGCAGGTAATAGAATAATTTTCTTCATATCTTTGTAGGTTGTACAGATGTGGACAGGACAATGAAAAAAGTGCTTGTGATATCATACTACTGGCCGCCGAGCGGAGGTTCGGGGGTGCAGCGCTGGGTGAAGATGTGCAAGTATCTCCCGTCCCTCGGATGGCTTCCTGTCGTCTATACTCCGGAAAATCCCGCGCTCACATCCACGGATGCCTCTCTCGGGGCTGACGTTCCGGCGGAGGTCGAAGTGATAAGGCGTCCCATACTGGAGCCAGGCCAGTTCGCCCGCAAGAGCACCAATGCCCAGGTGACACCGATCAACTCATAGTCGAAGAGTGCAAATACCTGGGCCAAATGCCGCTGAATTATCACTTTTCGGATCTACTTGGAAGATTTGGGGGCACTCTTTGAATGTCCGTACGAAAAGGCACTGACATCCGAGAGATATCCGGATGCATTGCCTGCATACAACGCATAAGTCATAGGCTTGACTATCTCAAACCGGAGTCCAAGTGCGCTGATAATCCTTAGAAAAGTACTCGCTCCTGGCTCAATCTGTCCTTTCTCAATGCGGGAGATATAGGACTTGCTTGCACCTATTGTTTTTGCAAGATCTGCCTGAGTAATAGATTCCTGTTTCCTTGCCTCAAGAATCAACTGGCCCACGCAATAGTTGTATGCTTCTTTTCTGAATTCATTCCTGGATTCAGTGCCAACTGCACCGAATTTTTCATTTATCATCTGATCGATGTCAACAATATTACTTTCTCTTTTCTGCATAGTATTCATTCTTCAATCTTTTAGCCAGTTCGACTTCTTTTCGGGGTGTCTTTTGAGACTTCTTCTGAAAGCCGTTGAAAAGTAACACTATATAATCTTCATCGAAAATGAAGAACACCCTGAAAATATTACCTCCACTTTCAGCACGAAGTTCGAAAATCCCATCCCCAATATGCTTGACGAATTTAGTGCTCAAGCGTTCTTGCATCTTCAGCATATCAATAACGTAAAATACTTTTCTCGCCTCAACTTCACTGATAGAAGAGATGAAATCAGTAAAATAGTTCTTGTATGCACGAATCTTTCGTTCCATAGCACAAAGTTAAGCAAAGTTTCATTATCATACAACAATAATGGTATAAAGTTTCATAAAACTATATATTTAGATTTCCTTGCTACACTAACGGGGGGGGCATTTTGTGCTGACGGTAGTAAGCTCGCTCGCGCCTTGCTGTTGCCCGGCGTTTGCGTGAAAATCGGGGACTGTAGTTGTGCGGCAAGAATGATAATGCTACCGGAATCCAAGAATATTCCGCAATCAGAAGACTATGCCCACAGTGAACGGAACGGCAAGCCAATCACCTAAAATACCGGAAATTCCAATACTGGCAGCGAGACCCAGATGTTTGGAGAACATATACCGGTATCCTACTTTCACATCTCCTGAGAAAGCTATTTTTTCGCTTTGGCCACAGGAAAAACCAGGCTGGCAAAGAATAAATACACCGGAGCCGGTATCTTCAATGTTATACACATATCCGAGAAGCGCCATCAATCTGAAGTCCGATAATGGCTTATACTTGTTCTCGTAGTTCTTGTATTGCCAGCAACTCCATCCGACAGTGGCTCCCGCCAGTAAACCGAACCCCGTTTCGTAGAATCCGTTTGCAGAAGCGGTCAAAGCAGGGCCTTTATGTGACGCGCTGTATACGTGTGGCCCGACACCGAAATCCAGCATGGCGTGGAAGCCTTTGGTTTTGCTGACATTTTCGTGAGCATAAATCAACGTATTGGAATGCTTTGCCTTATTTCCATAAGAATTAAGCGTAATCTGTGCATAAGATGCCACACAAAGCATCTGGATTGCAAAAATCAATATGAGTTTTTTCATTGTTTTTTGATTATTACCGGATCTTCACCTTCGAGAATATTCTTTTCTTCGTCGTTCACAGCCATTTTGGCGAGAGCAACTGTCCTCATTTCCTCATACGAAGCATTGTGGAAGTTTGTGTATTTCGCAGGGAAGCCTGTGACCGTTACCTTCAACTCTCCCTGTGCCGTAGTTTCCATATCGAATGAAACGCCGATAATCAAGTCTGCATTGTGAGCCCTGATTGCTCTTGCAACAACGACACTCCTCAATTGCGGCAATTGTTTGAAGTCATTGATAGGAAAAATTTTCAATGCATCCGGTTCTACATATGTGATCTTCTCCCCAATAATCGTGACATCTGCAATCAGAGGTGTTGTTACAATTACGGGTGTAGGCTCTATAAACGTAGAGGAGGATTCGGTAATGGTGTACGTTACATTGGATTTCTGCGCAAGAGCTGCGATGGGAAGACCCAGCATCACAGCTATCACATAAAGAAACTTTTTCATAATTTTTTTGCAAATATATTAAAATTTCTCTTTGATGCCACCTCTGCACACCGAGGTGCGGCAGAAGCAGAAAATAATAGAAATTTTCATATCTTTGTAAGTTGTATGGACGTGGACAGGACAATGAAAAAAGTGCTTGTAATATCATACTACTGGCCGCCGAGCGGAGGTTCGGGGGTGCAGCGCTGGGTGAAGATGTGCAAGTATCTCCCGTCCCTCGGATGGCTTCCTGTCGTCTATACTCCGGAAAATCCCGCGCTCACATCCACGGATGCCTCTCTCGGGGCTGACGTTCCGGCGGAGGTCGAAGTGATAAGGCGTCCCATACTGGAGCCAGGCCAGTTCGCCCGCAAGAGCACCAATGCCCAGGTGACACCGATCAATTCCCAGAAAAAATCCCTGAAGCAGCGTATCGCAATGTGGATAAGGGGCAACTGTTTCATACCGGATCCGAGGGTGTTGTGGGTGCGTCCTTCCGTCAGGTTTCTTGAGGAATACCTCAAAGGTCATCCCGTTGATGCCATAGTCAGTACGGGTCCGCCACACAGTATGCACCTTATCGCAAAGAAGGTAGCAGCCGCCACGGGAATACCCTGGGTGGCTGATTTCCGGGATCCTTGGACAAGAATGTTCTATTTCAAGCACCTCAGCCTGACGGCCCGTTCGCAGCGCAGACACGCCGCATTGGAAAAGTCCGTCCTGGACAGCGCCACAAGGGTCGTGGCCGTATCGCCACTGGTTCAAAAGGATTTCCAAGGGATGACGCAAACGTCTGTGGAACTAATTACCAACGGGTTTGACGAGGATGATTTTCCGGTATCGGCCGGTGCGGATGCGACAGGTAGGACCGGAGTAAAACCGGATGCCACCAAGGGCCGTTTCACACTTCTCCACGCCGGCCTTTTCGCCTCTGACGGTAATCCGGAGGCCCTTTGGAGGGCGCTCGGTTCGATGGTAAAAGAAGACAAGGATTTTGAAGAGAATTTCCATCTTGTCCTTTGCGGCAAGACGGACAAGGAAATACTTGACTCCATAGAGCACTGCGGCCTGTCAGCCAATGTGAAAAACCTCGGGTACCTGGAACATACGAAGGTGGTGGAACTGATGCAGGCGGCCTCAGTCCTGCTTCTTCCACTGCGTAAGGAGCCTGAATACAAGGCCACTCTACCCGGCAAGCTGTTCGAATATCTGGCAGCCCGTCGGCCCATACTCGGCATAGGACAGAAGGACGGTGCCATGGCCTCGATTCTCTCTGAAGCCAAGGCCGGCGAGACATTCGAATGGGAGGAACAGCAGCAGATGCGCCGCTGCCTGGAAGAGCAGTACAAACTTTTCAAGATTGGCGGAGACACCCGATGCAGCGGTGACATAGAAAAATATTCACGCCGCGCAGTTGCCCTCTCCTACGCCCATCTCCTTGACTCAATATGCGGAAAATGAACAGACAGACGCTAAAGAATATCGGCATATATGCCGCAATAACAGTATTCTTCATCATCCTGGCATATGGTTTCATGCCGGGCCTGCTGGGCGGCAAGGTGGTGAATCAGAGCGATATCAGCGGCTGGCGCGGTATGGCGCAGGAGGCCGTTCAGTGGAATGCCGCCCATCCCGACGACAAGGCTCTGTGGAGCGACAGTATGTTCGGAGGTATGCCGATGGTGACAACCCTCGACGATTTCGACGGGGACTGGACCAAACCCCTTTACAAACTTATGCTGTGGGGCACTCGTCCCGCCTCGTACATTTTCATCGCCCTTCTCGGGGCCTTCCTGCTTATGCTCGCTATGGGTGTGAACAGGTTCCTGGCGGTTGCAGGTGCGGTGGCGATAGCCTTCTGCTCATACAACTTCCAGATTATTCAGGTGGGCCACAATACCAAGATGCAGGCGATAGCCTTCGCTCCATGGGTGCTGGCGGCAATGATTTTCACCTACCGCAGCGCTTTCAAGGGAAGTGGCGGGCAGGATGAAACGCTGAAAAAGTGGCTGCCGATGACGGTGCTGGGCTCGGTATTTTTCGCGATAGCCCTGTCGTTCCAGATTAAGGCCAACCACGTCCAGATTACTTACTATCTGGCCCTGGTGATAATCATTTATGGTATTGCGACACTCGTGTGGGCGTTGAAAAAGGCTAACAGACACTATATGCCACGTTTCCTTACGGCATCGCTGCTGCTGGTCGTGACGGGTCTCGTGGGAATAGGCACGAATGCCAATAAGCTGATACCTACCGCCGCCTACGCCCCCTACACTATGAGGGGAGGCAGCGAACTTTCTACGGAGGGAGCCAATGCCAAGGGCCTGGACATTGAATATGCGACGGCTTGGTCCTATGGTATAGATGAGACTCCCAACTTATTGATACCCAACTATAACGGAGGTTCTTCGTCTGGGTCGCTGGATCAGAAATCGGCCACCTGGCAGCTTTTCAAGAATGCAGGCCAGAACCCACGTCAGATATGCAAAAGCCTGCCGCTGTACTGGGGACCGCAGCCGTTCACCGCTGGCCCTATGTATATGGGTGCAATCAGCATATTCCTGTTCATACTCGGTCTGTGCCTGCTGAAAGGACGTGAGAAATGGTGGCTGCTGATAAGTTGCATTCTGGCCATATTCCTTGCCTGGGGCAATCACTTTATGTGGTTCACACGGCTATGGTTCGACTACGCCCCGATGTACAGCAAGTTCAGGACAGTGTCGATGGCCCTGGTGGTGCTTCAGTTCTGCGTGCCGCTGCTGGGCATCTACACGCTGGACAGGATAATGAAGGAGGAGATTCCGCACAGGCAGGTGGTGAAATCAGTGTGGACGGCTTTCGGAATAACGGCCGGGTTCTGCCTGATAGCCGCCCTGTTCCCCGCAATAGCCGGAAATTTCACAAGCGACGCTGACGGTGGGATGCAGGACATAATAGTAAAGGCCCTGCGCGAGGACAGACAGAGGCTGCTTCGCATCGATGCGTGGAGAAGTTTCCTGCTGATAACAGTCTCCGCGGCGCTCATAATGTGGAGTTATCTCAAGCCAGACCCGTTCGTGGCCAAGGGCAGGATCAACATCGCCGCCGCCATTATCGGCGTTCTCATTCTCGTGGATATGTGGAGCGTGGGCAAGCGCTATCTCAACGAAGACCACTTCGTCACTCCTCGCGATTTCTCGGCCCAGTTCAACGAGAGGCCGGTCGATAAGGAAATCCTATGCGACGAGAGCCTTTCATACCGCGTGCTGGACCTGTCGGAAAACACGTTCAACAGCAGTGTGACAAGTTTCCGCCACAAGAGCATAGGCGGGTATTCGCCCACAAAAATGCAGCGTTATCAGGACCTTATCGACAGGTATCTTTCCGGGGAAATAAAATCATTCTATACGGCTGCAGGCGGGGCGCAGACAATTGACGACATACAGGCGGCCGTGCCTGAGATGCCCGTTATGTCTATGCTCAACGGCAAATATATCATCATAGGCGCAGACTATCCTCCCATTGTCAATCCTTATGCCTTCGGCAATGCCTGGATTGCAGGCAATGTGGCCACCGCGGCAAGCGCCGATGAGGAGATAGCCCTGCTCAGGGAGGTGGATTTGAAGACGACGGCTGTTGTGCGCGATGAGGATGCTGTCTCCCTGCCGGATTTCCAGCCGGAAGTTTCGGATGGCGGTGCAGACAGTGGCAGTGTGGTGATGACATATTATTCTCCCAACGAACTCAAATACAGTTACAAGCTTCCGCACGAGTCCCTGGTAGTATTCTCGGAGATATTCCATCCTTCGTGGAAGGCAAGCTGTAATGGTAATGCGTTGAGGCTGTTGCGTGCCGACTGGGTGCTTCGTGCGGCCGTTATACCGGCAGGAGAGGGTGAAATAGTGATGCGCTATGCTCCAGAGGACTATATCAGGGGAGAGCGTCTGTCCAGGGTATGCAGCATACTGCTGCTGGCACTTCTGGTATCCAGTGTCGCAATTATCGTTTACAGAAAAAGAAAGAATATATGAAAGTAGCTGTCGTAGGTGCAACAGGACTGGTTGGTACCAGGATGTTGCAGGTTCTCGAGGAAAGGAAATTTCCCGTTACGGAGCTCATCCCAGTGGCTTCCGAGAAATCAGTGGGCCGGAAGGTGATTTTTGCAGGAAAGGAATGGACGGTGGTCAGTGCCGATGAGGCCATTTCCCGCCGGCCGTCGCTTGCACTGTTTTCTGCCGGAGGCGGAACTTCGGCAGTGCTTGCCCCGAAATTCGCAGAGGTCGGCTGCCGCGTTGTGGACAATTCGTCCCAGTGGAGGATGGATCCGACGAAGAAGCTGGTGGTTCCCGAGATAAACGGCGACGTATTGGATGAAAACGACTTTATAATAGCCAACCCCAACTGCAGCACCATACAGATGGTGCTTCCCCTCTGTCCCCTGCACAAGGCTTACGGGATAAAAAGAGTGGTGGTGAGCACCTACCAGAGCGTGACAGGTACCGGCTACAAGGCTGTGGCCCAGATGGAGGCCGAGCGCAGCGGGAAGAAATGGGGCGAATATCAGGCTGTATATCCTTGTCCAATAGACCAAAACATTCTTCCTCACATCGACGTGTTCCAGGACAACGGCTACACCAAAGAGGAGATGAAGATGGTGAACGAGACCTGCAAGATACTCCGTGACGACTCTATAAAGGTAACGGCTACAACCGTCCGTGTGCCTGTTCAGGGAGGGCATTCGGAGGCGGTCAACGTGGAGTTCGAGCGTCCGTTCGAGCTTGAGGACGTGCGCCGCTTGCTGGCCGCGTTCCCGGGAGTCACCGTCCAGGACGATCCTGCCAACAACGTTTACCCTATGCCAATCAATGCCTGGGGCAAGGACGATGTGTTCGTGGGCCGCATACGCCGTGATTTTTCTATTGAGAACGGCCTCAACTTCTGGTGCGTGAGCGACAACCTCCGCAAGGGTGCGGCCACCAATGCTGTCCAGATTGCAGAACTTTTATATAGTAAAGGTTTGATATAGAGTATGATAGAATTACTTGTCTTCCTTTTCATCGCCCTTGGGTTCTCCTTCCTGTGTTCCATACTGGAGGCCACCCTTATGAGCACACCGATTTCCTATATCACTATGCTTGAGGAAGAGGGGTATAAGTATGCATCCCGTCTCAAGGAGTTCAAGCAGGACTCGTCCAGACCGCTTGCTGCCATATTGTCCCTCAATACCATAGCTAACACCATAGGTGCGGCCGGAGTGGGACGTCAGGCGACGATATTGTTCGGCTCGGCGTGGTTCGGCGTGGTGAGTGCCGTCACGACCATACTCATTCTGGTAATTTCCGAAATAATACCCAAAACGATAGGTACGTCCTATTGGAAATCCCTGACAGGCTTCGCCACCTATACCATAAAGTATCTGATAGTCATAATGTATCCTATTGTGGTTGCCGTGGAGTTTCTCCAGAAGTTGATTGCTCCGAAGGAAACGGATCTGGCGGTGTCCCGCGAGGAGATAGGCGCTATGGCCGATGTGGCGGAGGAGACTGGAGAACTGGAGGAGGATGAGAACGAGATAATCCAGAACCTGATCAACATAGATGAACTTACGGTGGGAGATGCTATGACTCCGCGCGTGGTTGCGGCCATAGCCCCCGAATCTATGAGTATCAAGACCTTCTACAAGGACAGGCGTTTCCTTCACCACAGCCGTATTCCCGTATATACCGACAATGACGAATATATCACGGGGTATATCCTTCGCGTGGATGCCCTGCAGCTTATGGCAGAGGACAAGTACGACAAGACCCTTGCCGACATCAAACGCAAGATAGCATCATTCCCGCAGACCGAGACCATCGATACGGTATGGGATTATATGGTCAAGAGCAAGGAGCAGATAGCCGTCGTCATCAATGATTATGGTGCTTTCGAGGGGCTTATCACTATGGAAGACATAATCGAAACTGTTCTGGGAGACGAAATCGTCGATGAACGCGATACGGTCGTCGATATGCAGCAGCTCGCCAAGGATAAATGGAAGAAGGCCCGGAAAATTCTTTAATGCCGTTGTTCAAGCCATATCCGTGTCATCGGATCGGATAATGAATGATGCTGAAGTGATGCCTGTTGCATTGCCTTCCTTATATGTCTATTTCGGTTTTGCGGTTAATAAGTCCCATTGTCAAAAAAAGTGGTATATTTGCGTGTTATGTTATCAACCAGTATCAACAATTCTATGAAAAGATTATTTTATTGTTTGTTGCTTACCGTCTTTGCGGCCGCAGCAGTGTCATGCTCGAAGGACGATACTCAGGGCGACGGCCCATCGACATACAACGGCGTCAAGGTCGGCGTATGGACGAACTGGCCTGACAGAAACGGAGACACGACAGGCAATGTCAAGCCTCTCATTATGAGGGTCAGCGAAGGGGGTGTCCACTTCTCCCAGTTTGATATCGCGGAGGGCAAGCTCGACTATGTCGCCGGCGAAATTTCGTTCGACGGCAAAAGCGACTCCGGTTCTGTCACATTCCCCAAGGTGGCAGATGTGGAGGGCGTTGCCACATTTACCCTGAATGAGACCAAGGACAGGATGACCTGCGTGACGGCGAAGAAAGACACCGTCAATCTTGCATACTGCGGCGAGAGCACCGAAGGCTGGTGGAATAAGGTGAATATTGAAAAGCTCGACGGAATCAAACCTACTTTCGGAAATGCCGTCCATTATGATTTCGCCGATACGATGGCGGAACTGGCATCAAAAGTAACCGGCATTCCTGCGACCCCACGGAACGCACCGCAGACAAAAGGGGAGCATTTGGACCGCCTTATGGGAGTCGGTGCAGTCTGCGATGTACTGACTACTTGTGTGAGCGTTGTATCATTTGCCCTAAGCGTTTCCGGCCCTTCAATCTCTGACGTAATGGACAAGTGCAATGAGATATACGCCATCTGCGATGAAATGAACCAGAAACTTGATGAAGCGCTTGTAAAATTGGATGAAACTCTGGAGAAAATAGGAGATGTTGAACAAGAAGAGCTGGTAAACGGTTACTCGAACTGCATCAATGCGCGTAACAGTGCTATACACAGCGTCAACTACGATTTTTCCGGACGGCTGGGACTTCTCGAGGAACTCGAAGCCACCCCTGTGACTTCCAGCGACTCCACAGACTATTGGAAGGCTATGATATACGGAAAGAATGAAAGTGGCGAGTTCAATACTGAAAGGAAGGGTCAGCTTGCACTCTGGGCAGGCAATAACGATGAGGCGATATTCAAATCCCTGTATCCTTTGATGGATTTGTTGATGACCGAGTCCTGTGCGGGCAGCAAGCCCGGCTCGATGCTGATCGGAATGCCTTACATATACGATCAACTTATGATGCAGTTGGCTGCTTGGGAGCACGAGGGAGATCTTGCCGCCGAACTTCTGCGCATGCAGGATTTGGCGACAGTGGTTTTAAGCGCACATTGGGCTGTGATGTACCTGGACGCCTGCAAATATCTTGGCATCCTCACAAACAGCGGACGCTCTCCAATTACGACAACGGTAGGCAAGCAACAATATCCTGGCCTTATCGAGGAACTTGATGCCAAGTGCAACAGATTCGGGAAGTTCTATGAGAATGCCGATATCGACATTGAGGAACATCTCGGCCGTCGTATCTGCTACATAAGAGGGGCGCACTTTATCATTGAAGACCTGATGATGCATAGGTTTCCTGCTAATGAATGTGAAATAACATACGGAGATTTTAAATATATGTGCGTTGATCCAAATGATAAGCGGGAAGAACATCTTGGTACTTGGCAGGTTTATTCAGCCCTGTCAAGCAACAAACATCAGGATTTCCAGGTTTTTGCACACAACAACCTTATTACCAACGAAGCATTCCACGCTCTTGACGACTATTACAGCTCTATAGGTAAAAATATACATAAGGTTTCGACCTTTTTTGATGTTGCCCAACTCGAATCCCACGATCCGTGGAATGGATACACCTATGAATATTTGGTTTATGAAGAATATGCAATATTTAGGCACTTTAGTGAGAAATATCTTGCAAGTGATGGATATTTATTTAACGGAGAATATTTATGGGGACTAAATGCTGGCAAAGTCTTAATCTACACGGACGAAAAACCATTAAAGAGTGGGACCAAAATGGACTTCGCTGACCCTTATTACAGGGGATATTCACCTCATTATGTAAAAGCCAGATCGTATTGATAGATTTGACAACACAATACAATCGGGGTCTGGCATTGCGTCCGGCCCCGATTCGTTCCCTGAACAACATTCCTCTCCCCGATTTCGTCCGGCAAGAATATATATATTGCCGTTTTCGGCATCGCGGCAATCGCCGCACTCTCATCGTGCTCAAAGAACGAGGATGTTCCGTCACAGAAGGATATCGAGACTATCATTCGCGTTTGTACAAAGTGTTCATCCGTCCATACGAATAAACCTGGGAGCCTATGCTTTATCATTCAAATATCTATGTCGGTTTCGTTATACCACCGATTTTGAGTATATTTGTAGAATTATATCTGAATTTGAGGCATATGTGTATGAAAATAAATCAAGAGTCGAGCGGACGATATGTTCCGCCAAGAGTAGAGATGGTAGAGATTTCTACCCGCTCACATATACTGAGCGTCAGTGACCCCGTCAGTCAATGGGAATCTGGCTCTTCCAGCGAGGGCGATATGAACGAAATGGAAAACGGAGGATGGTGATATGAAAAAGATTTTATGGACATTGGCCGTCATTGCGATGGCGGCGCTTTCCTGCACGAAGCAGGAGAATGGTGGTGAAATCAACCCCGAAATCGACGGGCCGGATGATGTGACCTACCTGAAAATCAACTCCGTGACCACTTCCGAGTTGGTCAAATCGGCAATCAAGGATACCAAGTTCCCGACGGATGAGGAAGTCAGCATAGGACTCTTTGTTGTGGGAGACGCCTACGCCGATGAGAAGTACAGCAACATCAAATGCACCAAGCCTGCCGGTTCCGATGAGTTCAATACCCCTCTGATAGAACTCAAAGAGGACAAGGCTACTGTCTATGCCTATTATCCTTACGATGGAAATATAGCGAAGAATCCTGATGCCATCAAGGCAATCCAGGTTGAATCCTCAGTCGGCGGCGATGACTGGATGTGGACCACTCCGATAACAGAAGTGTGTACAGCAAAATCTGCCATCGACCTGAAGTTCAATCACGCCCTTGCACTGGTGGAGATAACTTTCAATGTCTATGGGCCCGAGGCCACTATGACCAATGTCACTCTTGCCGGCAGCGATGACGGAACATTCTCCAAGGCAGGCACTATGAATGCAACGGATGGCGCAATCACGTCGGACTCTGCACAAACGGCCACCAAGACCAGCCCGTTCTCACAGGAGGTCAGCCTCCCGCTGACTGACGGCAAGATAGTCGCCGACTGCCTGCTCGTTCCCTGCAAGACCGGCACCGATGCCGACACCCGTCAGGACTTCTACATCAAATGCACTTACAACGGAAAGACATACAGCGTCAGCCTCACCGGCGACAAGGGCGTCATAGTCCGCAAGAACACTAAGTCCACCATAGTGCTCAACATCAAGGACAACAAGCTTGAGGTGGTGTCGGTGGGAGTTGCCTCTTGGACCGATACCAATGTCAGCGGCAACACCGCCACCGTTGGCGGCCATACCGTAACCTTCAACTGCCCGGAAGGCTTGAAATATGAACTTTATACAGAGTTCGTTTCAACGGCACTGCCAGATGAGGAAACGGACGCCGGTGCAGCCAGGACGGTCATCCTCCGCTACGACAAGGCCTCGATTCCTGACGGCAGGTTCGTGTTCAATGGTAGTATATCGGGCTGCGCCTTCGTACACGACGAGCTCAGCGGCATCATAACCGTCAAGGACGTTACGAAAGATGTTACGGTCAATCTGGGATTCGGTACATATATCAAATACACGGCATCAGAGAAGGTAATCCCCAACAAGACTGACGCCTTCGGCTTCCCGTACGACGAGGCAAGGTCTACGTTCAATGGCAGTAATGGCGTCATCGCCATCGACGGCATCGTGACCAGCATAGGCAAGAATGCCTTCGCCTCCAACAAAAAGTTGACCTCCGTGACTATCCCGGAAGGGGTTGTCGAGATTGGCGAATCTGCGTTTACGGAGTGCACGAACCTTGTATTTCCCCAATTCCCGGAATCTCTCAAGACCATTGGAAAAAGTGCATTCAAAAAAGCGGGAACCGGAATTTACAGCGAGACCGTAGCCCTGGCATTCGGGAGCAAGTTGCAGACTATAGGCGAGAGTGCATTTACAGGTTGCAGCAGGCTGACATCCGTCTCTTTCCCCAGCGGCCTTGCGACCATCGGGAACAACGCATTCGAGAACTGCATACGCCTGACAAATATCAATTTGGAAACATGCACCAACCTGACGGCAATCGGAGATTTAGCCTTCTTCGGTGCCGGAAGCGATGCTGGATGCAGCCCCTTCAGCCTGGTACTGCCGGAAGGCCTTGTTGAGATTGGAGCAGGTGCCTTTAATGGATCCAAGATATCGTCAGTTACTCTTCCATCCACTCTGAGTATTATAGGAAACAATGCATTCTATAGATGCGGGAGCCTCAAGACCATCACCTCGAAGGCCGGCAATCCGCCCACCCTTGGAACGTATGTATTCTACGATTTTGATATGTCGACATCTAAAGAGGTCCCTCTGAAAAGTATCGAGGACATCTTTGTCCCTGACACCAGTGTTGACACCTACAAGGCCGCAGACGGATGGAGTGATTTCTCCGGCAAGATATCGGCAAATCCTACACAAAACTAAGAGAAAAAAACGGTTATGAAAACATATACAAAATCAGCAGTCATCCTTCTTGCAGCCCTTGCATTTGTCGGTTGCAGCAAGACCGAGGAATTCCAGAACAATTCGGACAGCGCGCTTGAGATAGCGTCAGTGAGCGGCATTTTGTCTTACACACCGATGAGCAAGGCGGTGATAACCGGCGATTCCCTTCCCGACACCGAATCCGCGAAAGGCATCGGCCTGTTCGTGACGGCAGCCGACGGAGGAGCCTATGACGGCAAGACTGAAGGATTTTCCAACGTCAGGTACACTTACAACGGTGAGAAATGGAGTACGACCACCCCTGTTTACCTCTCGAAGACCGAAGGGAAACTCTACGGCTACTTCCCCTACAGCGAGGCCGCAACCAAACTGATGGCAATTCCCGTTGCCTCATCCCTGAACGGTACGGACTATCTCTATGCAACTCCGAATGATGTTTCATACTCGCAAAAGTCCGTGAGCCTCCAGATGAACCACGCCCTTGCAAGGCTCCATCTCACAATCAAGAAAGGAGACAAATACCTGAAGGACTGCGAACTCTCCAAAATTGCCATCGAAAGCGATGCGATAGCCGCCACCGGCACGATGAATATCATTACGGGAGTTGTCACAGGCTTAAAAGATGAAGGCGCAACCGGCAGCGTAGTCTTTGAAGGCGACGGTGTAACCGGCACGGTCACTGAGAAAGGCATCGAGAAGGACATTCTCCTTGTTCCTGCTAGCACAGGTGAAGGCAAGAAGGACCTCTCCCTGACCCTCACCATAGACGGAGCCGATGCAAAGATACTCTTCTCCGGAGAGGGCGGCCTCGACATCCGCAGGAACACAAAGTACACCGTCACTTTGTACATCAACAACAATATGAATTTGGTATTTTCAAAGGGTCGCGGTGGAGAACAGATACACGCCCTATAATAATGATAAAAATATGAAAAAAATAATGTTGTTTATTACCTCGCTGACGCTGGTGGCGCAGCAGGTGTCCGCTAAGGATGATGTAGAATTCTCTTACAAAGGCGTGTTCTCCATTGAACCGGGTAAAGCAGTTGTGTTTGCCACAACCAATTGTAAAAATACAGGTGTTGATACGGAGCGCTTCCAATGGCAAGATGGTGGAAAATATGCCGGTGGTGAAGATCATGTTCTCTCTTCTGACGAGTGGACCTATCTGATAGTTACCCGAGATGCAGATAAGGAGCAGAAAGATGCCTTAGGTACAGTCAATAATGAAAAGGGACTGATTCTCCTGCCTGATGACTGGGTACAACCGAATGATGTTCCGGCGTTTAAACCTGTTACCCAAGGTGCTCACTATGACCAAAATATCTATGACGCCGAGCAATGGGAAAAGATGGAAGAAGCAGGCGCTATCTTCCTGCCGTGCCAGGGATATGCGTTTGATACAGAAAGCGGGCATACAGTGGAAAACGAAAACGATCATGGCGTTTATTGGGCACGCGATAAACATAGTGGTTCAGAAGGTAAGTGCCTGCGGTTTGATGAAGAAACCATACACGACAAGAATTGGGGTCCCAAAACAAACTATTACAGCGTCCGTCTGGTGCGGAATGTGATGGTGTTTGACGAGAATGATAGTCAGGAACTGTTTGCAAGTAAATTTAATGACTTTAAGACATTTGATGATCATTATCATCTCTTCGTTCGTCGTTATCTCTTGCACAACGGCTATTTCAATACGATTTGTTTGCCGTTTGAGTTTGACTTCATCCAATCTCCTCTTAAGGACGCCGAAGTGTTTACGGTAACATCGGGCACGGTAGTGGACGGCTGTTTACAGGTGAATATAGCCTCAATGGGTGAATATCCCATAATGGAAAGAGGTGTCCCTTATCTCATTCGCTGGACAAAAGATAACGATTCCGTTCCTTTGTTGGTATTTCATAATGTCCCAAAAGATAATTGGGTCGAACATGCCACCGATGCAGGCAAATCGGGTGATGATGGGCTGACTTATCAGGGCTTCTTCGGTATGACCCATATAGAGGATGAAACAAACGGTGCCAATGAACACTATAATTTCTTCTTGGGTGCAGAAAATGAACTCTTTTGGCCAACCGATGGCAGTGATTCCAATGCCAAGATGAAGGGCTTCCGTGCCTATTTCTCGTTAACTCCGAGTGCATCTGCCGTGGCTCCGCGCTACCGCGGTATGCCTGCCAAGTTGCAAGAGATAAACGTAACTGCCCAAGAAGACGAGGCCACCAAATTGAATCAGCCTTCCGCTACCCTGAATTGCCCGAAAGTATTCGATGCGGACAAAGTGGTCATTATTTTAGACGGTAAAAAATATTCTATAGGAGGACAAGAATTATGAAAAAGTACATCATTCCCCACATCTATGTGGAATCAATTACTCCCTGAGTCCTGTTTTTTGCCGTCAACGGTCAAAGGTGTTCTGGTGTGCTTTGACAGCAACCTTGCGTACTACCTGTACTTCAATTCGTGCATTGTCCGTCCCGCCTTCAGCAACAATCGGCTCACGCCTTTGCTGTCAGTCTCGTCACAGACGTGAAATAATTGCATGTAATCAAAGAATGAAATTGCGGTCTCGGCCAAACAGCTGGGGCCGCAATATTTTAATGACCTCAAAGGCCGCCAACATCCACACTGCTGTTTACTCAGTATCTTAAACGCATATGTACA
>JAKSJV010000130.1 GCA_024402005.1 Bacteroidales bacterium
ACACTCTTGTAGGTGGCGGAGACTCCGTTGCCGCCGTTACCCAGATGGGTTATGCCGACAAGGTGAGCTATGTCTCCACCGGCGGCGGCGCAATGCTCGAAGCCATTGAAGGCAAGGATCTTCCCGGCATCGCGGCAATCCGCGAGGACTAGGAATCCGTTTTGAAGTTGCGCAATACGCGAGACACTGAGCGTATTGCGCAACTTTTTTCAGGTTCAGGACTGGCTGTCTATGGCCGCCTGATGGAGAAGTTGGAACAACTCTTCGACGAAAGCGACGTCAAGGCCCCTGTTCTTCGCCCCTTCGGATACAATCTGCTGAATCTGCTCCCATCTGGGCTGCTGCAGGACGGTCAGGTTGTGTTCCTTCTTGAACTGCCCCAACTGGCCGACGACACGCATCCTTTCGGCAATTACGTCAAGCAGGTTTTCGTCAATCACATCTATCTGGGACCGCAACTGCTCAAGTTCCTTCTGAAGGGAGCGGGATTCTGCGTAAATGTCCTTTATCGACAATGACCGCAGCAATTCGCACAATGCCTTGGGGGTGAGTTGCTGCCTGCTGTCGCTCAGGGCCACGGAGGGGTTTATGTGGGATTCCAGGAAAAGTCCGGCGAATCCGAGGTCGAGGGCTTTCTGCGCAACTTCCGGAATGTATTCCCGGCATCCGGTGATATGGCTTGCATCACCGTACATCGGCACTTCGGGCATCCTCTGCATCAATTCGATAGGGACCTGCCACTTGGGCAGATTGCGGTAGCGGCTCTTCTCGTAGAATGAGAATCCGCGGTGGACGGCCGAGACTTTGGTCACGCCCACTGCACGGAACCGGTCGATTGCGCCCTGCCACAGGTCGACGTCGGGGTTGACGGGATTCTTGACGAATACCGCAATGTCACCGCATCCTCTCAAGGCATCCGCAATCTCCTGGGTGTCAAATGGATTTGTCGCCGTTCTTGCGCCAACCCAGACTCTCTTGAGGCCCGCCTTGAGAACGGTTTCGACGTGTGAGGCTTTCGCCACTTCCACCATTCCCTCAAGACCGGTTCTCTCCTGGGTGTCGGCCACCCAGGTGACGGCATCCTCACCGGCCCCTTCAAAACACCCCGGTCGGGTACGCGGCTTCCACGCTCCGGCACGGAACGCCTCCAGTTCGAATCCGGCGGACGCCATTTCGGTACGCAGAGAAACTATGGCACTGACGGTACCATATAGCTGTTCCGGCGACTCTGCGCTGCAAGGCCCTGCAATGAGTTTTATCTTGCGCACCGGATCCTATACTGTCATTATCTCTTTTTCCTTGGCTGCGAGAAGTTCGTCAACCTTTTTCGAGAAAGAGTCTGTCTGTTTCTGGGCATCAGCCTCGAAATCCTTTTCCGAATCTTCCGGAAGCCCCTCTTTCTGAAGTTTCTTCAAAGTATCGATGGCATCCCTGCGGGCATTGCGGATACTGACTTTCGCCGTCTCACCGGCAGTGCGCGCCTTCTTGACCAGATCTTTCCTCCGCTCCTCTGTGAGGGCGGGAACGTTGATGCGGATTACTTCTCCGTTGTTCTGGGGGGCGAATCCGAGGCTGGCATCTATGATGGCCTTCTCTATCGTACGAATAAGGTTCTTGTCCCAGGGCTGGATGATCATCGTCTTGGCATCCGGCGTCGTTATGCTTGAAACCTGAGGCAGGGGAGTGGGTGTCCCGTAATAGTCAATCGACACTGAATTGAAAATTGACGGATTGGCTTTTCCGGCACGATAATTTTTCAGTTCCTCGTCAAGATGGGAGACGGCATTGCGCATCTTCGTTACAGCGGCCTCCACGGTTTCTTTTCCTTTTTGAATCATATCTGTATCAATTGTTATTTCGCGCTGATTGTCGTGCATATTCCGGTTCCGGCGACAACCTGCTCCAGATTGCCCGGTTTCCGGATGTTGAATACCACTATCGGCATATTGTTCTCCTTGCAGAGGGTGAAGGCCGTCAGGTCCATCACTTTCAGTTCATCCGCAAGCACCTTGTCGAACGAAATGGCATCGAAACGGACGGCATCCGGGTTGACCGCCGGGTCGCAATTGTAGACTCCGTCAACCTTCGTTCCCTTGAGCAGCGCGTCACAGCGGAGTTCGCAGGCTCTCAAAGCGGCTCCGGAATCGGTCGTGAAGAACGGATTCCCCGTTCCTCCCGCCACAAGCGCTATTCCTCCGGATTCGAGAAAGTCCAGAACTTCATCCCTCATATAATATCTGGCCATCGGCATCATAGGTGTTGAGGTGAATACTTCCGCCTTCACTCCGTGGCTGCGGAGCGACAGGCTCAAGCCGATGCTGTTGATTACGGTGGCGAGCATTCCCATCTGGTCGCCGCGGACACGGTCGAACCCTTTCGACGCTCCGCTCAGGCCACGGAAGATATTCCCTCCACCTATTACAATCGCTATCTGGACGCCCTTCCTCGCAATTTCCGCTATCTGGGATGCGAAAGCATCCATTGCCTTTTCATCCAGACCGACACCGTTCTCACCGCCCAGTGTCTCACCGCTCAATTTGAGAAGAATACGTTTGTATGACATACCATTATGGGGTTTATGATTAACAAAAGTAACTAAATATTATTTTTTTTACAACTTTAGGCGTATATTTGCAGTCTCAAGTGAAACAATAACTTATTACTATGTCAAGCATATTCAAGTCCTCAATCGGCAAGAAACTCATAATGAGTATTTCAGGCCTCTTTCTGATTCTGTTCATCACGCTTCATATGTGTTTGAACCTGACCTATGTATTCGATCCGACCAGTACCGTTTTCGCGGGTGTCTGTGAATTTATGTCCCTCGGCATCGTCAAGGTTATGGTCCCCGTTCTCGCGGCCGGGTTCGTAATCCACGTCATCTACGCGATGATTCTCACAATCGGCAACAAGAAGGCCCGTGGCAGCGTCAGCTATGCTGTCTCCAACAAAGCAGCCGTGGATTCCTGGTCAGCGCGCAATATGTTTGTTCTCGGCCTTATCGTCCTTCTCGGCATTGCCCTGCATCTTACTGATTTCTGGGCGAATATGCAGCTTAAGGAATTTATGGGCCAGACTCCGGACGACGTTTACGGCCTTATGAGCAATACCTTTGCAAGCCCGGTTGTGACTCTGCTCTATGTGATATGGTTCGCCGCCATCTGGTTCCACCTGACCCACGGCTTCTGGAGCGCACTCCAGACGGTCGGCTGGAACAACCAGATATGGCTCAAGCGCTGGAAAGTGATTTGCGGTGCTTACGTGACCTTGATTCTTGCAGGTTTCGCTTTCATCGCCGTCTACGCCTGCGCCAAGGCAAACGGCCTCGTATAGGCTATTTGCTCCAGTCAATCGGTTGAAGCCCCTGCGCTGTCAGGATTTCATTTGTCTTTGAGAAGTGACGGCAGCCGAAGAACGCGCCCCTTGCCAATGGTGAGGGGTGCGC
>JAKSJV010000131.1 GCA_024402005.1 Bacteroidales bacterium
CCCCGTCGAAGGACGGATCATATTCGAAGGCTCAGGCAATTGCGATATTCGGAGCAGGCGCTGTCGGATCTCTTGCCTACGCATTTTCAGACACGTTCTGGTTCAGCGCCGTGGAGGGCGAGGTCTATGCGATGTCATCGTTGTTCACAGCCATCGTTTTCTGGGCCATGACGCGCTGGTACGAGCAGGCCGAAACCCCCTATGCAAACCGCTGGATAGTGCTTATTTCCTTTTTGATGGGTCTGTCCATCGGCGTACACCTGCTGAATCTGCTTACCATTCCCGCGCTTGTATTCATGTTCTATTACAAACGGCGTGAAAATGAACAATACACCTTCTGGCAGAGCATCGGCATCTTTATGGTGGGCGTCGTAATATTGGGAGTGCTGAATTTCATCGTGATTCCCTACCTGCCCAAACTTGCGGCCTATTTCGACCTGTTCTTCGTCAATACTCTGGGCCTGCCGTTCAATACGGGTGCAGTTTTCTTTGTGGCTGCGGCATTCACCGCCTGCTTCATCGCACTGTTCAAGACTATGAAAAAAGGCAAGGTTCTGGCCAACACCGTGCTGCTTTGCCTTACTTCCATAATGATAGGCTTTTCCATCTTCAGCATCTGTGTGATACGCAGTTGCGCGAAGACTCCCACGAACGAATATCAGCCGGACAACCCGTTCACCCTGGTGCGTTATCTCAGCCGTGAACAGTATGGTACGGCTCCCCTGATCTACGGCCAGTATTTCGATTGCCCTGCGGATTACGAAGAAACCACATACTGGGCTCCGATGGACGGCAAATACATCAAGGCCCAGGGCCAGCCGAAACTCATTTACGATGCGGCGGGGAAGATGCTGTTCCCCAGGATGTGGAGCAGCAGTGAAGAACATATGGAGTTCTACAAGTCATATATTTCCAAAGGGAAACCGGTACTTGGAGCTGCTTCTCCCAAACCTTCCTTTGTCGATAATCTGGTGTTCTTCTTCGATTACCAGATGAACTTTATGTACTGGCGTTACTTTATGTGGAATTTCGCCGGAAGGCAGAATGAATTCCACGCAAATGTGCCGGGAGACCTCTTCAGAGGCAACTGGGAGTGCGGCATCGGGCCTCTGGACAGAATGCGTCTTGGAGACCAGAGCGATGCGCCTTCCTACCTGAAGGACAACAAGGGCAAGAACCATTACTACCTTCTCCCGCTGATTCTGGGACTCATAGGCCTCTGCTTCCAATTCGGAAGGGACAAGCGCGGGTGCTGGCTGACCTTCCTGATGTTCTTTATGACCGGTATCGCCATCGTGCTTTACCTGAACCAGCCGCCTTTCCAGGTCCGCGAGCGTGACTACGCCTATGCCGGATCCTTCTATTTCTTCACGGTATGGATAGGGTTCGCGGTGATTGCCATCGTCGAAGGCATTTTCGGCAAGGCCGCGAAACTCGATGAAAAAGGCAGGACGGCGGTGGCCTGCGGCGTCGGCCTTCTCTGCCTGGGAGTGCCTGCACTTATGGCACAGCAGAACTGGGACGACCACAACCGCCACGGACGCCATACGGCCGCCGAGATTGCGACCAACTATCTGAATTCAGTAGGCCCCAACGGCATTCTGGTGACTCACGGAGACAATGACACCTTCCCCGTATGGTATGCCCAGGAGGTGGAGGACGTACGCACCGACGTAAGAATATGCAACACCTCCCTGCTCGGTACCGACTGGCATATAGACCAGATGAAATATGCCTGCAACGAATCGGCGCCTCTGCCGATAACTGTCCCTCTGAACCAGTATCTTTACGGTACGAACGAATTCGTGTACATCTACGATACCCGCGACACGGTCATCCCCATTGCCGACGTGATGCGCGTGTTCAAGCATCCTGACGCAAAGATTCCGCTTTCTTCGGGAGCCAGAGTGGACTACATTGTCAGCCGCAGGATTTCATTGCCCGTAAATAAGGAGAATGTCCTGAAATACGGCATCCTCAACGCGAAATTCGCCGATCAGATACCGGACGAGATCGTCCTGACTATGCCTAAGGAGAAGAACATAATCACAAAGCAGGAACTCTTCGTTCTGGACCTCCTGGCCGGCTATGACTGGGACCGTCCGCTCCACTTCCTCGGTATGGGCGGCGACATCAACGTGGGCATCAAGGAATATCTGATGTATGAGGGTTTCTCATACAAGTTCGTCCCCATCAAGACCCGCTGCAAACACGCAGACCCCGGAGTCACGGACCCCGATGAGCTGTATCATCTTATGAAGGACGTTTACAAGTGGGATGCTGTGTCAAGTCAGGACTATTTTGCGGACTACCAGAACCTGTACACTTTCTGCGGAGTGATGGGCTACCGCGACCTGTTCGCGAGCGTCGCCCGCGAGATGAACAGGGCCGGACATCCGGAGAGGGCCGTGGAATTGCTGGACAAGTGTCAGGAAGTGCTCACGGACAAGCAGTACCCGCTGGAAATGACGTATCTGCGCCTGGGCAACGAACTTGCCGTGGCCAATATGATAGAGCAGTATTACAAGGCAGGAGCCGTGGACAAGGCGCGCGACCTTGCCGTACGCTTCACGGACCGTCTGCTGGTATCGCTCAATTTCTTCTCGCAGTTCTACAGTTATTCAAAGCACGATTTCGAGACGGTTGCAACCTATCTCTACTATGTCTGCGATGATATAATGACCGCAAACGGGGACAAGGCTCTCGCCGATGAAATCATAGCCAGGGCCGAGGATATGATGAAGGCTGCCTAGCTTGGCGGCTGCCGTCAAACCTAGCGGCAGAGGGATGCTATGTGTTCCGGAGTATAGCCGTAGGCGGCCATAAGTTCCGCCGGCGTTCCTGATTCGCCCCAACGGTCCTCGCCGTTGAGCAGCGTGGTCCTGCAGGCAAGCCCGTTTGTGGCTATGACCGCACATACGGCCTCGCCGAGTCCTCCGGCAAGATTGTGTTCCTCACATATCACGCAACGGCCTGTCTTGCGCAGGGATGCAAGTATGGTATCAGTGTCCAGCGGCTTGAGAGTAGCCACATTTATGACTTCGGCGCAAACGCCTTCCTTCTCAAGAAGAGCAGCAGCCTGCAAACAGGGCCATACCAGATGGCCGTAGCAAAGCAGGGTAACGTCGGAGCCTTCGTTCATCACATAGGCCTTACCTATCTCGAACTTCTGGCCCGGCTCCGTGAAAACCGGCATCACGGGACGTCCGAAACGCATATAGACTGGACCCTTGTATTCAGCGGCGGCAACAGTAACGGCCACAGCCTGGTTGTAGTCGCAGGGGGCAACGACGGTCATTCCCGGAAGAGCCCTCATCAGGGCAACGTCCTCCATAGTCTGGTGCGTGGCGCCGTCCTCGCCGAGAGTGATGCCTGCGTGTGAAGATGCGATTTTGACATTGGCATTGCCATAACATATCTCCTGACGCA
>JAKSJV010000132.1 GCA_024402005.1 Bacteroidales bacterium
GGGATGGCATATCCGCCTTTCACTGCCTTGGCGAACATATCACGGGTGTTCACCAGTCCTAAATCTTTGTAAGAAACCATATTTTTGTGTTTAACTTGAAATTCAAACTCAATCTCGCAAATGTAATGATAATTCTTGGAATTTGACTAATTTTGGCTTATGAAAATGAAGACTGGCACTGAAAAACTTAAAACTGCGTTGCTGTTCGGGTCGTTCAATCCGCTGCACGAGGGGCATCTTGCAATTCTGAAATATGTCCTCGAAAATTGCCGGGACTGCCGGGCCGGAATTGTTGTCTCCCCTGAAAATCCTTTCAAGAAGGGCATCGGAGTCAACGCCGCAAGCAGGCTTGAGGCCGTCCGCAGGACCGTGAAAGAGACGGGTCTGGACATTGACGTGCTTGACGTGGAATTTTCTCTCCCGCAGCCTCTCTATACCATAAACACTCTTCGATATTTGAGGGACGGCAATCCCGACAGGGAGTACGTTCTTGTCGTGGGGGCTGACTGTCTGGCGCAGATACCCCAGTGGCACGAAGGTCTTCAGCTGTTGCGTGAGTTCGAAGTGTGGGCCTATCCGCGTCAGGGCAGTGACGTCGAGGAGACTGCCGCCGAACTCAATGCTCTCGAAGGCACCCGCGGAGTGACAATCCTCAGAGGCGAACTGCACAATATCTCTTCAACTGAAATCAGGAATTCGATAGAATACGGTGGGATTGCAAGCTGTTGAAATCAGTATGGATTTTTTTTATATTTGCAAAAAAGTGCCATATGACCCAAATAGTTTTGAACATAGAGGATAAGAATATAGTTGCAAGCCTTAAGCGGGTTCTCTCGACAATGAATGGCGTGACCATTGCATCGTCAAAGAATCTCAGTTCTTATGAGAAATCAAAGATTGAAGCAAGGGATGGCAAGATCAATACCTATGCTTCTGGAGACGAACTCTTGGCTAAAAATGTCATAGCAAACCGGATTGGCTGTGATTGTGGGAACAGAATGATACGGAACTGACACTTCTGATGTTGAATACAGGTACACATTCGGATATTTTCAAATGATATCCTTTCACGGCCCTTACCGCAATGCATCCTTTCGCAGACCTGCCCCTGCTGTTTGCATTTTTGGGTAATAATGTCTTAATTTGCAAGCAAATGACCATTTCAGGCACATATAATTCCAGTGTTCTCTCCCTGATATTACGGGGGGGGGTATAAGTGTCTATCAATCAATAACTTACATAACATCCGCAGCGGTTTTGGCTTCAAGACCGCACCTCCGTCGTGTCCGGACGGGTTCACCCGTTCCGGCGTGACTGACGTTTGTTTTCTCCAGGCGAATGTTTATCGAATTTTTACTAACCAATAATATAATTTAAAAAAATGAAGGAAATCAAAAACAACGAACAGAGGGAACGTCAGAAGTACGTTCCCGCGAGTGTGAAGGTCATCACGACCTCGGTGCAGAGAGTCATCTGCACAAGTCCCAGTAGTGTAAACGACCCTTTTGATGGATCATCAGAGGAGGGAATCTAGTATGAAAAAGATTGTTATGATTTTCGCAGCGATGGCGGCGGTGCTGTCGTCCTGCCAGAAGAGTGAACTCGAGTCCGTTTCAGTAAATGACGGCAAGGACATTGTTCTCAACATCAGCGTCAGCAATCCCGGCGCCGACGACACCAAGGCCCTCATCAAACAAGGGTGGGTGGAGAATGATGAGATTTCCATCTGGTATGATTCAAATGTGCAAGAAAATCCAGACCTTGTTGTCAAGTACGACGGAGCCAAATGGATACAGAAGGAAGGAGCAACAGTAAGTAGAAATACTCCTTCAGAAGGCGACAACAAATATGCCAAGGCCCTTTACAACGGAACAGTGAAGGTCGCTTCAAAGGATGATTACACCTATGACGGCACAACTCTCACGTTCAAGATTGAGCACTGGGCGTTCCTCACGGAAGTACAGGTTGTTGTCAAAGAGTTGGACAAGGATAAGGCAGGCAGCTACACTCTCTCTTGCGACAAGTTCACTCCGTTGGCAGCAGGCAACGGATACACCGTTGTGGCAGATGCCATCACGGCTTCATCCGGAACCAAGGGTGATGCTGTCACCGGCATAAGCAATACAGACGGAGTCGCCTTCGTCTTCGCCACTGCGGACTATTCAGAAACGGCTGCTGACTATAAGTTCACCCTTACCGACAATACTTCAACCCCTGCCGTCACAAAAGAATATACCGCAACTACGGATAAGATAAGCGGAACAACAGGTTCGATGACAGCTATCAAGGCCCTGACAATTGAAAGCATCAGCTTTACCGCTCCAGGTCCCGAATATGTAGAGATGAAGATGGGTGCCTCTGGCAACAATACTCTCAAGTGGGCCACAATGAACCTCGGTGCCAAAACGATAGCCGGTAATCTTTCCACCTGCGCAGGGGATTACTACCAGTGGGGTTCTGTGGATAAACTTTACAATTCAATCACATGGGCTGATAATATAACAGGAAGTTTCGTCGGATTGAAAGAAGGCGGTTTTGCCGAAACGAACCTTACATATAAGGATAACGCCGATCTTTCCGATGCAACGAATGATGTCGTGAAGAAGACCTACCCCGGCACCAATTGGCGTATGCCGACCTCTCAGGATTTCCAGGACTTGTATGAGGCCTGTGTCGGTACAGATGGGTATGACAATACTACAAATCCCACAACAGGCAAACCAACTTCCAACGGCGTGTACTGGTGCGACAGTTACGACGGAGTGGCCGGAGTTCTTTTCTACGATGGTACGAATGTGTTGTTCTTCCCCGCTGCGGGCTACGGCGATGGTACGGACCTCAACGATGCGGGCGGCATCGTCGACTATTGGTCGAGTTCTCTCACCTCTGACAGTACAGACACCGCGTTCAGCTTGTACTTCGATTCGGACAATGTCTATCCGCAGGGCAACGACTACCGTTACTTCGGCTTCTCCGTCCGTCCCGTCTCAGATTAATCATAAACGCCAACTTTCCCAAGACCTTTGGCCTCAGGAAAGCTGACCTCTTGAAAAAACTCAAAAACATTATCGCGCCGCCCGATT
Source organism: Bacteroidales bacterium (assembly GCA_024402005.1). Classification (GTDB taxonomy): domain Bacteria; phylum Bacteroidota; class Bacteroidia; order Bacteroidales; family UBA932; genus Cryptobacteroides. Next base: position 3,084 of record JAKSJV010000132.1, read on the forward strand.
CAAGGACGGCGCGTTCGCTGTTCGTCCAGCACGAACGTACTCTAACGGGTGAAAGTCCCTAAACCGCCCTGATAGTGGGAAGGTTACAGCCAAAGGCAAGGGTGTCCGCCGCGAGACGGAATCTGAAGGAAGCCGGCGGCAAACATCTGGTCTGACGGACAGAAACCCGATACAAGGCCTACGGATGAGGATAAGACTGCAGCAGAAGTCAAAGTCCGATAACTATCCGAACCATCCGAGGTAAATCGGGCAGACATA
>JAKSJV010000133.1 GCA_024402005.1 Bacteroidales bacterium
CATCCCGTGGCCGACAACCGTATTGAACTGCTCGTTGTTTGAAAGCACATCCTTAGTGCTGAAGCGGTCAAGCTGTTCGTGATTGGACAGAAGATCAATACCTATGGAGCTGTCAAGTTCGATACATTGCTTCAATAATTCAGGCGTGAAATGGATGAGGGTGGGGTGGTTTGCAAGGACATCTGTGCTCGAGGCGAGAAGGCTCTGCTGCTTGCTCCAATATGCAAGTTCTTCGTCGTTGTTGGTAAGCACAGCTTCGCCGGCACAGTACCCGGCCCAAAGGTCGCGGGCCAGTGCAAGTTCCTTGTAATCCTCAACATCTTTTCCGCGCAGGAAAGCATCCACGTCGCAGACATACTGCTTGCCTACACTGATCTGACGGTCCACCATCATGAAAGCAAGTGCGAGATTCTGGGAGGCCTGCTCATAGTCGACGGATGATTTCTTCCCCTCGGCGATTGCGTTAAGAGCCTCGAGCGCCTGGTTGCCACTGGTACGGGCATTGGAGGCGAGCTGCCTTACGCTCTGCAGATCCTTGAGAGATGCCGCGAGCTCCTCATTGCCTTCGGATACGGCCGTGGCTATATTCACGAGCTCATCGAACTCCGTCATACGGGAAGTGAGGACGGTGAGGGAGAAGGTGGCTTTCTCAAGTTCCTCGGGATTGCTCGTGATTTTCTCCTGGAATGCGCTCATTGCCGGGCTGACGACATTTCTGTTGAACTTTGATACCTTTGAGATATCACCCTGCGCAAGATTCGGTGCTATTTCTGCTCCACTGAAGAAAAAGCCTGCCACGCCTCCTGCAACAAAACCGATGACTGTAGCCAAAGCTAATTTGAAATTGGTTTTCATAGTAGATAATTTTTATTTTACAATTATTATTTCCATACTTTTTCCTTCTTCATCAACTGCCTCATACCTGACTGTGTCTCTGCTTTGAGCAGAATCATCTCTGACGGTGGGAATATCCGTAAACTTCCCGATTTTGACTGCCTTGGAGATATCTGCGGATGTATTTCCTGTATCAACTCCGAATTCGGACCCGGGATTGCCGAAGACGACTCCAAGGATAAAGCCGACGAGAGTTCCGGTGAGGACTCCCAGGAAAACATTTTTCTTTGTTTCTGTCATTGCCATTATTTGTATTGTTTATTCAATTTGAGGACTTTCCTCGGTTGGCAGTTGCAAAATTAAGACAAGAAATCGGGATTTGGACTGCAAAAAATGGAAAATTCCAGAAAATGCACGATTAAATCGCGGATTCTCTGAATTTTGACGGGGACATTCCCATCACTTTCGTAAAGTTCCTATAGAATGTGCTCACGTTGGAGTAGCCCGCCTTGTCGGAAATCTCCTCCATCGACAAGTTTTCTTTCTGCAGGAGCCTCTTTGATTCCTCCACACGCAGGCGGTTGACAAACGACATGAACGTCTCCCCGTAATGGTAATGGAGATAATCCGAGACATATTTCGAATTTACACCTATCCTCGTTGCCAGGTCGATCAGATTGACATTCTGTTCCAGATAGAACTTGTCTTCCACCAATTTCCCGATGCGGGATTGGATTACGTCGTTCGCAATGGGAGTTCTCATCCTTTCCGCCTGCTGTTGCGCCATCTTCCCGAGTTCCTCCGCAGTATAGTGGACACGGCATACGCACAGTGCGGCGATTGCGTAGAAAAGGACTGACACGGCAGCCTGCAACACCGGAAGCCAGGACGGCAATACGCTCCGGGAAATGAAACCGGACACGCCAAGGATAATAAGCCGCAATCCCATAAGTGAAAGGATAGAGACAACAGGTATCAATGTACGTGCGTTAAGGTCGGAATAGTAATTTTCAAGAGATTTCAGATAGGCGGACAGATTCACTATGCTGAATACCTGTATGAAAAGATACTCTGCCAGATACAGGGCATATGCCGTCCTGTCCAGGGTCAGCAGGACTGAGACTCCCGTGCTTACTGACTCTGAACGGCCATGAATCAGACGGAAGAAAACTTCTCTGTCCCCATGGGTGATGCCCGACACTACCGGCAGATAGACGGCCAGGAATATGACAGCTGTCTGAAAAATCCACAAATTCCGGCTGCATATTCTCTCTTCCCGGAGAAGAGGCCGGACGGCAAGATAGTAAAAAGCCGGCGTGACCAGCAACATAGCCAAATACAGCAGATAAACCGGCAGATGGAATGTCTCTGCCCTGTGGATTAGAGATATGTTCAACAGCGAAGTGAGACCTTCGAACAGAAAGGTGAACCCCATGGCTTTATGGAAGCGGCGAAGGGCAGGACAGGAAACAAAGATATATGCTCCCGCCAACAAGGCAGCAAAGGCCGGTATGTACAGCCAGAAATCCACAACATACAAAGATAATTCAAATAACCGGAATAATTGCTAAATTCGCGTACCAATTGTTACAGACTATGAAAGGAATACTCAAACTTGCCGTTTTCGGCATCGCAATCTCTGCCTTTGTTTCCTGCTGGAATGGCGAAACGCGAAATGCGCAGTCCTGGCCTGAATGGTTTGAGAATGCAACGCCGATAAACAAGGACTTTGTCGATGTGCTGTTCTTCGCCGGAACGAATATTGAAACCGAGTATGACAAGGACGGAAACGAACTTCTGAACATCACCCTTACGGATGCCCAGAAGGCGAAGATAGCTGACGAATACAAGACTGCCTGGACTCTGATGTGCCCCGATTCCGTGAACTTCTTTGCCCCGTATTACCATCAGGGGACCTTCGCTGCCATAACCGACAAAGAAACTGCACCGAAAGCCCTTGGTGTTTCAAGTGAAGATGCGCTGAAGATTTTCCGATATTATATGGACAACATCAACGGCGGACGCCCGTTCATCATTGCCGGCTTCAGCCAGGGTGCGATAATGGTAAGGGCCATTCTGGGCACATTGACGGATGATGAATACAAGAATATGAAAGCCGCATATATGATAGGCATGGGTCTCGATGATCAGGCTCTGATTGACCTCCATATCAAGCCCGCAGCAGGAGAATTCGACAAGGGAGTCACCGTCTCATTCAATTCCGCCGCAAGCAGAGAAGATATCTGGTATGACATTTACGCAAACACCCACTATTGCATCAACCCGGTCAACTGGAAGACTGATGACACCCCTGCGACATTCAAATACGACGGAATGGAACTGACAAACCACGTTGATCCGGAAACTCACGTGCTCTTGGTGAACGGTTTTGATTTCGTCACCCATCCGAGCGTACTGCCGGGTTGCTCGCCGAGATGGCCGGAGCACAACCTGCACGTCTATGAAGTAAGGATGTATGC
>JAKSJV010000134.1 GCA_024402005.1 Bacteroidales bacterium
CTTATGCGGTATATGCCGGAGACTTTGAAACGGTCCTGCCATACACTCCAATGCATCCTTTGGTAGGACGGTCTGTAGAGCGGGCCGTTGACTTGGAAGACACGGTCGTCCAAATCTTCGTTCGGCATCCTGCCGCGCAGATAAAGCATATTGTTGTGTGCCGTCTCGTCACCGTTCAGAACGAAAATGGTGTTGCAACTTCCGTCCTCTTCGTATTGCACTTCCTCGGCATAAGCTATCTTGCACACCAGATTCGGATTGTCGGATGAGAAGGTGATGTAGGCGCCGACACCGGCCACCAGAAATTCGTCCGGTCCTGTCTGAACTGCCAGCCCGTGTGCTGCTCTTTCTCCCTTGATATAGTGAACGTGAAAATTGTAATGCCCGAAGGAGAATGACGTGGAGTCATCGGGCTGGTTGACTTCCTTCATCCTCAAAAATCCGTGCATGCTGCCATCACCCTGATGCTCCGAGATGACAGGAAGAAGTTCATTCAGCACTTCATATTCCCCAAGCATATATCTGTCGTTGTAACATTCTTCATATCCGAACGGTGCATAGCACATAGCATCATATTCTCCCAGGGCCAGATATGCCGGGCCTGCCTCACGGCTGACTTCCGGGATGAAAAGAGGATTGTCGGCACGCTTGTAAAGGCCGAAATATCTTGCACAGTCATTGAGATAGACATCCGGAGACAGCCAGTCCAGGTCCGGTGCCGCCGCCTTATAGACATCCAGCACGCAGGGGCGCGGCCCGCCGTTGGGGTAGGAACCGAATCTTGCGTCATCATCGGCAAGCCATACATTGGCGTACATAGGCAGGTCAAATCCTTCCTTGCCTGCTTTTGCAACCTCGTTGACATAGGATGCGAAATGCCAGGCCATAAAGATCTGCTTTGCGGCATCTGTATCACCGAATACCTGGCTCCAACTGTCCGAGGTTCTGTTCCCGTTCTCCTTCCAGGCCTTTTCAATCATAGGAGAGAGTGCTCCCTTGTGGCTTGAAAGGTATTTCATAAGAGAGTCAGGAACTTTGGTCCCGAACGCCTTTACCGCCTCTTCGGAATGGTCTATGTCCACGAAGGCTCCCACTTCGTTCTCAACCTGAACCAGACATATCATATGGTTGGTATCGTGAGTGCCGATATAGGACATAAGCGTCTTGAAAGCCTTTGCATCGGCTTCAAGGGTTTCCTTGCAGAGTGGGGAAAGTGTCGTGGTGTTCTCACCGGCAGAGTTCCGTACCCTGAAGAAACGTCTGGTATCGGACTTGACCCATAAGGGGGCATAGGATGATTCTCCGTTCTTCCAGCTGCCGAACCACGCGACGGCGGTCCTCAGTCCGTATTGATTGGCTAGTGCGATGATATGGTCAATCTCGGAAAAATCGAAACGGCCTTCCTCAGGCTCAAGCTGCTCCCAGCTGACCACCGTTATGACGGAGTTCATACCCATCTGCTTTGCAGTGCGGTATGAAGATTCAGCCGCAAGAGAGGTCGAGGATGAGGAGTTGTGCATTTCACCGCCAAGCATTATGAACGGTTTTCCGTCCTGTACGAGCCTTGAGGTGCCGTTGATTGTCTCCACGGTGGCGGCACTGCGGTACGGCTGTGAAAATGTCGCAGTCGCCAAAAATGAGGAAAGCAGGAATGCTAATGTCTTGAGTGCGTTCATATCACAAACTTACATAAAATAGCGGGATTTTATGTAAGTTTGCGGAATTGAAAAGAAACCAAATAAAAACGATAGGATGAAAACAAAGAAACTTCTGAGCGTCCTGATGCTCCTGGTAATGGTTGGAATGACCGTTAACTTATCTTCCTGCAGTAAGAACGACGAATACAATATCGTCGGTACCTGGAAAGCCACCCAGGATTCACTTCCCGATGAATATGCCGTTTTCCAATTCTCTTCGAATGGAGAAGGAAAGGCGACCTTATACAGTCAGGGTAAAGCCGAGGAGGAGGAATCATTCAAATATACTTTTTCAAAAACCACATTGACAATGGACCACGACGGAGAAGTTGTAGTTTTGAATATAAACTGGGTGAGTCCCACCAAGTTCATAGGAAGTTCCAGCGGCGGAGGAAGTATGACGTTTACAAAACAATAGTCGCAACCCGGCGGGATATAGTCCTGCTGCTCGGGTCGCAGGATCATGCCCTGCTGGGACCACGCGAAAACCCGACGCTTATGCGCCGGGTTTTCTTGTTGTTCGTCACCTTTTGCCGTGACGGATGACGACGGGATGACAAAGGGCCGTTTTCAATCCCGTGGGGCAGAATTTTGTCACGACGGGATGGCAAAAGCCGGTTTTCGATCCCGGTCAGCGCGGGAACATGGATGAGATAGCTTCGATGGGGATTTTCAGCAGACGGGAGATTTGCTTGTTGCCAGCATTGTATTCATAATGGAGGGTCCTCGCAATGGACATTTTCTCTTCAGGCTTCAATTCCGAGGAATTCCGACCTCCATAGTCTTTTCTGCATACCGATGCAATGATGTCAAACAAGTCATAATCCGTGTAGAAGATACTCTCTCCGATAATTCCGGCTATTTCTTTCTGCGATTCGATATTCTTGGAAATCAGATAGAAGTATTGGCGATTATTGAAGAAAATTGATTCTGCCTCCTGAACTCGGCAATAGCAAAGGGGTGAGATATATCCGTCCAGAACAATAATATCTCTCACGTTGTCCAGACGATGGCTTCTGGTCAAAGTCCGTTTCTCCTCCTGTGTTGCTGTATGTCCGCATTGAGTGTACCGAAGTTTCGCCTCGTTGTTGAAAAAATATCTGTTGGCACCCCACCTGTACGAAAAGGGATTTTCATCCGGGTTGACAACCGTTCCGTTCCTGTTGGTGTAAGCAATTACGTTCCTAAAGTTGTTCAGGCTATCGATAGAATGAAGTTTGGGGGACATCTTCAAAATGATGTCTCTGGATCTTTTCAATTCCGGATGAAAGGCCAACTTTTTGATAAGTGCCATTGCAAAAGACTCCACCCGGAATTCCTGCCCGGCAACAACAAGGTGAAAATGGTTCACCATTACCTCGAACGTGAATATCTTGATTTCCGGAAACATAAATGCGGTGAATGCCACGATATTCATTGCATTCTTCATCTCCTGTTCTCCGTGAAATATCACAGGCAGATTCTCCTGTGTGCAGACGTGGAAGCAACTCCCGGCTTCCCTGAATCTGAACTGGCACATATTCTCCAGTGCCGCAAAATCTCTCTTCTCCATAATGTACCGTTTTGAGTGTGAATATAGAGAGAATCCCCTGA
>JAKSJV010000135.1 GCA_024402005.1 Bacteroidales bacterium
AATTCGCATTTCAATTGAATATGCTCCATCATCAAGCATAATCGGCAAAGTGAATATATACCGCAGGCAGGCACTCCACAGCCAGGGGGGCACCCACCTTCTCCTGCAGGGCAGCGAGTGCGGCGGCGGCAACGACGCCGTCTTCCTTATTTATATAGTATATGCCGGTGCGGTAACGGGTGCCGGAGTCCTCCCCCTGCTTGTTCAGGCTGAGCGGATCGATGGCCTTGAAGTACATCTCAATAAGGAAACAAAGGCTGAGAATGTCGGGGTCATATCGGACCAGGACCGTCTCGGCATAGCCGGTAGTATCGGTATAGACCTCCTTGTACGTAGGGCGGTCGGTATTGCCGTTGGCGAAACCTGTCTGAGTGAAAGTGACTCCTTCAAGTTTCTTGAGGTAATGCTCCGCTCCCCAGAAGCATCCGCCTGCCAGATAAATTTCTTTTTCCATGATTACAAGTATTTTGCAGTGATTGACCGAGGGCAAAACTTCAATGTCCCGGAGATTGTCGGTGTGCGCTTGGCGGATGACAATATAGTCTGTCCGTACATTTTATTTCTTCCAATATAGTGCATTTTCAGGATATTGGCAAGACATGAAGCTGCCAACTAAAAAAAAGTAAAAATAATTTGTACATATAACAATTATTTTATATCTTTGTAAAAGAAAATAAGACATAAGTACAGTTATCCAATATGGAAGCAAAAAAGGTCAACAGGACAGTGCCGTTCAATTCAACGCGAAAAACCGGGAGGAGGCTCCGCCCGGTAATAATTGCGATGATGGACGAGAACGTCTCCGTCGCCGACCTTGCGGGCAGGATGGGGCTTTCACGTCAAAGCGTCAACAGGTGGTTCCAGATTGACGATTTGAGATTCACGAATCTGGAGGAAATGGTGAATGCGCTTGGATATGACCTCGAATGGCAGATAACCAAAAAAGGGTCAAGTCAATGATGAATATTCTGTGACAGAATATATTTGATTTCACTTTGTTTGCACCTGCTCTCAAGTTTGCTTGGGGGCAGGTCTGTTTCTACTGCATTGACACAATTTTATTTGCGACAATGGTTGCAGCCATGCGGACCAATTGCCCGCAAGGGCGTTTCTTGTAGTATTCAGGAGTGCGTTCGGAGGGCACTGGTATTTCCTCATGAGCATTCCGGAGCCCGAGAAGTTCCCTGCAAACAATACTGCCGTTCATAGAGCGGAACTCCGAGGCGAATTCCTGGACAAGAGCATAGTTTGCCGTACGGTCTGACCTGACAGAAGGATTGCTGGCGGGCTGGATTATTCCAGCCATGAAAGTCATCCCGCTTACTGAGCCGCACACTTCACGCATTCGGCCGAAACCGCCTCCAAAGCCGGAACATAATGCCGATATGGTCCGTTCATCCATTCCGTACAATTCTTTGATGACATCGGCGAAGGCGAGCACCACCGACTGACAGCAGTTGTACCCTTGTTTGAAAAAGTTTTCAGCACGTTCTCCCCTCTCTTCGGGATTGAAATCTGCAGGAATGAATACCATAAGAACAAGTTTTGCTTCACAAAAATAACAAATGCGTTTGATTTTGCTATCTTTGTATCATATGGAAGACACAAATAAAATCAATTTCACCAAAGAGGACACTGTCCTCATCGTCAATGGAGACCTTGATGGTAAAGGAGTACACGAACTTGAAGCCGTCATGGACGCAGACAAACGCTACACCCTTGATTTCAATGGCGTCTCAAGCGTGAGTTTCTCCGGGATGCGCGCCCTGATGAACTGTCACAGGAACGGAAGGCGCTTCTTCATAATCAATGCATGCGACAACGTCATGGAGATGTTCGAGGACACGGGCGTTTCTTCGTTCCTCAGCGTATGCAGAAAACCCAAATCCCTTGATATTAGCAAATACGAAGAATTCGGAGGAGGGTATCTTTCAAAGTCCTTCAACAGTGCCGACGGAGATTCAATGCTGAAATTCTATGGAAGCAGGATCCCGGCAGAAATGGTATATCAAGAAAAGAACGTAGCCAAGAAAGTGTTCCTTTTCGGCATACCGACTCCAATGGTAGGTTCATTGCGCGCCGTGGACGGCAGCTATGCCATCGACTTCGAACGTATCGAAGGAAAGCGGTCTCTGTCACGCGTCATTGCCGACGAGCCCGGGAGGCTCGAAGAGATCGCCGTCAAGTTCGCGACAATGTGCAAGGAACTCCACAGTACACAATGTGATGTGAACGTCTTCGAGGACAGGACCATCGCATACCGCAATGCAGTCTGCAGATGCAATGGATTGAGCGAAGATGGGAAAAACCGCATTCTGGCATGCATCGTCTCCGTGCCGAAGGCGACAACCTGTCTTCACGGTGACATGCAGCTCAGCAACATCATAACCAACGGTGAGGAGTTTCTCTGGATCGACCTGGGGGATTTCGGATACGGCAACCCTATGTTTGACCTGGGAATGTGGTTCTTCCTTTCAATGTTGAATTCGGAGGAAAGAGCGGACCAGATTTTCCATATCAACAAAGCGGCCCTGGCAAAAGTCTGGAGAATCTTCGCGAGAGAATATTTCGGTGCGGACACTGAAGACAAGCAAGCGGAATCAATAAGGAAAGTCGAACCGTTCGCCGCCCTTCACATGATTTATCTCGGTTCGAACTATGGTTTCGAGCCAGGAATGCTCGACTTTGCAAAGAGCAAACTTCTTTAACCCACGAAGAGGCATACATACATGGCACACAGACACAAATCCATTATTCTGGCCTTATCGGTCATTCTATCAGCCGGTTTCATCGCATCTGCACAAACCGAATACAAGGACATCTTCGATATGATCCGCGGCAAAGTGCCAGGAGTGCAGGTGGGCACAGCATCTGCGGGGCAGATGCCATCGATTATTATCAGAGGCATCGGGACTAACAGCGACCAGACACAGCCCCTGATTTTGGTTGACGGGGTTCAAACCCCCAACATCACCTACCTTGAGCCAAAGGACGTGTATGAAATTGACATAATCAAGGACGGGACAGCATCAATCTATGGAGCCCAGGGCGCAAACGGAGTTATCTTGATCACGACAAGAAGCTCCGTTGAAGCCGCACAACTGCAGGCAGAGGCGAAAAAGGCCGCAAGACTGGCCCGGAAAG
>JAKSJV010000136.1 GCA_024402005.1 Bacteroidales bacterium
CCACGAAAAGGTAGCAGATGAAAAGTGCGGCATCGGTGAACTTGAAAGTAGCTTCAGTTACGTTGGTGTTGACATTGACGGGATTGCCCGGAGCAATCAGGTAGGCGCCACCGACAATCACCACGACAGCCACTACGAGCACTATCAGCTTGACAAGGCTCTTCTTGTCCCTGAAAGCGTGCACCAAGGGGAAGCCGAGGGTGAAAATCAAGGAAATCGCCACCAAGACATACGCCCAGCCCAGAGTAATGTTCAGCATAGGTGAGTCTACCGTCACGATGGACGGCATCGCTATGACGAACAATATCAGAGAAATGGCCAGAAGCGCATACTCGATATATTTGAATACTTTCATAATCAGTCAGGAATGTTTGTTATTTTCTGTATTTGACAAGAAGGTCAACGAGGTCGATGGAAGCGTTCTCCATATCAACGACAACACCGTCAATCTTAGATACGAGGTAGTTGTAGAAAATCTGGAGGATAATTGCAACGACAAGACCACCTACAGTAGTGATCAAAGCCACCTTCATACCACCTGCAACCAATGCCGGGCTGATATCACCTGCAACTTCAATTGCGTCGAATGCCTGGATAAGACCGAGCACTGTTCCCATGAATCCCAACATAGGTGCGATACCGATGAAGAGGGCGATCCAGCTCATTCCGCTTTCAAGCTGTCCCATCTGTACGGAACCGTAGGAAACGACTGATTTCTCGATGTTTTCGATATCCTGGCCTTCCTTAACGCGAAGAAGTCCCTGATAATAGATGCTTGCCACGGGACCGCGGGTATCACGGCAGACGTCGAGTGCTCCGTCGATGTCACCGGCTTTCAGTTTCTCTTCAACTTTTGCCGCAAGTTTCTTGGAGTTCTGCTGTGCAAGGCTCAAAGTAAGGATTCTTTCAATGACGATTGCAAGACCGAAAACAAGGCAGACAAGAATCAATGACATGAAAGTTGCACCACCTTCAATGAAAATCTTCTTGATTGCCTGATGCATGGGCTGGCTCTCCTGAGGTGCGTCGAAAGGATTCACCTCCTCTGTGTCAGGAACGACAGGGGCGACAGCCTTGGCGTTGGCTTGTTGGAACTCGGCAGAAACAGCAAGGATACCGATAACTGCCAAAAACATGAAAATTTTTTTCATAGGTTTTGTAATTAATTATTAAACAATGTTTTGGTTAAATATTTCTTCAAAAAACAATAACCTGAGGGTACAGTCAACCCACAAATCAAAGTGCAATTTAATGATTTTTTTTTAAAATACCACTCTATTTTGAAATTTCTCCGCACATATTGACGGAAAGGTACTGCCGCACCTTGTTCATATCAGAGAATCTGCCAAGCAGAATAAAGAGTTTCGTCAGGGCCGATTCCGTGGTTATGTCATAGCCGCTGACGGCTCCTGCCCTGCCCAGCGCAGCCCCGTTTGCGTACGCCCCCATATCAACGCTGCCGGCCTGACACTGAGTTACATTCAGGACAATGCCTCCACTTTGGGTGAAATTTGAAACCGCATCAAGAAACCCCGGGTCCGTCATCGAATTTCCCGATCCGTACGTTTCCAGCACGACAGCCTTGAGATTCCCCATCCCGAGGATGGCCTCCACATATTCGGAGGACATTCCGGGAAATATCTTCAATATGGCGACCCGTGTATCCAGGTCTGTATTGGTTGACAACGGCTTGCCCCACTGCCTCGGATAAATTATCTGCTGACGGTTGTACTTGATGTGTATGCCCACCTGGGCAAGAGGAGGACAATTGGCCGATACGAATGCATTGAAATCCTCCGCATTGTTCTTGGTCGTGCGGTTTCCGCGGTATAGACAGTTTTCAAAATAGATGCAGACCTCAGGGACTATCGCGTGCCCGTCGGCATCCTGTGCGGCAGCTATCTCCACGGATGACAGCAGATTGTCCCTGCCGTCAGTCCGCAGGACACCTATCGGGAGCTGACTTCCGGTGAAGATCACCGGCTTTTCCAGATTCTCCAGCATAAAGCTGAGCGCAGATGCGGAATATGCCATTGTGTCAGTTCCGTGGAGCACCACGAACCCGTCATATTCAGAATATCTGGTTTCGATGAGACGACAGAGGTCCACCCAGAGATCCGGCCGCACGTCGGAAGAGTCGATGATGGGGTCGAATGACACGTTGTCAATGATGTGACCCAATTCGTTCAGTTCCGGGACTTCGTCCGTTATCTGATTGAAATCGAACGGCTTGAGAACCCCTGTTTCGGAGTCCCGCTTCATTCCTATGGTCCCGCCCGTGTAAATGAGAAGAATTCGTTTCATATACTATGATTGCAAATTGAACAGGGAACGGGCGCCCGCACTTGTAACGGCTGCCACCTCCTCGACTGTTATTCCCTTGATTGACGCCACTTTCTCCGCCACGAACCGGACATAGGCGCTTTCATTCCTCTCCCCACGGTGTGGAACAGGAGTAAGCCACGGGCAGTCGGTTTCGAGGATTATGTCCGAAAGGGACATTTTCTCTATCGTCAGGGCTACTCCTGCATTTTTATAGGTGGAGACCCCTCCTATGCCGAACTTGAAGTCGCCATACTTGAGATACTGCTTGTAAATCTCGTAACTTCCAGAAAATGCGTGCATAGTACCCTTGATGGGAACCCCCTTCATATCTTCCAGCACACGTAGCATCTGCTCGGTGGCATCACGGAGGTGTATTATCAGGGGGAGGTCTTTTTCAGCGGCGAGTTCTATCTGGTTCTCGAACACTTCAATCTGCTCCCTGCCGAATTCGTCGGACCAGTGGAAGTCAAGGCCCACCTCACCTATCGCAAAAAATCTGCGGTCCCCGAGATGGTCCGTCACAAACTGAAGTTCCTCTCTCCACGAGGGGCCCACTGAAGTCGGATGCAGGCCGATGCAGGGGTATGCGTAACCTTCCAGAGCGTCGGCGGCGGCAATCATCCTGTCATAGGAGGAGATGTCTATTCCCGGCAGGACAAGGGCCGACACCCCGCTTTCACGGGCTCTTGAAACGACCTGCCCGAAATCGTCGTCAAACGCC
>JAKSJV010000137.1 GCA_024402005.1 Bacteroidales bacterium
GCGACGTTCTCCGACGCCTTCTCCGCCAGAACGAACTTGTACAACGGCCTCAACTGGACATCGACATCTCTGTACTGGAGCACCTCATCATTGAAATTGTTCTTTGCGAAATCGGCATCCAACGCTATCAGGCTGTTGTACTTGCGCGTCGTGTCAGCGAATGATCCGGCCTCCGAGACATTTTTCTGCCTGTATTCCTTGATCTTGCGCAGCGCTGTATTGTAATCGTCCCGGGAACTTCTCTGCCGCCCGAGCAGATTCTTCACATAGGAACGGTTCATATATGCCTTGGCGAAATCCGGATAAAGGGCGATGGCCTTGTCATAATCATCCAGGGCATCCTGATACTTGCCCATTTCTATGAACACCGATGCCCTGTTGAAATATACGAGGACGTTTTCAGGATTAATGTTCACCACCCTGTCCAGATCATCCAACGCCCCGGCATAATCCCCGAGCTGGGCCTTGATGAGCCCACGGTTATACAGGGTCAGGGCATTCCCGGGCTCTTTCGCAAGCACATTGTTGAGGTCCTCCATCGCCTCATTGTAGCGATGGCAGTCATACAGCATCAGGGCCCGGTTGAAACGGGCGAAAGTATTGTCTCCGTCAATCTCGATTGCCTTGTCAAGGTCTGCAATACCTTCTTTCACTTTGCCCTGGGCGGCGTAAAGACGGCCTCGTCTGATATAGCCCTCCGCATCGAAACGGTCCAGTTTGATGGCTTTGTTGTAATCGCTGAAAGCAAGCGTGGTATCCCCCAGAAACAGATATGAAGCTCCTCTGTTCAAATAGGCGGAAGGGTCTCTGGGCTGTTTTCGTATGTAACGGTTGAAATCGGCCACGGCCTTCTCGAACTGCTGGCTGAGGAAATAAGTCACTCCTCTGGAATAATACAGTCCTTCTGAACCCGGACGGAGTTCTATGGCCCGTCCGAAATCCGCGAAAGCCTCATCATATTTCCCGAAACGGCTTTCAGTAATCGCCCTGTAATGATAGCCGTTGGTAAAAACCGGATTCAGCCTTACGGATGTGTTGAAATCCTTCTGGGCCCCGCGCAGATCCCCGAGGTTGTATTTGGCAATGCCCCTGAAAAAGAAAGTCCAATAGTCAGTGGTATCCAGCGATGCGAGAATATTGAAGTTCTCGATGGCTGAGGCATACTTCCCTTCCTGCAGCGCACGACGTCCCCTCAAGGAAAATACATCCTTGTCCCACTGCGCCCTGGCCTGACCCGCGCAAAGAAAAAACAGCACGAATGTGACAACGCCCGTTATGAACTTCGAACCAATTTGCATATCTTTGCAAAGATAATCAAAATGTACGATTTTCAGGCCATTCTCCAAAGTATATGCACACACGTACCGGATTCATAACTGTCGCCCTGTTTTTCCTGACAGTCAACATCTTGCAGGCACAAACAGTAGAAAACCTGCAGGAAAGCATATATGAGCTATGCTCCTGGAAAATAGCAGGAGGAAGCCGTGACGGCTACGGGGCGACTCCTACGACGAATTTCGTCGAGCGGAAAATGGCAGAATGCAGTCTCAAAACCTTCGGAAAAAACTACAGACAATATTTCACGTCAGACGGGATCAAGGGCGTCAACGTCATAGGGATGCTGGAAGGCTACAGAACCGTTGCCAATTACAATTACGTCATAGTCGGCACCCATTTCAACAATATCGGAATAATCGACAGGAAATTGTATCCGTGTGCAGACTACAATGCTTCCGGGATGGCCGCAATGCTGGAAATCGCGCGTATGTTCAGGCAGCAGAGGGAAAACGGGACAATGTACAACACCAACATCATCTTCGTCGTCTTCGACAGGTTTCCTGAAGGCAGGCTCGGCTCGACATACCTGTGGAACCTCATAGCAAACTACGGCCTGCTGGATCCCATAAGCCATTTTTCCATACCGGCAGACAGGATAAAGGCGATGATTTACATAGATCAGATAGGTTGCACGCTGGCCCCCGTGCACAAGGACAGGGAGGATTACATCATAGCCCTCGGAGAAAAAAGCCTTCCCATATACAGACAGGGCGTTCTGTCACAGTGCAATGCCGATTACGGAATCGGTCTGGAGATAAATGACAGCTATTACGGCAGCCCCAATTTCACAAAGACATTCTACAGATGGGGAGACCAGCGCCCGTTCGTGGACCACAACATCCCCACAATGCTCTTCACTTCGGGAATAACCGACAACAACAATACCACGAAGGATACTCCCGATACCATAAATTGGGAGATTTTCCGAAAAAGAACGGAACTGATTTTCAGGTTTATAGAAAAATTGTTATAGAAGCTATTGACAGCCCCAACGGTTGTGAGTCCAGAGGTAGTTCTCCGGCTGCTTGCGGATATCGGCCTCCAGCAATTCGTAATACCGTTTCATTATCTGCTCCGCATCCATCTTCGAAGCATCGGGGCAAATCATTTCATACTCAAGAGTATATCCGAACCCAGGTTTTCTCAGCATATGGGAGAAAAATACGGGCATAGACATCTTTGCAGCAAGGGTCGCCGCCGCCGACATCGTATTGCACCCGCGATTCATAAAATTGACGCGTATATATGAAGGAGCGGAATAATAAGGCCGCTGATCGGTTATCATATTGTACATCTTTGCCTTATCCTGATGGGTGACGATGTATCTTACAATCGATTTGGATTCGATATAGCCTTCCTGATTGTGTATCTTCTTCGTAGGAGTACAGCGGCTGTCTCCGAGCACCCTGTCCCACAATGCGCTACTCAGCTTGCGGTACACGACACAGACGTCTTCACCCTTGATGGGATTCCTGCCATAATCGTCCACAAAGAGCTCCACTCCCCCTTGAAGTTCCCAATTCCCTGCGTGCGAGCACATTACCATAGCTCCAGGAGCCTTTTGCAAGGCCTCGCCTATCTGTGTCATATCGCCCAATTCCACGATGTGGGACTTCACCACCCGCTTCCGGTCCGTACAGGAACCGAACCATACTGCCTC
>JAKSJV010000138.1 GCA_024402005.1 Bacteroidales bacterium
TACAAGACCGATGACCCGATTTCGGAACTCGGCCTTGAAGACCGCAACATCATCTGCTCCCCGATAACGACTCTCACCAAGGAGAGCCTTTCCGACAGCGGGATGGATGCCAAGTCCATCGTCCGCTGCAAGAATATGTTCACTCTGGGAATGTGTTTCTACCTTTTCAACAGGCCGCTGGAATACACATACGCATATCTCGAGAAGAAATTCAGGAAGAAACCTCAGCTGATAGAACCCAACAAGAAGGTTCTTTTCGACGGTTTCAACTATGCGGCGAATATTCAGGCCATCGCCAATACATACGAGGTGAAGCCGGCGAAACTTGAAAAAGGCGTATATCGCAATATCAACGGCAACCAGGCGACAGCCTGGGGCCTTATCGCCGCATCCGAGAAGAGCGGACGTCCTCTCTTCTGCGGTTCTTATCCCATAACTCCCGCAACTGCGATTCTCGAAGAGTTGGCGATTCATAAGAACCTGAACGTCAAGACTCTGCAGGCGGAGGACGAAATTGCGGGCATCTGCACTGCAATCGGTGCCGCATACGCAGGTGACCTGGCAGTGACGACCACTTCCGGCCCCGGCCTGAGCCTCAAGTCCGAAGCTCTCGGTCTTGCGATGATAACCGAATTGCCCCTTGTCGTCGTGGATGTCCAGAGAAGCGGTCCTTCAACCGGCATTCCGACAAAGACCGAGCAGACAGACCTTGCCCAGGCCCTTTATGGCAGGAACGGCGAGTGCCCTGTAGCCATAGTGGCCGCACATTCTCCCAGCCATTGCTTCGATGCCGCGTTCTATGCCGCCAAATATGCGATGGAACATATGATGCCCGTCATTCTTCTCTCCGAAGGTTTTCTCGGTAATGGCAGCGAGCCCTGGAAGATACCCTCAATGAAGGATTATCCTGCGATAAACCCGCCGGTGATTACGAAGTGCGAAGGCGCTTTCCAGCCTTTTGCGCGTGATCCCGAGACATTCGCACGCAAATGGGCGTTCCCCGGTACGCCCGGTCTTGAGCACAGGGTCGGCGGTCTGGAGAAGAACACGGCCGGTGTAATATCTTCCGATCCCGAGAACCACGCCAAGATGGTCTGGGAGAGGGCCGAGAAGGTGCGCCGTCTCGCAAATTATCTGCCTCTGCAGCAGGTTATCGGCAATCAGGAGGGTGAGGTCCTCGTAGTGGGGTGGGGAGGTACTTTCGGACATCTTTACACGGCTGTCCGGTCTCTCAGAGAAGAAGGCAATGACGTGAGCCTGTGTCACTTCGACTTCATCAATCCTCTCCCCAAGAACACTGCCGAGGTGTTCTCCCGCTTCAGGAAAATAATCGTCTGCGAGCTCAACTGCGGCCAGTTTGCCGATTATCTGAGGGCACGGTTGCCCCAGTTTACATATCTGCAGTACAATAAGGTACAGGGTCAGCCTTTCATCGTCAAGGAGATAGTTGACGCCGTCAATGAAATTTTGTAAGGAGGAAGGGAAAATGACATATACAGCACAGGATTTCAAAAGCAATCAGGAAGTTCGCTGGTGCCCCGGATGCGGGGACCACGCGGTGCTTGCCGCAATACAGCGCGCCCTGCCTCTCGTGTGTGAAGACAGGGGTTGGCACAAGGACAACATTATGTTCGTTTCCGGCATCGGATGCTCTTCCCGTCTTCCTTATTATATGAATACCTACGGGTTCCACAGCATTCACGGAAGGGCTACGGCTATCTCCACCGGCATCAAGGTGGCAAATCCCAACATCAGCGTATGGCAGGCCTGCGGAGACGGTGATGCCCTGGCAATCGGCGGCAACCATTTCATCCACGCAATCAGGAGGAACATCGACATCAACATCATACTGTTCAACAACCAGATTTACGGTCTGACCAAGGGGCAGTATTCTCCCACATCCAAGTTGGGTCAGATAACCAAGACATCGCCTTATGGAACGGTGGAGAATCCTTTCACCCCCGGTTCGCTCGTTCTCGGGGCCCGTGGAACATTCTTCGCACGCGGCCTTGACGTGGAGATGGGGCTCAACACCGAGATATTCAGGGCGGCGGCTGCTCACGACGGCTGTTCCGTCTGTGAGATGCTTACCAACTGCGTCATCTTCAATGACGGGGCCCACAAGGATATCACGGACCGTGAAATCAGGGCTGACAGGACAATAACCGTCCGTCACGGACAGCCGATGGTTTTCGGAAAGGATAATGAGAAGGGACTGATTCTGGTCCACGGCAAACTGAAAATCGTGAAGATAGGGGAGAATGGCATCACTCTGAGCGATATCCTCGTCCACGACGCTCACAGCGCTGACCCTGCAATCCATAACCAGCTCATCAATATGAAGTATCCGGATTTCCCGGTTGCGATAGGGGTGATTCGCGACATAAGCGAACCGACTTATGATGACCGTGTCCGCGATCAGCTGGAAGATGTGAAGAAGGCGAGCAAAATCACCTGTATGGACGAACTTCTCCACAGTGGTGCGACCTGGACGGTAGAATGATTGAAAACTTTTAAAATCAATGATATGAAAGTAGCGGACATAATGTCAAACCTTGAAGCCAGGTATCCCGGCGAAAGCGAGTACCTGCAGGCTGTCAAGGAGGTTCTCGATTCAATCGAGGAGGTTTACAACCAGCATCCCGAATTTGAAAAGGCTAAAATTGTGGAGCGTATGGTCGAACCTGACCGTATCTTCACCTTCCGTGTCACCTGGGTTGACGACAAGGGAGAAGTCAGGACAAATACGGGTTACCGTGTACAGTTCAACAGTGCCATCGGCCCTTACAAGGGAGGCCTCCGCTTCCATAAGGCGGTGACGCCTTCAATGCTCAAGTTCCTCGGATTCGAGCAGACTTTCAAGAACGCTCTGACAACCCTTCCTATGGGAGGCGCCAAGGGAGGTTCGGATTTCGACCCCGTCGGAAAGTCAAATGACGAGATTATGCGTTTCTGTCAGGCATT
>JAKSJV010000139.1 GCA_024402005.1 Bacteroidales bacterium
ACGAGAGCATACTTACCACCGAAATCTACACTCACCTCGACTCCAGCACCTGGCAGCGCGACATCCTGGACCATCACCCGGTAAAATAAGTCCGAGAAATGAATACTATAACACAAGATCGTGAAAAATGGATTGACCTGTTGAAGGTGACCGCCTGCTTTATGGTAATGACGGTCCACAGTACTGAACCTTTTTATCTGGGAGGTGACGGATCGCTGATACTATCCGGGACGGATTTGTTCTGGGCGGCTATGTTCGATTCCCTCGCACGTTCCTGCGTGCCTCTCTTCGTAATTGCATCAAGTTATCTGCAGTTTCCGCTGCACTACTCCACCGGAGAATTTTTCCGCCGCAGAGCGCTGCGCATCCTTATCCCCTTCCTGATATGGTCCATCGCCTATGCACTGTTCTGGGGTGAACCGGTGCAGAATCTCAAGAATCTCACATTGAACTTCAACTACGCCGCAGGCCACCTGTGGTTCGTATATATGCTCATCGGGCTGTACCTGCTGATGCCCTTGCTTTCACCCTGGGCAGAAAAAGTCGGCCGGAAGGAGTTGCTCGCCTATCTGTGCCTCTGCTTCGCCACCGGCCTTGTTCCTCTGATACGCGATGCCGTCGCAGGTGACGCACGTGCCGTAATATACGGCGCCGACGGTCTGCCAAGACAGGCCGAATACCCGCTTTGGGGCGAAGCCATATGGAACTCTTTCGGGGCCTTGTACTATCTCAGCGGCTTCATAGGGTATATGCTGCTCGGCCTGTACATACGCAAATACGGACCTGCGTGGAGCCGTGCCAAAACGTTTACCGTCACATCGCTTATGTTCATCACCGGGTTTGCTATCACTGCCGGAGGGTTCATACGCCGGGCCCTGGCCGATTCGGGAGGAATCTTCCCTGTGGGCGGAGACGTCGGACTCGCCGCAGGCTGGGAAACCACCTGGACCTTCTGCAGCACAGGCGTAATGCTTATGGCAACGGCAGCTGTCCTGGTCTTCAGAAATATACGCTGCAACAGCAAGTTCTATGGCCGCCTGATACTCCCGCTCTCAAAAGCAGGCTACGGAATGTATCTTTGCCATATGTTCATACTCGCCGCCTTCTCAGGCCTGTGGCGCAACACCTTCGGCATAGGCCAGGATGGAATTCTAGGAGTATGGACCACACCCATAGAAATCATACTCACCGCCATCTGCTCATTCGCCTGCACGGGCCTTGTCAGCGTCCTCGGTCAGAGGATACCCAAAGCCGGCAAATGGATTTTCGGCTAGTCGAAATAAATTGCTATCTTTGTTAATTAAAACCAGTTGCAAAAGATGAAGAAGATAAAACTGTCCCTGTTTGTCAAAGTCCTTATTGCCATAGCTTGCGGCGCATTGCTCGGTCTTGTAGCTCCCGACGTTCTCGTCCGCATACTGAAGACTTTCAACGTACTCTTCGCACAACTGCTGAAGTTTGTGGTTCCCTTGCTCGTTCTCGGGCTTGTCACACCTGCAATAGCAAACGTAGGCAAAGGGGCGGGCAAAATGTTGCTCACGGTCATTCTCATCGCATATGCATCCACCGTACTTGCAGGGCTGTTTTCATATTTCTGCACATCCAATGTGTTCCCGCTGTACCTGACTCCCGGGGAACTCTCAACGGACACTGTGGCGGCCAAGACCTTCGAGACGTATGTCGATATGAAGATACCGCCTCTGTGCGATATGCTGACGGCCCTGGTCCTGTCGTTTATGTTCGGAGTCGGGATGATATATGTCAAGGCTCCGGGGTTGAAAAAGGCATTCGACGAATTCGGAGAAATCATAAAGCTTGTCATAGAAAAGGTGATCATCCCGCTGTTGCCCTGGTACATTTTCTCGATGATATGCGAGATGAGCGCAAAAGGGGTGATAGATGTCGTTCTCGGTTCGGGCGTGAAGGTCATCTTGACAGGTGTGGTGCTGTCGATATTGTTCCTGATAGTCCAATACATCATAGCCGGAGCAATTGCGCATAAAAATCCCTTCAAATGCCTGTGGAATATGGTCCCGGCATATCTGACAGGATTCTCCATCTGCTCTTCAGCAGCCGTTATCCCCGTTACTTCGGAGTGTACGCGGAAAAACGGTGTCGGAGAGGATATCATCAATTTCACTATCCCGTTGTGCTCCAACGTGCATATGTGCGGGTCAACCATCAAACTGGCCACCACTGCCATTGCCGTAGCTTACATAACGGGAACCCCAATAACTTTTGCAGTTTACCTTAATTTCGTCCTTATGCAGGCAGTCGCCACGGTGGCTTCTCCCGGCGTAATGGGAGGCGTTCTTATGGCTTCTTTGGGCCTTCTGGAATCTATTATGGGTTTCAATCCTGAGCAGACGGCTCTTATTATGGCCCTCTATCTCGCTCTTGACGGCTACGGTCCGGCCTGCAATGTAACTGGTGACGGTGCCATCGCTCTGGTTATCGACAGGCTTTTCGGCAGGAAGAACTCATAAAAAATGTAATAAAAAATTAAAAAAAGCGAAAATCTTCGTGGAACTTCCTAAATTAGCGTCCGAAAGGGGCAGAGAAGACTTCGGCAATCTCTTCCTGCGTGCAATGCGCGACATAGGCAAAAGCAGGACCAGGCAGAAGGAATACGCCAACAAACGGCTCGACACTCTTTTTGATGCATCATCTTATAATCATCTGACCGACGAGGAACAGAACAATTGCGATCGTAATATGACAACAGTTGAAGACCTTATGGATTATGCCAAAGTGCTGGGAGAGGAAGGAAGAGAGGAGGGAAAAGCGGAGCGGAGTATCGAGATTGCCCGGACTCTTCTGAGTCTCGGCGTCGATATTGCCACCATCGTCAAAAGTACGGGGCTTTCCGAAAAGGAAATCAAGGCTCTATAAGTCGAGGACGAGTTCGACGGGACAGTGGTCGGAGCCGAAGATTTCGGGATGGATGGATGATG
>JAKSJV010000014.1 GCA_024402005.1 Bacteroidales bacterium
AGCTCGAGTCCGTTGTGTTTGACGAACCCGGGACGTATATCATTTCCTTGACCGTATATGCCGAACAGGGAAGCGGCAAGGACAGCTACACAAGAACCGTCATCGTCAATGAGGAAAATGACATACCCTGGGTGGAATTCGTATGTCCGACCAGAGTGAAAGTCGGGGAGGAAGTGACATTCGAAGACAAATCCGTTGATGAAATCGGTGGAATAGTGTCCTGGGAATGGGAAATTGACGGAGTCGAATCCATTTACCAGTCGCCTTCAATGGTCTTTTCAGAGCCGAAGGCCGGGGCTGTTGCAAAACTTACGGTTCAGGATGCGTTCGGCGAGACAGGCAGTATGACCAAGTTATTTGATATTGTTGAATAATATGTCTGATATGAAGAAGTATATCTATATCCTGCTTTGCCTGCTCACGGTATCTTGTGCCAAAACGGAGCGGCCTGCAGTTGATGAAAGTACGGTAATATATGTGACGATTGACAACCGTTCGGCGAAAGCCAGGCTTGGCACAAGCGGATTTGTCGCCTGGCAAGCAGGAGATTCCATTGCGGTTTTTAATCAGGAAACGAAACAACGGGAGATATTCAAACTGCACTCCGGAGCCGGTATGAGCACCGCATCCTTTGACGGAAGGAAGATGGAAGGCGAATTGTTCTATGCATATTACCCCGTCACTGCCAAATGCGACGGCAAGACCTTCAAACTGTCCCTTCCCGTGCAAGTGGAGCTGGGAGTGCCGGTCCAGATTTTCAATTCGATGCCCTTGCTGGGAGTCTCTACGAATCCGTCGGAGATTACGGTAAATCAGCTATGCGGCATTCTCCAGTTGAACGTTTCCGGTACGGAAAAGTTGAAATCGGTCAAACTCGAATCGGTCGCCAAGGCAATTGCCGGCGAGATGCTGTACAATGTCGAACGCGGTATCGCGGCAATGGGCGCG
This sequence comes from Bacteroidales bacterium, assembly GCA_024402005.1. GTDB lineage: Bacteria > Bacteroidota > Bacteroidia > Bacteroidales > UBA932 > Cryptobacteroides. Next base: position 949 of record JAKSJV010000014.1, read on the forward strand.
ACGGCATCGCATATCATAATAATGGATGCAGAGGGCACGGAACTGTCAACATACCGTTCGACACCCTTGCGTTTCATCCTTCCGCCCAACGAATACAATGACCTGAAGGTCACGTTGTATATGGACTCGGGATTGTCCAGGACTTTCCCGCTGAATGAAACCGTCCAGATTACTCCGGGTTCACTGATAGAAAAAGAAATTACAAAATAAATATTCAGCTTATGTTCAATTCTTACGCTAAATCAATTGCCATAACACTCGCTGCAGTCCTTTTCTGCTCCTGTGCGAAAAAGACTGTCGATTCAGTGGCGTTGGAAATTCCGTCTCCCGTAGTTGCTGCAACGGGAGCCAATTATGCGCTTCTGATGTGGGAGGCCGTCGAACACGCGTCTTCCTACAAACTCCTGATCGATGACAAAACCGTCGTCACTACAGAAGAGACAACTGCATACATCGATGGCCTTTCCTCTGACTCACAGCATCAGGTTGCCGTGAAATCACTGGCTCCGGAGGGGAGTACCGAATGGAAGGATTCCGAGTATTGCACTCCGCTGGTCTTTACAACTTCCGGCAAGGAGGCGCTTGCCGCGCCGAACGTCGAGGCCGTCTCCATACTTCCCGACAGAATAGTGTTCGGCTGGGCGGCCGTTTCCGGCGCCGGCTCCTACAAATACAGTTTGAATGACGGCCCTGAGCAGGAAACGACAGCAATTCAAGTGACTATGGAGGGTCTCAAATACAGCACATCCTATTCCTTCAAAGCCAAAGCTCTTCCTGATGCTACCAGCGCTGAATCCTACAAGGAGAGCAGCTGGACGGAGGTGACGGTAAAGACTGCTGACCCTATAAAGCTTGCGACGCCTGAGCTCAGTGCAGAGGATATCACGCCCAACAGCTTCGTGGTCCTGTGGGAAGCAATCCGGTATGCCGACCATTACCTGTATTCCGTCAATGATGGGCAGGCCGTGCAGGTAAATGAAACGCGTGCCGTTATCAGCGACCTCACGGCATCTACCGGATATACGGTCAAGGTCAGCGCGGTGCCTTCCCGCGAAAATGAGGGCTCCTATATTCCTAGCGATTGGGCTGAAATCAAGGTCACGACTCTCGATATCATCGAACTGGATGCCCCTGTCCTGTCATCATCGAACGTTCTGGACAATCAGTTCACTGTAAGCTGGGGCAAGATTGACAATGCCGCAGGGTATATGTATTCACTCAATGGTGCTGAATACAAATCCACCGGTGAGACTTCCTTGACGTTCACGGAGCTCAGTCCGGAGACGGATTATTCATTGAAAGTCAAGGCTGTTCCATCTGCCGAAGGAACAAAGACATATAAAGAGAGCAAGGTGTCCGAAATTGTTGTAAGGACCAAGAAGCCGGCCAGTGATGATGACAAGGGCGGTGACTTGTCGGACTATGATGAAGGCCAATTATTCTAAATCGTAACTGAAGTATGAAAAAGATTATAGTTATATTATCTGCAGTTGTCCTGTTCATCCTCTCTTCCTGTAATAGAGAGGAGCCTGTCGGAGTGGAACCTGTCGGTGTGGTGTTCACCTGTATTTCGGACAATGCGAAAACATCGATAGAAAACGGTCACACCGTCTGGTCGCTTGATGACGAGATAAAGGTATTCTATTCTGACGAGAGCGCCGTCGCAGTTTTGAAAACGGGCGAGGGCACGTCTCACGCAACATTCGAAGCGGCAGTACCTGAAGCCACCGATTATTATGCGGTATATCCGGCATCTCTGGAATCCGAGTTGATTGGAGCCGATGCCATTTCGGTTACCGTTCCCGCGACACAGGACGGAAGTTTCGCCTCCGGCCATCTGGCCCTGGCAAAAGCCAAGGACAAGACATTCTCGTTTGTCAACGTCAACTCGTTATTCAAGTTCACTCTGAAAACCGAGAAGTTTACCAGGATTACTCTTGAAAGTGTAAGCGGTGCGGCTCTTGTCGGATGCCTGTCCCTTTCCGTAGGAACAGATGACGTTTCGGTTAAGGAGATCAGCCGTACTTCGTCATCCGCCGAGATTTCAACGGGGGCCGTTCTTCCTGCCGGCGACTATTATCTGAGTGTATTGCCGGAGGTGAAACACGAGAAGGGCCTTGTCGTCAAATATTACGAAGGGGACAAACTCTCCGGATCATACCTGTATGAGCAGGCTGTTGAAACGGAGGCTTCGTTTATTCACAGTTTCGGCGAATTCGAACTCTCCTCCGAGTACTTTGTCTCTCCAAGCGGCACGGGCAACGGTACCACCGCTACAAATCCTATGAGTGTGGAAAGGCTCAAGAACCTGCTCTCTCTCGAGGATGAGTCACTGCTTCCGTCCAAAATCGCGGCGCTCGACGGCACGACCATCCATATGGCCGCAGGCATTTATAATTTTGACAAACTGCTGGAACTCGGCTTTTCCTCCAACGAAGTGAGCATCACTTTCGTCGGTGATGACGAGGGCGACGAACACGCCGTCATCACGGGAGGCGACGCCCACAGGATCATTGCCGTCAAATCGGGGATGAAACTCGTATTCGACAATATCTCCTTCTCCGACGGCCGTACATCCGTTTCCGGTGAACCTGCGATTATGATTGACGGCGGAGCGGACGCGACCTTCCTGAACTGCCGCATCCTGGACAATAAAAATATCGACAACAGCGGATCGTATCATACCAGTGCCGGCATTCTTACAAAAGAGGGTTCTACAGTCGTTGTGGACGGCTGCGAGTTCGCACGCAATTACGCGTCTTACGGCGCCTCCCTGAAGATAGGAGGCTTTGCCACCGTCAAGAACTGCAATTTCCACAACAACCTCTGTTCCGACGGCTCGGGCAGCTCCCTCTACCTTGATTATGAAGGTTCGGAGACCATAACGATTGAAAACTGCATCTTCAAGCAGAACGTCAATGAATACAACAGCACGAAGATCGGTGGCGCATTCGGCATCCACGGCGGCGTCGCGACCCTTGTCGGATGCACGTTTGAAGACAACTCCTCGCAATCCTGGAGGGGATCGGCGATCTATGCGTGGAATGGAGCAAAGCTAATCCTGAAGGATTGCACCTTCAAGGAGAATCACGCGAAGTACGGCGGAGCCATCGTTTCCCTCGATTCGTCTGATATCGAGATTGAAGGCGGCCTGTTCGAAGGCAATTATGCTTACGAAGGCGGCGGCGCGATGCTTCTTGAGTCCAAGGGAACGATGAAGATAAGCAAGAATGCCAGATTCGTCGGCAATTCCGTCAACAAGGGCAACAGTTCGGGACACTCCGGAGCAATCAATATAAGCCAGGGCACGCTGGACTGCACGGACGTGATATTCGAGGGCAACCACAACGATCAGGCCAAGACATACGGAGGTGCGATCGGCAACACAGGTTCCGCCACTATGAATTTCACCGGATGCACCTTCAAGGAAAATTACTGCGATCTGCGCGGCGGCGGTGCCATCAACTCGCAGGGCGGAGTCCTCAACGTCACCGACTGCCTTTTCGAGGGCAACGGCAATAACGTGAACGGTTCGCCAAGTTCCGGAAGCTCCTATGGCGGCGGTGCGCTCCGCGTTTCAGGCGAGGTGACTATAACGGGCAGCGTCTTCCGTGGGAACTACGTGAAACAGTCCAGCGCCTACAACGACACCTATGGCGGTGCCATCCAGATCTATGGCGGCACGTGCAAAATCAACGGCTGTTCCTTCGACGGCAATTATGCGACCAGGGGCGGCGCTATCTTCGTGAATTCATCTGATGCCGTCGCCTATCTGAACGCCTGCTCGTTCACGGAGAATCATATCAGCTACCGCTACGGCACCACTATCAACATCGGGGCCGCGAAGGAATATTGTATGCACAACTGCTCCATCGCTGACGACACCTACACGACAGGCGGCACGAGCGACTGGCAGGCGGCCTGGATCAACATACAGGCAGCGGCCACCTGCTTCAGCAACTGCTCGTTCATAGGGTCTCCCAGATATGGGGAGGATGCGAAGGTCTCGACCAAGAAGAACACCATAATCAGGTATGACAAGATGACCGGCGGCGAGAATTATCTCGTCAACAACATCATAGTCACCGAGTCCACCTCAGGGTCGAACAGGGCTGTAGCGAATTACAATGAAAAAGTGACTATGGTTTACAACAAGACCGGAGCCATAGACGCGAACGATGCCGGAGGGGAACTCGTCGTGGTAGAGAGTCCCACAGGCAACGGATTCGCTATGGGCGGCGACTGGTTCGGCGGACTTCAGTGGATGACCGGCGACAACTATTGGAAGTGGAACGGAACCCTGTCCGGCGGCAACAATCTTGAACTTTGTCCTGCCGCTACTGCAAGCGAGTACATAGGTATGATCGCAGGGTTCAAGACCTGGCTTTCAAGTATCGGAGCCCTTGACAAGGACCAGCTGGGCAACAGCCGCACAGACGGCAACTGGTGGCCCGGAGCATATCAGAATAATCAATAATAAACAGATAAATAATTATGGACAAACTAATTTATCAGATTCCTGAAATGGAATATACTGTTCTTAACCTTGGGTTGGGCGCAGTGCTTTGTGCAAGTTCAATGGGAGCACAAACAGAAGGATTTACAGAATATGAACTTTTTGAGGATCAAGGACAATGAAAAGTACAATTGAACAATTAACGGTGCTTTGCCTGGTGGCAACACTGTCCGCATCCTGTGCAAAAGAAAGCAGGACAGAATCTATCATCCCCGCCGGCTATGAGAAAGTTGTTTTCTCCGCCCGGGCTGAACTTGCCAAAACCGCTCTGTCCGGAGAGGGTGAATCCAAAACCGTCAGCTGGATAGAAGGCGACGAGATCACCATTTTCTATGAAGGTGGTTCAACCACTGCAAAAGCTGCCTCTTCAGGCACATCCACTACCTTCAACGCTGTTCTCCCGGAAGGTCTTGAAGATTTCTACGGTGTATATCCCTCCGATGCTGCGACTTTTACGGAGGGTGCTTTCAGCGTGTCCGTTCCTTCCGTTCAGGAGGGCGCATTTGCTAACGGCAATCTGGCCGTAGCCAAACTGTATAAGGAAAGTGCTTCATCTTTCAAAAATGTGACGTCTTTCATCAAGGTGATTGTCAGTGACGCGGAATACACCAAGGTCGTTCTCAATGCCGTGGGCGGAGAGTCCATTGCCGGCACTCTTGCCGTCACTCTCGACGGCAACGAACCTGTAATCGGCGAAGTCAGCGATGGCGTATCCGAAATCACACTCAACGTCAGCGAGGCGGGAACATACTATGTTGCCATTGTTCCGGACACTCAGTTCTCAAAAGGTATTCTCGCGAAATATTACAAAGGTGATACGCCTGCCGGCTCATATTTCCTCGACAGGGATCTCATTATCGAAAGGTCAAGAATCGCCAGCGTTGGCGCTCTCGAGGAAAGGATAGGCAACTACTATGCGAGTCCTGAAGGTGCCGGTGCGAAGACGGGCAAGAACGAGGATAATGCTATGGACGCGGCTGCGCTGATGGCCCTTTTGAATGCATCGGACGATGCCGACAAGCTCGTGGCCCAGGCCGCAGCCCTCGACGGTGCGACCATCCATCTCGCCGCAGGCACCTATGACTTCGGCGATATGCTTTCAATGAAATACGGTTCTCCGGTAAAACTCACTTTTGAGGGCGCTGCGGATATCGCTTCCGTAATAAGCGGAAACGACACGCACCGTATCTTTGAAATCGGAGACGGAGCGGATGTATCTTTCAACAATATTGAGTTCACTCACGGCCTTGGACCGGAATCCAGCGTTCCGTCAATGCTCGCCGAAGAAGGTACGAATTTGAATCTCACCGACTGCAAGGTGACTTATTGTAGAAACTACAGCGGTGGCGGATACCACTCTCTGGGTGGAATTGTCGCAAAGGGCACTATTATCGTCGACAATTGCGAATTCGCCAACAACAGCGCAAGTTACGGTGCGTCGCTGTCCGTTTATGCGGACGCGACCGTCACCAACAGCAATTTCCACGACAACCTCGGTCAAAAGGGCCCGGGCAACTCGATTTACGTTGCAACGGCTCCCGCAAGCGTCAGCTCCCACGTCGTTTATGTGGAAAAATGCAATTTCACGGATAATACTACAAAAGGTTCTGCCGACGGCGGTGCGTTCTCCTCTTGCGACGGAACTTCTACGCTTAAAGACTGCGTTTTCAGCGGCAACGTCAATGAGAGCAAGGGCGGCAGCTGCACATATATGTGGAACAGTGCCGTCGTGAATTTCGATGGCTGCGCCTTCACTAACTGCAAAGGCGGTAATCTGGATGCTTCTTTGGGAGGCGCGATCCTGGTTAATCATTCTGCCCATCCTACCTTTACGGGGTGTGTTTTCACTGATTGTGAGGCCTATAGAGGAGGCGCGGTTTATTTCGGAGCAGCCTATGAGAAGAATGACGTCGTAATAGAATTTACAGAATGCGAATTTACAGGATGCTACGCTGAAGATGAAGGCGGGTGTATCAATATCAGGTCAACGGGTGACGCAACATATAATATTACAGATTGCAGTTTCCACGGCAACACAACCCCCTGGGGTGCCGTATATTGCAATAACGGTGAAGACGGTAATAGGACAATTGTCAATGTTTCCGGTGGAGATTTTACCGGTAATATAGGCAAGACACGTGATGACAAGAATAGAAACGGAGCCGTACTGTATCCTTCCACCAGATCCACATTCAATGTAAGCGGAGTAAGGTTTGAAGGCAATGTTGCCGATAATGGACCGGCTGTTTTCCTTGCTGCAGAAACCGCTATATGCAATTGCGAAGACTGTGAGTTTATTGAAAATGAAGCAAAAACCAATGGTGGTGTAATCTTTGCCAATGCTAATACCACAAAGTTTTATTGCAATAGCTCTGTTTTTGACAGCAATAAGGCAAAGGCAGGCGCGGTTTATTATAATGGGAAAGATGGTTTCAAGGCATATTTCAACGCTTGCTCATTCAAGGAAAACAACTGGTCGGACAACTATGGCGGAATGATTAAGATTGCGGAGAGCAAGAGCAACAACGTACTTTGTCTCAACAACTGCTCCGGCAACCACAACTACAGCAACGGCAGCGGCAAAACCGGTCAGCAGTGCACTTGGATAAACCTGCCGACAAACAACGATGTCAAGTTTGTCATAGCCAATACCTCTTTCATAGGCAACCTCCAGGACAAGAACGGCAATACGTCAAGTTCGACCAGCAGCAGTGCTCCCGGCATCGTCAGAATCGACAACAAGAGCGGAGCAACGAAGGTCAAGCTGTATATGGTCAACAACATCCTCACGAAGATTGATGAGGGTCTCACCAATTATGGTGTCGCATCGAGCATCGATTCCTATGCTTCCCAGTACTGCAATTACAACAAGGGCTACAGCAGATGGATAAGCGGCAAAAATGAGCCCGGCGGATATTTCGATACGGATGGAAGGTTGCCCAAGCATTTCGGCGACCTTGCCTGGGATGACAGCAGCAATCTCTGGGCCTGGAACGGTAATAATTCCGGCAGCAATAATCTTGGAGCAACAGCTGACATCAATGCCGCAATCAGCAGCGCCGATTCCGATTTCTACGCCTGGCTGATCAGCGTCGGAGCAATAAGCAGCGACGGAACAACAGCAGTGGATGCAAGAGGAACTACTCGTGGTTCATATTCCTGGCCCGGTTCGTATGATAAGGGAGACAAGACAGGACCGAATAATTAAGAATAACGAATTGATTACAATATGAATATCAAACGTTTGATTTCGCTTTTCCTTTGCGCGGGGCTTATGCTTTCCTGCGCGAGGGAAATAGCGTTTGACGAAGAGGACAATGCTCCTCTTCGCGACGGTTACAGATGGCTGGAATTGCAGCTTTCTATGGAAAGCTCCAAGACAAACATTTCCGGTTCCGGTTCAACGAAAAACATAGAGTGGACACAGGGAGACAAGATAGATTTCTTCTGGGGCTCCGGGTCTGATGAAAAAACAACGATCACCCTCAAGGTCGGCGGACCTGCGGCCAATCTGCGCGTGCAGATTCCAGAGACCGTCACGGGTGTATATGCGGCATATCCTTCAGGGTCAGCCACGTTCTCCGAAGGCACATTGAGCTTCGAGATGCCGGGAGTGGAGTCCGGTGAGTTCAGCAAGGTCAACTTTATGGCCTCGAAGATTGTTGCTGATTCTGAAAACGGCAAGAAGACCGCGGTATTCCGCTCCGTCGTATCCTTCCTTAAATTCACTGTCTCCGACCCCAACGCCCAGAAGATTGAAATAAGGGCGAGGGCTGAAGAGAATCCTGTCCTGAGGGGAACATTGCCAGTTACCTTCGACTCGGGCAACAATATCCAGATCGGTGATGTTTCCAATACCCATCAGACATACACTATGAATATCGGTGGCGCGGGAGACTTCTATGCACCTATCCTGCCGGGCAAGCTATACGCAGACGGCTTCGAGCTGAATTACTATGTCAACAACCTGAACACCAAATATTACGACGTTGACTTCGATTTCAAACTCGACAGGGGCTATATAGCAACCTTCGGAACGGTGGAAACCCTTTTCAAGGCAAACGCTATCCACGAGTACTACGTCACGGTTTCCGGTGCAGGCAATAAAGACGGCTCCAGCTGGGCTAACGCTATGGGAAAGGATGAGTTCAAGGAGAAGATTACCAGACAGGTTGACTCTCTAACTACTGATTCGGAGAAGAAATCCAGAGAAGACTATCTCAAGAATGCGCTGTTCAAAATTGAGGGCGGTACTTATGATTTCGGTGCTCTAGTGGAATTGGGATTCACGAACCACTGCAAGAAATATATCAATTTCACCTTCGACGGCGGCTATTACAACGGCGCGAAGGATGTGCAGAACCATCCCACCGTATTCGACGGCGGCAATACCCACAGACTGTTCCAACTTGCAAGATATGCCGACCTCGCGGTTATGGACTGCACTTTCAGCAATTCTTACGGCACAGGCGGAGGCCAGGCCGCCATCCGGATGGCCTCGAAGTATTCCAAACTGAACCTTAGTGGTTGCAGACTCGAAAACAACGTTAACACGGCAACTGCAGCTACCATCAATGTGGGCTACGGGACAGCCACTCTGAATGGTTGTACTTTCTCCGGGAATTCAGCAACGTACGGTGCTGCAATCAATGTTGACAATGGCGCTTCGGGAGTAATTGACCTGACGGGAGAGGTAGTAATTTCCAGTTGTACCTTTGACGGGAATTCCGCTACCGGTGACGGCAACTCCGCCGGCGGAGCGCTTAAGCTCGCTTCAGGCGGTCCTGTCAGTGTGACTGGCTGTGAGTTCTATAACAATGAGAGCAAATATGGTGGCGCCGTTCACGCCGGAGGAGCGAATTCAACGTTCACGAATTGTATTTTCGGCAGCCCTGACAACGGCAATACCGCCACCGGATCCGGTGCACGCGGCGGTGCCGTGAGATGTTCCGGCGATTCCGGGAATCACGTTTTTTCCAATTGCACTTTCTCCAGCAATGAGGGAAATTATGGCGGCGCCATTTTTATGGAGAACTTCTCCGGCACTGTCACTGTCAACGGAGGCTCGTTCACGGCGAATAAAACAACCAGTAGCACAGGAATGGGTGGTGGTATCTATCAGTCAAGTGGCTCACTGTCAGTTGAGGGTGCCGATTTCGATGGCAATAGGGCCTATAACGGAGGCGCGTTCGGCTCCACGGCCGGCACATCTCAATTCATTAATTGTAATTTTGGTAAGTTAACGAGAAATGTTGCCGATAACAATGGCGGTTGTTTCTGTTTCAACAGTTCTGCCGCTCCGGTTTTTACTGGATGTTATATCAGCGGGGCTGGCTACAGAGCAGGAGGCCTGAGGACAAATGATTCAGCTCATCCTTCATTCACCAATTGCCAATTTGTTAATTGTTCTAGCGATGAAGGCGGATGTGTCCATACCGACAATACCTCAAATCCCACATTCAGCAATTGTACCTTTGATGACTGTTCGAGTAAAAACGGCGGATGTGTCTTTGTCACTGATACCTCATATCCCACTTTCAGCGGTTGCCTGTTCCAGGAGTGCAGCGTAAGTGTTGCGAATCAAAAACTTGGCGGAGCTGTCAGAATCAATAGCACCGAATGCCATCCGTCTTTCGACACTTGTAAATTCGAAAATTGCGAGGCATACAGAGGTGGTGCAGTTTATTCTGACTGCGCATATACTTCAGGCAGTATTGACTTCAATAAGTGTGAATTTACAGGATGCTATGCGTCCGATGAGGGTGGCTGTGTAAATATGCGCTCTTCTGCTCCTGTAACGTATAATTTCACGGACTGCAGTTTCCACGACAATAACAGCCCGTGGGGAGCTTTGTATTGCAATAATGGCAATAGCAGTTATAGAACAACCGTGAATGTTACAGGTGGAGATTTTACCCGCAACATAGGCCAGAAGCTTAATAATACAAGCTATAATAACGGAGCTGCGCTTTATCCTTCCACCAGAGCCACGTTCAATGTGAGCGGAGTAAGGGTTGAAGGCAATGTTGCCGATAATGGACCGGCTGTTTTCCTTGCTGCAGAAACCGCTATCTGCAACTGTGAAGACTGTGAATTCATTGATAATGAAGCAAAAACCAATGGTGGTGTAATATTTGCCAATGCTAATACCACACAGTTTTATTGCAATAGTTCTGTCTTTGACAACAATAAGGCAAAGGCAGGCGCGGTTTATTATAATGGGAACGATGGTTTCAAGGCATATTTCAACGCCTGCGCCTTCAAGGAAAACAACTGGTCGGACGACTATGGCGCAATGATTAAGATTGCGGAGAGCAAGAGCAATAACGTGCTTTGTCTCAACAACTGCTCGGGCAACCACAATTACAGTAACGGTTCCGACAAGTCCGGGCAGCAGTGTACCTGGATAAACCTGCCGACAAACAACGGTGTCAAGTTCGTCATCGCCAATACATCTTTCATTGGAAACCTTCAAGATAAGAATGGTAATGCAACCAATGGAACACTCAGCGGCAGCGGCCCCGGCTTCATCAGAATCGACAACAAGGGCGGGGCAACGAGTGTCAATCTTTATATGGTCAACAACATACTCATGAAATGGGACGACATCACCAACTACGGTGTAGCGTCAACTATCGATTCTTACGCGGCTCAGTATAGCAATTACAATAAAGGGCAATGCAAAAACATCAGCGGCAAAAATGACCCCGCTGATTATTTCGGCACGGGCGGACGTCTGCCCAAGCATTTCGGTGGACTTGCCTGGGACAACGACAATAATCTCTGGGCCTGGAACGGAGCCAATTCCGGCAGCAAATATCTCGGTGCCACCGCCGACATCAATGCCGCAATCAGAGCAGCAGACACAGGCTTCTACAACTGGCTGATCAGCGTCGGAGCAATAAGCAGTGACGGAACAACAGCAGTGGATGCAAGAGGAACTACTCGTGGTTCATATTCCTGGCCCGGTTCGTATGATAAGGGAGACAAGACAGGACCGAATAATTAAGAATAACGGATGGAGGACAAGATTATGAAAAGATATATTACATTACTTGCATTTATTGCCGCGCTCTTTTCCTGCACCAAGGCAGCACCTGTTGCAGATCCTGAGCCGCAGGAGCCCGTTATCCCTGAGCCCGTTTCGAATGAGATCATATTCGGCGTCGGCAGCGATGATGCGAAGACTTCCCTGAGCGGTACCAACGTCCTTTGGGCGGAGGGTGACACCATAGTGGTGTTCAGTAACACCAATACGGATGGCGTCAAGTTCAAACTCAAGGAAGGCGCCGGCACCACGAGCGCCCGCTTCACGAACAAGATATATGAAAAGGAAGATCCCATCCCGGTTTCCGGCTCCACGTTCTATCTTTGTTATCCCGCCGGGGATTTTTCCTTCAACGGTAGCCGCTTTACGACCAAATTGAGTTCAAGCGTGTCGTACATTGAAAGAAGTTTCGGCGTTGCCGCAAACCCTTCGTTCGCCAGCGGGAACAAACTCGACGGAGGAAACTTTGTGATGAAAAACCTGTGCGGTCTTTTCAAGGTGTCGCTGAAGGGCTCGATAAAAGTATCCGAAGTAGATCTTACGTTTGACAAGAACATTGCCGGCGAGGCTTCTTTCGCCATTCCGACGGCAGGTTCCGACCCCGTTCTTGAAATATCTTCAGGCGCTTCAAAGACCATTGCGATGTACTGCGACGGTATCCAACTCAACAAGGCCACTGCAACGGATTTCATCTTCGTTGTTCCCGCAGGCAGTTATTCCCATATTGACCTTATGGTATGTGACGAATCAGGTACGCCCACCTCTATGAGCAAGGACCTTTCGTTCCAGGTGGTCAGGGCCGGAATAACGGGCTTGAGTTCCACTCTTCCTGAAAACGGCGTTGCAGGCACCATAGAAATGTTGACCGAAATACCGTTTACGGATGCCAATGAAGAAAAAGGCCGCGAGGAAATCAAGGTCGTATCATTCAACGTCCGCGCCCAGAGAAACGAGGATGACGTGACATCCGAACAGAAATGGACGACTCGCAAGAATGCGGTATATGATTTCTTCACCCAGAACCAGTATGATATTATCGGGACTCAGGAATGCGAATATCGCCAGAAGAAGAACATCATTGACAATGTCAGCGGATATGGCGTTTACGGAAGAGGCTCCGAATACGGCAAGGATGACGATGAGGAAGAGGGGTATATCTGGAATAGAAAATACCATTCCCAGGATTCCGGAAACTATATCTTCTATCGGACAGACAAATATACCCTTGAGGCGAGCGGTATTTTCTGGCTTAGTGACACTCCGTCGAAAATCTCTAAGTTCAAGTCCTCGAAACACTACCGAACCTGTGTATGGGTAAGGTTGAAATCCAAGGACACAGGACAGCAGTTCAATGTTTTCAACACGCATCTCGACAACTCCGACGACGGTGTCAGAGGCCAGCAGCTTGACGTGCTCTGGGCTCAGATTCAGTCACTCAATTCAACTGGCAAGCCTATGATTATGATGGGGGATATGAATATGACGACGACGAATTCGCCTCTGGAGACATTCCGTAAATCAGGCAAGATGTTCTTTGCGAGGAATGAAAAGAATGTCTGCTTCGACGACGCCCACAAGAGCTACAACTGCTATGGCGAGTATGACGGCAGAAGCAACATCGACCACATTGCCTACAAGAATTTCTATAAAATCAAGGAGTTCGATACTGATATCAAAACTTACCATAGTGTGCCATACATTTCAGACCATTATCCGATTATTGCGACTCTGTTGTTTAATTAAGATACTGATATGAAGTTTGAATATTTACCTCTTCAAATAAAAATAATCCCTTTGAACCGTAATAGGGTTATTTGCTCTTCTCCGGCAGTGCAGCATGAACAATTCAACAACGAGGGAGGCAGCGTAATTATTGTTGAAGAAGGGGAGTGGGATTAGCCTGTCTGGACTATTGAATGGTGGAAGACGATTAATGTGAGTATATGAGGAAAGCGTATTTGATTTTTTTGTCGTTGCTTTGCATCGGCATTGTTGCTGCGGCTCAAGATGAGACGTCGGAGAAGAATGTGTCGCCGGAAGGAATCGAAGGCGGTACGTATGAGCTGATTACCAATGTCGGCGCAAGGAAAACCACCGATTTGTGCGGAGATTGGGATGCAATCATCGACCAGTATGAGAACGGCTATCTGAATTACAGGATGAAGCCTATGAAGGCTTCCTCCACTTTCTTTGCGGACAGGCATTATTATCAGTCTCCTACGAAGAGGGATGAGTATGATTTCGATTATTCCGATACTTTGGCTGTTCCGGGAGACTGGAATACGCAGAACGTGAAATTGTATTACTATGAAGGCACCATCTGGTACAGGAAGGTTTTCGATTGCACTTCACGGCCGGGGAAACGCTATTTCCTCCATTTTGGTGCGGTCAATTATGAAGCCGTCTGCGGCCTGAACGGGCAAATTCTCGGCAGGCACGTCGGCGGTTTCACCCCCTTTGATTTCGAGGTTACGGATATTTTGAAGTCCGGCTCCAATTCGCTGGTTGTAAAGGTGAACAACAGCCGTCACAAAGATGCCGTACCTACGAACAACTGTGACTGGTGGAATTACGGCGGCATCACAAGGGAGGTCAGGATAATAGAAACGCCAGAAACCTTCATCAGGGACTATTGTGTGGGCTTGTCTACGGACGGAAAGCACATAGACGGATGGGTGCAGCTGGACGGTTCTCCTGCGGAAGGGTCCGAGGTGACGGTCGCAATTCCAGAACTCAGATATAAGGTGAAGGCTGTCGCCGACGCCAACGGTATGGCAAGGTTCTCCAAAAAAGCCAAACCCCAACTGTGGTGCCCTGAAACCCCGAAACTGTATGATGTGACCCTTTCTTGCGGAGATGACGCCTTGTCGGATAGAATCGGCTTCAAGACCATATCCGCAGACGGATCAAAACTCCTTCTCAACGGCAGCCCTGTTTTCTGCAAGGGCATCGCGATTCACGAAGAGACGATGGATGCCGTAAGTGGAAGGGCCTGGAGCAGGGAGCAGTCGTTGAAACTGCTTATGACGGCAAAGGAACTGGGCTGCAATTTCGTAAGGCTTGCCCATTATCCTCACAACGAGAATATGACACGTCTGGCAGACAGTCTCGGTCTGATGGTATGGTCGGAGATTCCTGTTTACTGGACAATCAGCTGGGAAAATCCTGACACGTATCGTAACGCGGCCAATCAGCTTGAAGAAATGATAACTCGTGACCGCAACAGGGCGAGCATCATCATCTGGTCGATTGCGAATGAGACCCCGAAGTCCGAAGCCAGACTCAGATTCCTGTCTTCACTTATCGACAGGGCGAAGGAACTGGATGCCACAAGGCTTGTAGGGGCTGCGATGGAAAAAACGAGGCTCCCTGACCGCACATATACAGTTCAGGACGAACTGCAGGACAAGACGGATGTCATAAGTTTCAACCAGTATCTTGGCTGGTATGACGGCAAACCGGAAAAGTGCTTGCGGGCGAAATGGTCCTTCTCTGTAGATAAGCCCGTCATAATTACCGAACTTGGAGCCGGTGTCAAATACGGTTATCACGCCGGTGCGGATGTGTACTTTTCAGAGGAATACGGAGTGGAATTGTACAAGGCCCAGATAAAGATGCTGTCCGCCATTCCCGGCCTTGCTGGGTTAAGCCCTTGGATACTGAAGGATTTCCGCTCCCCTCGCAGGCAGTTGAAGGGGATTCAGGATGACTTCAACCGCAAGGGGCTTGTGTCGGAATGCGGTGAAAAGAAGGATGTATTCTATGTCCTGCAGCATTGGTATAAGACTAATCTTTACTCTTTGGCTCCTTCCGTCTATACGGTGAAAGGGGATGAGGGTAAGGATATACAGGCTCAGATAGACAAGGCCTTCTCTGACGGTGGCGGCAAGGTGGTCGTTCCATCCGGCACTTACCGTGTGGGCTCCATTCGTCTGAGGAGCAATGTGGAGCTTCATCTTGACAAAGGTGCCGTTCTGCTGGGCGGGGACAGGAGTGAGGATTACGACAGTTTTCCGGAGAGCGTGTGCTCCATCAAACCTGAGAACTCGTCGAAGGTGCTTGTCTATGCCTATGGAGAGCATAATATCGCTTTGACCGGAGAAGGCGTCATTGACGGACAGGGTCCGAAATTCTTCGACACCACCAAATTCGAGAACAAGTATTACGCCAAGCCTCCCGTGGAACGTCCCAGGATGGTTCAGCTCTATGACTGTGACGGGATACGCCTTGAGGGCGTGACCTTCAAGGATTCCCCCTGCTGGACTATGTTCATCCGTTTGTGCCGCAATATCGAAGTTGACGGCATAACGGTGACCGCAGACCAGAATATGATAAACAACGACGGCATCGATTTCGACGGATGTACCCACGTGCGCGTGAGGAACTCACGTTTCAAGACTTGCGACGACTGCCTTATCCTCAGGGCAATGAGGGAGAATCCTCAAGACCACATAGTCTGCGAGGACATAGAGGTCAGTGATTGCGACCTTGATTCCCGTTGCCAGACAGTGCGCCTGGGCTGCCCTTCGGATGACGTCATACGGCACGCCTGCTTCAAAAATATCACCGCTCGCGGCAACAACGGAATATTTGCAGATTATCCCACACGTTACCTTCGTTCTGATGATACCGGGTATATGGACATTTCTGACATCGTGTTCGAGAACTACAGCGGCACTTTCTCCGGAAGGGCCGTGCAGATTGTTTCCCAGCCGGGGGTGAAGGTGCGTCGTGTGGACGGAATCGTGTTCCGCAATTTCGATGTCAGGAGCGGAAGGGCCCTGCGGTTCATCGGCAACAAGGGTTGTGAGATAGGAACTGTGCTGCTTGAGAATTTCAAGGCGCAGATTGATGCTCCCGGGGATCCTATGGTGGTCAGGGGATGCAACGGTCTGACCCTTAAGGGTGTTACTCTCAACGGGGAAAACCGTCCCGATGGTCCCGTGGCAGGTGACCCTGGGGATGACAGCCCTCTTGTGAGGGGAAAATCCAAGTCCTGGGAGGCAAAGCCCAACAATTTTTGATATTTGAATTATGAAAGTTATGAAAATGGCATTCAGATTTTTTCTTGCTGCGGCGGTCCTGTCGTTTCTGACATCCTGTGGCAAAGTCCTGGATGACATCCCCGAGGGCTATAGGAAAGTTGTCATCCGTGCAGGTATCGAAATGAAGACGAAAACGGCTCTTTCGGGTACGGTTGTCTATTGGGTCAAGGGCGACAGGATCGCTGTGTTCTATGACGGCGGATCGACCACATCGACTGTTGGAGAAGCCGGTTCCGTTGTGGATTTTCCGGTGATTCTGCCTGAACAGGTCGATGAATGTTACGGAGCGTATCCTCAGGATGCCGTTACGTATTCCGACGGGACTTTCTCGATGGTGATCCCGGACGTCCAGGACGGGCCTTTCTCCAAAGGCAATATGTCGGTCGCCAGGTTGCGCACGGAAGGCGTGTCAACGTTCCGTAACGTGCCGGCGTTCCTTAAAATCGTTGTGGAAGACTCCGGGTATTCCAGAATCGTCCTGTCCGCCCAGGGTGGCGAAAGCATTGCCGGCACCCTCTCCGTGACTCTCTCCGGCGACTCTCCGGTGATAGGTGAAGTGACGGATGGAAAGTCGTCGATAAGCGTCAATGTGGTCGGACCCGCCACCTATTATGTCGCCGCCGTCCCCGGGGTGCGCCTCACGAAGGGACTCACTGCAAGTTTTTATAAGAACGGAACTGCACCCGAAACATATTCCGTTGACAAGGAGCTCGTGCTTTCCGGTTCAAGCGTTGTCAGTCTGAACGACCTTCTGAAGCCGTCGTCGAAAAAGAAGCTCAGCATCTTCGGTGATTCCATATCGACTTTCGAAGGATGTGTTCCGGCCGGGAATGCGGTTTACAGCCGGTACAAGATCGACGGTTCTCTCGAATTCTGGACAAACACATACTGGGGACTGCTCGTGACCAAATATTTTGATGGCGAACTTTCCTTCGAGAAGAACATATCCTGGTCAGGCTCCTGTGTGGCGCAGGATACCCGTACAGGAGGCGAATACCGTCCGGCGTTCGTCACCAGATACGGCAGGAGCAATTATCCGTCGGGGCGCACTTACGAATCGAACACCCTCGGCTCACCCGACATAGTAATCATCTATGGAGGGACGAACGATTGGCAGCAGGAGGACAAGGGGAACGGCATAACGGGAACAAAGCGTGTCCCGTCGGACTCCGAGTTTTCGACGATCTTCGCGAAGCCCGACCGTGACCTTTCCGAGACATCATTCGTCGAGGCTTATGTGAAGGTGGTCAATATGATACACAGCGACCATCCGTCAGCGAAGATACTCAACATTATCGGTGACGCCCTCAATGTCGAGCAGGTTGCAATCATCAAGAAGATATCCGACCATTATCCATTCTGCCGTTACATCGATTTCAGCGACAATGGAAACTATCACAACGACATCTACAACCCCGATATCCCGAAATGCTATTCCATGCATCCGAATATCAAGGGAATGGATTATATGGCCGGCGAAATCAGCAGGCAATACCGTGACTGGATATTTCAAAATTAGGATATGAGGTAAATTCCATGTATATTTGTTCGAAACGGCTGATACAATGAATTTTCTCCTTACCATCCTTGCATCCCATTCGTTCATTCTTATTGAATTATAAACGGTGAAAGCAAAAATCATATACCGTCTGATTGCATTCGTGTCTGCGCTCGTGATTGTGCAGACCCTGTCTGCATCCAATCCGAACAGGGAAGTGGACGGCATCATCAAAAAATTCTGGAAGACTTCTCCATTATGTCTCAATGAAGACAGGGTGGGTGCGATGTTACGGATGCAACAGTATATGGACAATATGCCGGCGGAGGTGTTCGAGCGATACCTGGTGTCTGAAGAGTCCGTGAGACGCGAGATGGAAAAGGGGACGGCGCTGCGTTTCTATCAACGTTCGCTCGAGAAGCTGGTGAAGGAGATTCCGGCCGCGAAGGTGGAAAAGGGCAGTGTGGTCATCTGGCTGCTCTATAATATGGGGTATGTGGTCAAAACGCCATCACATTGCTTTGCAATAGACTTGATGCATCCTGAAGCTGAGAGACTTGTCCCCTACCTCGATTTCCTGATGGTGACCCACGACCACGACGATCATTATACGGACGCGATGAACAAGGCGATGATTGCAGCCGGAAAGAAGGTCTTTTCCAATTTCGACAAACCGGATTATGCGATGACGAATCTGCGGGACGTAAGGGAAACGCTGGTGGACGGAATAAGGATAATCACTGAAAACACGGACCATAACAATAAAAAAAAGAACTTCGTGATTACGTATTTCGTAGATTGCGGAGATGATGCCGGCAACATCAGTTTCTATTTCGTCGGGGACTCCTTTAACTGGAGGCAGCTTGATCCGCCTGGCCCTGTGGATATTTTCGTGCCCCATATCCGTGTCGGGCTGAACCTTTTCAAGGCTGCGGACAAGATTCAGCCCCACTGGGTTCTGGCCTCCCATCTGCTGGAACTGGGACATCCTATGGGCAAATTCCGCTGGAGCTATGCCTGCGGTCTCGCAGCGGCCTATGAGATATATCGCGATAATGTATTTGTGCCGGTCTGGGGAGACAGAATCATATACAGGAGTTCCAGATGACACACTGAACCGTTAATCAATTATTTGGAATTATGAACAATCTGTTTGACCTGAAAGGAAAAGTCGTCGTAATGACCGGGGCCTGCGGGGTGCTGGGAGCGACGATAGTAAAGTATTTTGCGGCCCAGGGCTGCAAGGTGGTGTTGCTCGACCTTGAGAGGGCACGCGAAACGGGAGAAAAAATCGTGGCGGAAATCAAGGCTGAGGACGGCGAGGCTATGTTCCTGCCGACCAATGTGCTGGATGGGACGGTTCTGGAGCAGAACCGCCAGGATATAGTCAAGGCCTACGGCGGCATCGATATCCTTCTGAACGGTGCCGGCGGCAATATGGGCCCGGCGAATGTCACTCCGGAGCAGACAATTTTCGATATGGATATTGATGCGACACGCAAGGTGTTTGAACTCAATATAATAGGGGCCATCCTTCCTACGAAGGTGTTTGCAAAGACTATGGTGGAGCGCAAGAAGGGCGCCATCGTCAATTTCTGCAGTATGTCATCTTACAGACCTCTCACCCGCGTGTGCGGCTATGGTATGGCAAAGTCAGCGCTGGCATCCTGGACACAGTGGCTGGCAGGTGAAATGGCTCTCAAGTTCGGAGAGGGCATACGCGTCAACGCCATAGCCCCCGGTTTCCTGCTTACGAATCAGAACCGCAGCCTGCTGACCAACCCTGACGGCAGTCTTACCGACCGCAGCCATAAGATAATATGCCACACTCCTTTCGGACGTTTTCTGGAACCTGACGAACTGGTGGGTGCGCTGCACTACCTTGTATGCGAGGCTTCGAAGGGTGTTACGGGCACAGTGGTCCCCGTTGACGGTGGTTTTAACAGTTTCAGCATTTAAGGAGGTCAGAGAGTATGAAACAACCTTATTTGATGAAGCAGAGTTTCAGGTGGTACGGGCCCAATGACCCCGTATCGCTTGATTTCATACGTCAGGCAGGTGTTACAGATATTGTTACTGCTCTTCACCATATTCCCAATGGGGAGGTTTGGACAGTAGAGGAGATTCGCAAGCGGCAGGCCCAGTGCGAGGAGAAGGGGCTTGTGTGGAGCGTGGTGGAGTCAGTCCCCGTGCACGAACATATCAAGACTCAGGAAGGAGAATACCTTAAATATATAGAGAACTACAAACAGAGCATACGCAATCTGGCGGAGTGCGGCATACACGTCATTACTTACAACTTTATGCCTGTTCTGGACTGGACCAGGACCAATCTTGCGTGGGAGACGCCTGACGGCTCGACGGCCTTGCGTTTCGAAAGGGCGGCCTTCCTGGCATTCGACCTTTTCATATTGAAACGCCCGGGTGCGGAGAAGGAATACAGTGCTGGGGACATTGCCAAGGCCAAAGCCCGTTATGAGGCAATGAACGAAGCGGAGAAGCAGCTCATCACCCGCAATATGATAGCAGGTCTTCCCGGCAGTGAGGAGAGTTTCACGCTGGACCAGTTCCAGAAGGCGCTTGACCGTTATAAGGGCATCGATGCAGAGAAACTGCGCTCCAATCTGATATTTTTCCTGCAGCAGGTGTGCCCCGTGTGCGATGAGGTGGGTTCCCGTATGGTGATTCATCCCGATGACCCTCCTTATCCCATTCTCGGCCTGCCCCGTATAATGAGCACTGCCGAGGACTTCCGCAAACTGATTGCCGCCGTTCCCAACAGGAGCAACGGTCTCAATCTTTGCACCGGCTCATTCGGCGTGCGTGCGGACAATGACTGTCCTGCGATGATGCGTGAATTCGGCGACAGAATAGACTTTGTCCACATCCGCAGCACCAAACGCGATGCCGAAGGCAATTTCTACGAAGCCTGTCTCCTTGAAGGCGATGTGCCTGTGTATGAGATGGTCAAGGCCGTTTATGATGTGCAGCAGAAGCGTGGTTGCAGCATATATATGCGTCCGGATCACGGTCATCAGATGTGCGACGACCTGGGACGCCAGTCCAATCCGGGCTACAGTTTCTACGGCCGTATGCGCTCCCTTGCCGAACTCCGCGGCATAGAATACGCCATAGCGGCAATGGCTGCTGGACTTCCGTCTGGACGCCTATAGGAAATGAAATTGAAATTATGGGGCAGTAGCTTAAGATGGCCAAATCGGAATAATAACCACCCCGTTTGGCTATTTTAAGTTATTTTGTTTGGCCAAATGATAGTGATTTTATATATTTGTGGCCAAATAAGATTAGCTATGATAGGAAGAAAACAAGAGTCAGCAAGCTTACAAAGATTTCTGGACAGTAACAGAGCCGAGATTATCGTTGTGTATGGGCGGAGACGTGTCGGAAAAACTTTCCTTGTTAACGAGTTCTTTT